>JBHIEV010000034.1:0-12947 GCA_046760805.1 Bathyarchaeia archaeon
GACAATCAAACGGTGAGAAAACTCAACGACCTCGCAATCTACACCGAAAGAAACAAGCGCCCCGGAGACCAAGTCACCCTAACCATAATCAGGGACGGCCATGAACTCAATGTAAACCTGATTCTAGGAGAAAGACCCCCACCAGACTAGACCATTAACAACGCTATATCTATCCCGGTTTCCGTTCTCCATCTACACGTTTCATCATCCATTGAAGCCCAACAGTAGCCATGTTAAAGAACCGTATTTCTCTTGAAAACTGCTCTCGTACATAAACACCATCACCACAAAAGACATATAAACGACCAAACTCCTCTCAATGTGAAACCACATAAAAGAGAAGGATAAAGATGCCAGAATGGGGATACTCAAAGACAGACATAGACCCAGAAACAACAGTCAAAGCCAGCGGACGCGAGCTAAGAGTATCCCCAAAACACGCAAGAGAAGTATGCAAAACAATAAAGAATATGAAACTGGAACAGGCAAAAGAGTACCTAAACCAAGTAATTCAAAAGAAGAAACCAGTCCCATACGGCAGACACAAGAAAAAAGTTGGACATCGCCACGGACTGCATAAACCCCCTACAGGAAGATACCCTGTGAAAGCGGCACAAAGAATTCTTCGCATTCTTGAAAGCGCAGAGGCAAACGCGGAGTTCAAAGGCTTGGACACTGAAAGACTCAAGATAATTCACGCATCAGCCTATCCAGGAATGACTATCAGAAAATACAAGCCAAGGGCCTTCGGGCGCATGACGCCTTATTTCAAAGCGCTCTGCCACGTGGAACTCATTCTACAACAGATGGAGACAACGTAGATGTCAGCGGTCAGACACTTCATAGAAGAATCCGTCAAGAAAGCAGAGATCGACGAGTTTCTACAAAATGAATTTGAAAATGCAGGATACGGCGGCGTCGAAATAACGAAAACCCCTGTAGGCACCCACCTTGTAATCTACACTATGCGCCCCGGCTTAATCATCGGAAGAGGGGGAGAGACCATAAAAGAACTTGCCGTGACTCTTGAAGAGAAATTCGGCCTTCCCAATCCCCAAATCTCTGTAGCCGAGATCGAAGTCCCGGAGTTGAATCCATATGTTATGGCAGCCCGGATCGCTGCAGGCTTGAAAAGAGGCGTGCACTTCCGTAGATCGGGTTTCTGGGCGCTGAATAGAATTATGGAAGCTGGAGCACTTGGGGCCGAGATAATAATAAGCGGGAAGCTGCGAACCGATAGAGCTCGATATGAGAAATTTCGAGCAGGATATCTACCGAAAAGCGGGGACCCAACAATGAAGTACATGAGAAAGGCAGTGTCACACGTCCAGTTAAAACCAGGCATATACGGAGTAAAAGTGCAGATAATGCCATCAGAAGCCGAGTTCCCCGACCAAGTGCAGATACTTGAGGAGGCAAGTGAGGAGACGAGCGAAGAAACAGCGAAGGAAGCTGAGACAAAGACTGAGGAGGCTGAGGAGTAAGATGCCAATCATACGGATGAAAGATATCAGAGCAATGTCTCCGGAAGACCGAAAGAAGAGGCTTACCGAATTACGAACCGAACTCATGAGACTGAGAACGATGGTCGAGGCTGGCGGGGCTCCTGAAAAGCCTTCCCAGATACGTGAAATCCGGAGAACAATCGCCCGCATCCTCACAGTAGAGAACGAAGGAAAGCACATGGAGGAGGAAAGGTGAAGGTTACACCGCAAATAGTCCAACGCGAGCTCATCGGTCTTGACGCCAATGTTGTCAAGAGTTCAAATCCCTCCTGTGTCGGCATCTCAGGGAAGGTTGTTGATGAAACCCGCAACACTCTTGTCATAATCCATCAAAACAAAAAGAAAGCCATCATTAAAGAAGCGGCTGTTTTCCATTTCACAATGCCGGATGGGACAGTTGTAGAGATCAACGGAAAGACAATCGTTGGACGGCCAGAAGATCGAATCAAGAAGCGGTTCAGGAGGCTCTGGTGAACAATGGCCTTTTCTTTTAAGAAGCCTAGAAAGACCTGTGATGATCCTAACTGCCCATTTCACGGAACTCTCTCAACCAGAGGACGCGTGATGGAGGGCGTCGTCGTGAGCGCAAGAATGGATAAGACTGTGGTAGTGAGGCGGGACTATCTTAAGTATAAGCCGAAATTCAAACGTTACGAACGAAGACATAGCCACATACCAGCCCACAGCCCTCCATGTATAAGCGTTGAAGAGGGCAATAGAGTGAGGATAGCTGAATGCCGTCCCATAAGCAAAACTGTTTCTTTTGTTGTTGTTGAAAAAACTGGGGGAGGATGAGGTGGCAGCAAGAGCCAAAGCCCGGGCATTGATAGCCAAAGGAATGATTGGGCAGAGACCGAAGATTTCAAAGGGCCTACCAGCTGGCTCTGTTGTCAAATGTACCGATAACACTGGAGCCAGAGAACTGAGAGTGATTCAAGTAATCGGATCCAAGGGGCGATTAAGACGCATTCCAACAGCTGCTGTCGGAGACATGGTTGTCGTCTCTGTAAGAAAAGGAACGCCCGATATGAGAAAGAAAATCTTTCGCGCAGTGGTTGTCCGACAGAAGAAGCCCTACAGACGCGCCGAGGGGATATGGGTTCAATTTGAAGACAACGCAGCAGCCATAATGACCCCTGAGGGAGAGATGCGTGGCTCGGAGATTCGGGGACCTGTGGCGAAGGAAGCGGCTGAGCGATGGCCTAGGATAGCGAGTGCAGCGAGCATCATTGTGTAGGAAGGAGAAGCAGATGAAAACAACCAAACCAAGAAAACAAAGGAAGAGGCTCTATCAAGACTCCTTACACAGAAGATACAAAAGATTCTCTGCACCGCTCTCTCCGAAACTGAAGGAGTCCTACAATACAAACTCAGTTCCCGTGAGAACCGGAGACACCGTTCAGATCACGGCTGGAGATCGTAAGGGGTTTGAGGGAAAAGTGACGGGAGTTGATCGGCAGAAATATAGGATATTCGTTGAAGGAGTAACCAGGGAGAAAGTGGACGGGACCCAGTTGCCCACCCCAATCCACCCCTCCAAAGTTATGATAACGCAACTCAACCTCGACGACAAGTGGCGTCGAGAGATATTGAAGCGGAAAGGCGCCAGCGAGAAAGTTAAGAAGCCTAGTGGGCCCTCATTGAAGCCCGGAGGAGCGTAAATTGGGCAGAAAAGGCGAGAAGAAACACTTAAAGCGGAAACCGGCGCCAAGATTCTGGCCCATCCATCGAAAGGAACTTGTTTGGACAGTCAAACCCAAACCGGGTCCCCATCCTATCTCAAATTGCATACCGCTGACATTGGTTGTTCGTGACATCTTGGGCCTAGCAAAGACACGAAAAGAAGCAAAAACGATAATCTCGCAAGAGAGAATAGAAGTCGACGGAAAAATACAGAGAGAAGAGGCCTTTCCGATAGGACTGATGGATGTTATCTCAATACCTGCTGTTGGAAAGACGTATCGCGTCTTACCGTCTGAAAAAGGATTGATTCTTCATCCAATAGACGCAGACGAAGCCCAATTCAAGCTCTGTAGGATCGAGAACAAGAACATCGTCAAAGGCGGGCATGTACAGCTCAACCTCCATGACGGAAGAAATGTTCTACTTCAGCTCAACGACCCCAAAAATCCTGAAGAAGATGTCTATCGAACATTAGACGTTCTCAAGATGGCCGTTCCTAGTCAAGAGATTCTTGAACACACAAGTCTAGCTAAAGGGGTGCCAGCTATAATTTTTGGAGGAAAGAATGTAGGCAGACATGGCAATATCGTCTCCTTCGAGGAGAGACCAAGCCAAAAGCGTAGAAGTCTGCTCACCACCATCGAGAATAATGATGGAAACCGCTTCCAAACTACTATTGACCTAGTTTTTGCAATCGGCGACAAGAAACCTTGGATATCTTTGACGGAGGTTCATTGATTTGTCTGAAGAAGATATCCGCGGTAGATGGCGCGAAAACCCCATGATCAAACCCAAGATCGAGAAGGTGACTGTGAACATCTCTGTCGGGAAGTCGGGTGAACCTCTAGAGAAAGCGTCGAAAATCCTTAAACAGTTAACTGAACAAGAACCCTGCAAACGGAAGGCCAAACAAACGATACGCGGTTTTGGAATCCGTAAGGGGGAGCCAATCGCCTGCCTTGTGACGCTTCGGAAAGAGAAGGCAAGACGCTTCCTTGAAAAAGCCTTTCAAGCAATAGATGGCAAACTTTCGAAGGGATGCTTCGACGCCCACGGCAACTTTTCCTTCGGAATAAAGGAACACATAGAGATACCCGGCACTAAATACGTGCCGGAACTTGGCATCTACGGCATGAATATTTCGGTTACTATGGGCAGACCGGGAGACCGAGTTAGGCGACGACGACACGCCAGATCAAAAGTCGGATCGAGTCACCTGATGACGACTGAGGAAGCGATGCTGTTTGTTAAAGACGAATTTGGAGTTGAAATTGCAGAGTGAGGGCGAGGTAGATGGGAAAACAGAAGCCTAAGAAGGAACGGAAATATGGAAAGGGCAGTCGCCAATGTAGAAGGTGCGGTTCCTATGGTCCGGTCATCCGCAGATATGGATTAAACTTATGCCGTCAGTGTTTCAGGGAAGTCGCCAAAAAACTTGGATTCAGAAAATATGAATAGGGAAGATATGACATGACTATGATGGACACCCTCGCAAATGGACTTACAACCATTATGAACAACGAGATGCGGAACAAACGTGAATGCGTGATTAGTCCGGCATCGAAGCTTCTGGGAAGAGTTCTAAGAGTGATGCAGCTAAACGGATACATAGGCGAATTTGAGTTCGTCGACGATGGACGCGCCGGAAAATTCATAGTACAGCTTCTAGGTCGCATAAATAAGTGCGGCGCCATTAAACCTCGGTTCAGCGTAAAATCCGACGAGTTTGAAGCATTTGAAAAGCGCTTTCTCCCATCCAGAAACATAGGTGTTCTCGTCGTCTCCACCTCCAGCGGGGTGCTATCCCATCGAGAAGTTAAGAAAGAAGGGATCGGGGGACGACTCCTCGCGTTTGTCTATTAGAGGGGGAAATAGGGAATGCGTGTTGTCGAGGCCGTTGAATGGGTCGAAATTCCAGAGGGGGTAGAGGTCAATATAGGTGGTAGAGCCGTTACGGTGAAGGGTGAGAAGGGAACTCTTATGCGAGATTTTTCTCATGCCCCCGTGTCCATTCAGTTGGAGGGAGATCGGGTCAAGATACAGACAAACTGGCCTCGAAAAAGAGAAGCAGCTCTAGTAGGCACGGTTAAGTCACACATCCAGAATATGATAACTGGAGTAACAAAGGGGTTTACTTACAAACTCAAGATAGTCTTCTCTCACTTCCCCATATCCGTCAAAGTAAGAGAGCGAACGATAGCAATAGAAAACTTCACGGGAGAGCGAAGCCCACGAATCGCAAAAATAATGGGCGACACAAAAGTCTCAGTGAAAAGTGAAGATGTAATTGTGCAAGGGATAGACATCGAGGATGTCAGCCAAACTGCTTCAAACATCCAAAGCGCAAGCAAGGTCAAAAGCAAAGACCCTCGGGTTTTTCTCGACGGCATCTTTCTATATGAACGACACGAGGGAATGGAAGAATGAAGGGAAAGAAAGAACTGACTGAACCCTCTGAAGAGATATCATTGAAAAAACGGATAAGCGCAAAAGCTAAGAAGCCCGATTTTAAACGCCAAGAAAGCTGGCGGTACAAGCGAGTGAAAAAGAACTGGAGGCGACCCCGCGGCATAGACAGCAAGATGCGGAAAAAAGTGAAGGGATGGCCAAGATCTCCTGAAGTCGGCTATCGAGGTCCCAAAGAAGCAAGGGGGCTTCATCCTTCAGGATACGAGGAAGTGATTGTTCATAATGTGGATGAAGTTAGAAAGGTCGATCCAAAGACACAAGCTGTCAGGATTGCTCACCAAGTTGGGGCGAGAAAACGAGTTGAAATTTCCGCAATAGCTGATGAATTGGGTATTCACGTTCTAAATCCAGGGGGAGTTGTGGAGTTCGAGGAGGAAGGCGAGGAATTAGGCGAAGAGGAGGAAGAGGAGGCAGCCGAATAGTACGGTGGAGTGGAACGTAGTTGAGTCTCAAAAGTCAACGCCGCTTAGCAGCTGAAATTCTTAAGGTCGGTGAGAGTCGTGTTTGGATTGACCCTGAACGAACAGAGGAAGTTGAAATAGCCATTACGAGAGAAGAAATCCGACGATTGATCCATGAAGGTGCTATCCAACGCCGCCCAGAGACCGGAGTCAGCCGAGCACGTGCACGAAGTATACATGAGAAGAAAAAGAGGGGACTTAGAAGAGGCCCCGGGCGAAAGAGCGGATCCACACGTGCGCGAATTCCCAAGAAGAAAGCGTGGATGGAAAAAATCAGACCATTGCGCAAGAAACTGCGCGAGTTGAAAACAAGCCACGCGATAGCAGAAGGCGTCTATCGCCATCTCTACAAGATGGCTGGTAGTGGAGAGTTTGAGTCAATCGCTGACTTAGAGCGCTACATCAAGGCGCGTGGACTGGGGAGGAAACGGTAGTGGCTAAGAGCCCAAGCTATAGTGTTCCATTCCGCAGACGAAGAGAGGGGAAGACTGACTACAAGTCAAGAAGAGCCCTCGTCTCGTCTGGACTCCCTCGACTGGTTATTCGAGGCACCTCAAGGTACGTAATCATCCAAGTCATAGAAGCTCAAGCGAGTGGCGACAGAGTTGTTGTCTCCGCCAGTTCTCGTGAACTATCAGGAAAGTACGGGTGGCGGGGAAGCTGCGGAAACCTTTCAGCATCTTACTTAACTGGCCTTTTATGCGGCTACAGAGCAGTAGACTCTGGCATTAAAGAGGCAGTTTTAGATATAGGTTTGCAGACTCCCTCACGAGGGGCACGGGTCTTTGCAGCGTTAAAAGGGGTTATCGACGCAGGTATGGTGGTTCCTCATGACAAAAATGTATTACCTGACGACTCGAGAATAAGCGGACAACACATTGCCGACTACGCAAGCCAGCTATCCTCCGACCCTGAGATCTATCAAAGGCTGTTCTCTAGGTACCTCTCACAGAAATTGAAGCCTGAACAGCTTGCTGAACACGTTTCTTCAGTAAAAGACAAAATCGTTTCATCATTTGTAGAGGGATAGTATGAGCTCTATAGAAATGGAAGAATGGAAACCCCGCACAAAACTTGGAAGAATGATCCTTGAAGGGCGCATCACCTCCATCGAAGAAGTCTTCATGGAAGGTCTAAAGATGAGTGAACCCGAAATAGCGGACGTTCTTATCCCAGACCTGCAAGAAGAGGTCATTGACATCAATCTGGTACAGAAACAGACGGATGCAGGGGAGAAATCGAGATTCAAAGCTATAGTAGCAGTAGGAAACCGCGACGGCTACATAGGTCTAGGCTCAGGAAAAGCCAAACAGGTAAGAACAGCCATTGAAAAAGCCGCAGCGGATGCTCGTCTCAATGTAACCGTTGTACGTCGGGGGTGCGGAAGCTGGGAATGTGGATGTGGGAAACCGCATTCTCTCCCATTTGAAGTTGCTGCAAAGTGTGGCGGAGTAGAAGTTGTGCTAATTCCTGGCCCCCGTGGCCTGGGTTTGGTTGCAGGTGAAGGAGCCAAAATAATTCTCAGACTCGCCGGTGTGAAGGATTGCTGGACGAGAAGCTACGGCTCCACGAGAACAATCCCTTCTTTCGCCTACGCTGTCTTTGAAGCTCTGCGAAAGACGTACAGACTTGTAGTACCAGACGATTGGGTGAGATGAGATGGAGGAAAAACGAAAATGCCTCGCAGTCATTCGTGTTCGAGGAACAAGCGACATCCCCCGAGACATCAGAGAAACACTCAAAATGCTCCATCTCACTCGAAATTGCCACGCCACATTGATTGACAACCGCCCATCCTATCTAGGCATGCTCCGCAAAGCACAAAACTGCCTCACATGGGGCGAAATCTCTAAGGAGAACATCCAACACCTCCTAGAGAAGAGGGGAAGGCTCATCGGAAACAGAAAATTGACCGAAGAGTATGCGCAGCAGATAGGCTACGACTCGTTGGGTGATCTAGCTGGTGCAATACACGAACTGAAGATTGAGTATGCCAGTCTCCGCGACATAAAACCGATCTTTCGTCTTCGTCCACCCAAGAAAGGGTTCAAGGGAAAAGTCAAAAGAAGCTATACCGCCGGGGGAGTCACTGGATACCGCGGAGAAGCCATAAACGAGCTGATAAAGCGAATGGCTTAGTCTTCATCTGGATATGAAGAGAGAAACTTACATAGTAACGTATTTATTGCTTGATCCTATGCAAATTGTTGAGGAGTACCATTGAGTGACCGTTGGTGGAAACGAAAGGAGAAGAGACATCGATCTCCTTGGTTCAACCTGTTTGATGAATTCGACAGGCTAGAGGAGATGATGGATGAGATGATGCACAGATCCTTCGATATACCTTCTGAAAGAAGGGAGCTCTATGGACCCTATGTCTATGGTTTTTCTATGTCAATGGGGCCAGATGGAAAGCCTGTGATCCGGGAATTCGGTAACCTGCAAAAGAGCCGCTTTGGGCCTAAGGTTAGGGAGGAGAGGGAGCCACTTATAGATGTCATGGAGGAGGATGAGGACGTGGTCGTTGTGGCTGAGCTCCCAGGTGTAGATAGAGATGATATCGATCTTCGCATAGCTTGTGATGAACTTGTGATTTCTGTGAATACGTCTAAGCGTAGATTTCATAAGGAGCTTAGGCTTCCAGCTGGAGTGGAGCCGAATTCTGCTCAGACTTCTTATAAGAATGGAGTGCTTGAGGTCCGTTTGAAGAAGATTTTGGGAGAAAAGAGTGAAGAGATTTTTGTTGAATAGCCCGCATGCGAAACTGTTTGTAAATGTTGCTTTTGACTTTTGTCTAAGTTATTAAGTTATTTTTGCTGCTTCTAATCTCTACAGGATCCTTCCAAGCAAAGGCCTACATCAAAGTGTTTATATGCCCCTTTAACATACGCAATTTCGCAAACAAGTCTATCTTGAAGCCAAACTGAAGGAGAAATCCATGGCTGGCAGATTCCTCGGATTGTTCAATCCCCTCTCAAGATTTGTGCCAGAAGTCGGCCCACCAAAGCGCAACGTAGGCTTCAACGAGAAGCTCTTCTGGACCGCAATGGCACTCGCCATCTACCTCATTATGAGTGAAATACCACTCTATGGAGTTCCCACTGGCCGGGGGTTGGATCTCACCGCTTTACGAATTATCTTCGCCTCGAATCGAGGCACTTTGATGGAGCTGGGAATCGGACCGATAGTGACCGCGGGGCTTATTCTACAGCTCCTAGCTGGGTCGGGAATGATTGCGTGCGATTTTTCTGATCCAGAAGACCGTGGACTGTTCACCACTGCTAGCAAGGTGTTTTCCATAATCATGATAGGGGTTCAGGCCTCGGCTTATCTGATTGGTGGAGTCTACGGCAGTTTGTCCCCAATGATATCCCTAGTGATATTCACCCAGCTCATGATCGCTGGAGTGGTGCTTATGCTCTTGGACGAGTTGGTACAGAAGGGGTGGGGGATGGGAAGCGGAATCAGCCTCTTCATTCTGGCAGGTGTGGCTCAGAACATTTTCTGGTCAGCTATGGCTCCGACTCCCCCGATGCAAGATGGTAAGAGCTCAGGAGCCTTTGTCGCTCTTTTTCAAACGATTATGAAACGTGAACCTCTGATGAATGCGTTCATTAGAGTGGGCCCTGAGGGTAACGCCCTGAATCTTCCTTCTATGCTAGGGTTTTTTACAACGATAGCTGTCTTTCTCATAGTCATCTACATTGAAGGGGTTCGAGTTGAGCTTCCAATAACCTATGCTCGCTATCGAGGCTTCCGTAGCAGGTACCCAATAAAACTTCTGTACGTGTCTAACCTGCCCGTGATCTTCGCTTCTGCTCTCTTCGCAAACGTATATCTCTTTTCTCAGATCCTCTGGAGCCGACCCTGGGGTCGAGATAATTTCTGGGTGAATCTCCTTGGCCGGTATGAGGTTGCACAAAGTGGGCAACCCTACCCTGTGGGGGGGCTCGTGTATTATGTGACCTCTCCCCAGAGCATCTTTGATGTCGCTGCCCGTCCTGACCGAGCGCTCGCATACACAGGCATCCTGATTGCATTTTGCATTGTCTTTTCACTCACGTGGCTTGAGGTTGGAGGTCTAGGTCCGAGAACCGTTGCGAAGCAACTCATCGATTCTGGGATGCAGATTCCTGGATTCCGAAGGTCCAACAAACCAATTGAGTCGCTTCTTAACAGATACATACCCACAGTTGCCGTACTTGGAGGATTGATAGTGGGGCTAATTGCGTCAGTCGCGAACTTCCTTGGAGTATATGGAACAGGGATGGGCATCTTGCTAGCTGTGGGCATCATATACCAATACTACCAGATTCTGATGCAGGAGCGCATCGCAGACATGTATCCAGCCCTCCGCCGCTTCCTAGGAGAGTGAAAACAATCAAAAATCCAGCTGGAAAAAGGTTAAAGCTACTGAAGGTTAAAGATGTTGGTGCGGTAGCACCATGATTCCAGAATGGTTATCAGCTCCTCCGGCTTCAACGCTTTTCATTTTATGCATAACCGCTCTTCTCCAGTTTGTTGTATCCTTTACCAATAGTCGTCTCACTGATAGAGAACAGCTTAGTGCTTGGAGGCGCGACATCGCCGCTTTTAACAAGTTGAAGGTGGAAGCAATGCGTTCCAAAGATAAGAAACTCTTGGCCAAGGTTGAAAAACAGCAACCAAGAATAATGAAACTGCAGTCTAAAATGTTTCAACAATCAATGAAGACTTCCGCCATCTTTATGGGCCCTTTCCTTCTCATCTGGTCGTATTTGACCGGAGTCATTAATTTCTTGCAGTTATTCATGTTCTTCATCTTTCTTTTCATGGGACTCTATTTCACTGGCAGATTCTCTGCCCGCAAGTTGATCATCGCCTTCATTCTCATAGTTGTTCCGGTTTTCATGGGACTCTATTTCACTGGCAGATATCCTGATTGGGTGCTATTCGAAAGTCCCTATGTCAGAGGACCTATGGCTTTTCTTCCGTGGTTTGGCGAAGAACTCACACTAAATCTCTTCCTGTGGTACCTCGTCTGCTCCCTGCTTTGTGGGGCTCTTTTCTCTCGTTTGTTTGGCTTGGCCACGGGGATGGGGGAAGCCGAATAGGATGCCCGAGCCTTCCAAGCGCACGAGGAGGAAGAAACGCTACAGCCTTCAGCTGCCAGGAGGACGCGCCGGAACCCATTACAAGCGAGAGAAAGTAGGTTCTTCACGTTGCAGCCGTTGTGGCAAGAGGCTCTCAGGCATTCCACGTCTAATTCCGTCACAAGTCAGCAAGCTTTCTGCAAGTCAGAGAAAGGTTGAGCGTATGCACGGCGGCCAGTTGTGTCATGATTGCCTGCGCGACCTTTTAAGGCAAAGAGTAAGGAGCGCCCATGCGCTGTAGAGGTTGATCACCTAAGCCATGAAAGACATCGACAAAAGGCGGAGAGAGACTGTTGAAATATGCATTTGCGGAATGTCTGGATGTGGGAAGAGCACGGTGGCGAAAAGACTAGCCGAAAAGTATGGACTTAGGTATGTTTCCGGCGGGGATGGTTTGAAGGCTCTTGCTGCTGATGAGGGCTATGATGTTTGTGGAAGGGGGTGGTGGGAGAGCGACGAGGGAATGCGCTTCTTCGAGCGGAGGATGGATGATCTGGAGTTTGATAGGAGAATTGATGAGAAGTTGTTAGAATGGGCGAAGCAAGGTGATGTTGTCCTTGACAGTTGGACGATGCCTTGGCTGTTTGACGGGGGATTCAAAGTCTGGTTAGAGGCTTCCGAAAATGCTAGGGCGCAAAGGCTTGCGAAGAGGGATAGTATGACTATTGGAGACGCTCTGAAGGCTTTAAGAAAGAAGGATGAGAAGACTAAGGCAATCTATAAGAGGCTTTATGGGTTTATTCTGGGTGAGGATTTCTCTCCGTTTGACGTGATCTTGGATGTGAATCTTCTGGGGGTCGATGAGGTTTTTGAGGCTCTGTGTTTGGTTGTTGATAGATGGCTTTTTGCCAAATCTTAGCGGGATTGTTAAGTTATAAATATGAGTCTGTGTGCTTTTAGTGGCTGATGGAGGTTTAGTGTTGGCCGCTGTCGAGATTGGCAGGATCTGTGTCAAGGTTGCTGGGCGAGAGGCAGGTAGGCGATGTGTTGTTACGGATGTTATTGACAAGAATTTTGTGCTTATCACAGGTCCGCCTGAGGTAAGTGGTGTTAAGCGGAGAAGAGCCAACATAGGTCATGTTGAGCCTACACCTCTGAAGATCAAAATCACAAAAGGTGCAGGCGATGAGGAGGTTCTTGAGGCTTTGAAGAAGGCAGGGTTACTGGACGAGATGGCTGAAGTTACAAAGCCCTCTCTATAACACTCTGCGAGTGTGTGAAAGCAGTTTCTACCCCAAAGACAAGCAGTCATAGTTACCTTGTCAAGACTATAATGTATTAATTAAATAGCGTTGAGGCGTGACTGAACGCGCGCCCATCAACTTTTTAATCCATCCTAACCCTTCATCATTTGGAATAGGCATGCAAGAGACTGCCCCGCCTTGGGAGATAGAACGTAAGCTACTAGTTAAGGCTGAGGAGGAGACTAGTCCTCGTTACGGCTTCAAGCCTGAGGAGAGACCAGTAGAGGAATACATCCGATTTGGAGTGATCAACTTGGACAAGCCGCCAGGGCCGTCAAGCCACGAGGTCACGGCTTGGACGAAGCGACTCTTGGACATCCAGCGGGCTGGTCACGGGGGAACCTTAGACCCGAAGGTTACCGGTATTCTTCCGATAGCACTCTACGATGCCACAAAGATAATTCAAGCCCTACTTCAATCAGGGAAAGAGTACATCTGCATAATGCGGCTCCA
>JBHIEV010000035.1:0-12831 GCA_046760805.1 Bathyarchaeia archaeon
CTGTCAACCATCTCTTTCAAAATCTCTTCTTTTTTGCTCAACATTTTCACAAAGAGTTCGGTAGGTGCACATTAAATTATTGTGAAAACACAATTCAAATTCCAAATCAACAATAGCCTATCACATGGCCCTTTGGGGCGTAGACCTATCTTCCAAGGGCCCTTGCGCGCAAGCATTCGCTTAGTTGTCAATGATGAATACGTGCCGTTGTTTTGAAACGGAAAATTTCGGAAGACTACCGGCAGTCTTGAAGGCTCCAGCTGCTTGTATACATGCTTTGAGTTGTGAGAAGGTTTGGAGATATTTGACTCCTTTTGGTGTTGTTTTGCATATCTCTGTTCCGTTGTTTATGCTGATTTTTAGAAGGTCTGCCTCTTGAAGTGAGGATAGATATCCATTCAATTGGTCGAAGCTTAGACCCGCTCCATACATGATTCGGGTTTTTGAGATTCCCTCCCTTGCTATGTTCAGTATCTGAGCCATTATGGTTAGGCGGTCCCTTCTTTTGCGTCTCAATAATAATCTTCCCTGCACACCTGTTTCTGTAATACAATCAATCCATATCCCTGTTGACCAGAACCTAAAAGGAGTGCTCTAATGCGAAACATATTACGAAATCGCGTTTATGTATGTGTCAGCACTAAAGGTACCGATCGGGCATACTTCACCATTACCTACGCTTATGCGAATGTTTAATAGCAGTGGGCTTTTCCTATGATAAAAACAAGCTCAGATCCAATGCAGCTGGAGAACACGGCATGCCTACCATTCTTCTAACCAACGATGACGGCATACAATCCATCGGGTTAATCGCTCTAAAGAAGAAACTGGAGAGATTTGGAGAGGTGCTGGTTGTCGCCCCGAACGATGAACGAAGCGGCGTGGGAAAAGCCCTAACCACAGAGGAGATAGAAATAACTGAGACCAAGTTAACGGACGGCTCTAGAGCATACGCAACCACAGGCACACCAGCAGACGCCTTCCTCTTGGCGACAAACAAAATCATGCGCCATCCACCAGACCTCCTCATGGCTGGCATAAACTTGGGCCCAAACCTCGGAATAGACGATTTGCTCAATTCCGGAACGCTTGGTGCAGCCCTTGAAGCAGCCATCCACAAAGTTCCAGCAATAGCAGTCTCCTACTGCATAGAGAAAATCACCGAGCAACAGGTGGAGAAGCAAAGAGTCACAATAGAAGAGTTGGAATTGCCGGCGGCGCTTGCAGCAAAGGCTGCCAAGTATGTGTTAGAGTACGGTATGCCCAAAGGTGTTGACATAATCTCAATCAACGTCCCAGAAGAAGCCGAGCCCAGCGAGATAGAAGTTACAACGATCTCATACAAAGGATACGGTGACATTCACTCAGTGTGGAAAGGTCTGCCAAGTGAACGCACAGAACAACAGAAGACTTATAAGATAATCAGTTGGAGTCTGTCGGACTACCCTGATGACCGACCGGGAACAGATCTCCATGCTGTAAAAGAAAGAAGACACATTTCCATAACACCCATCAAGGTAAGTCTACCGCACAAAAAGAGAAGATTAGAAGATCTTCGCAAATTTCTCCTCAATACTGAGTGATGCAGGGTTCATCGGTTTGAAACATGGCTTCAATATTGAATTGACCTTTTAAGAACCTCGGTGGCTATTCCGGTGCCTATGTTAAGTACGAAATCCAATCAGGCCATACAGCGCAAAAGTTGGAGACTTTTTCGACGCTTTGGTGAAACAGACTTACTTAAGTTTCTTATGTGCTGTCTCTATAGTGTTGAGTGGTGCTGAGATTGGTGGTGGTTTCGCCAGATCTCGTATATTCCCATTTGAAGGGACCTCAAGTTAAGAAGATGTTTCACTTGTTGGAAAGGGATTTAGAGGTTCAGGGTTGCCTTCATATGGCGAACGTTATGGCTGTGGAGCGTTTGCTATATAACGATCACGGTCCTGTTCACTCCAAAATCGCTTCGGGTAGTGCCTTAGAAATCTTTGACATCCTAACTGAGAAGGTTACGCCTACAACCGTCGAGAATAACGTGTGCTCTCTTGATGATGCGAAGGTTGTTGTGCTCTGTGGAGCCTACTTCCACGACATAGGAAATGTTGTTCACCGCGTCAATCATCACATTCATGGTTGCACCATAGCGAATCCTATTCTTGACAGGCTTCTCAGAAAGGTTTACCCTGACGATCAAGCTCTTGCGATAAGGCTTAGGTCGGAGATACTCCACACCATCTTCTCCCACGACGAGGAAGTTGAATGCCTGAGCGTGGAGGCAGGGGCGGCGAAAGTGGCTGATGGAACCGACATGGCTCAAGGGAGAGCAAGGATTCCATACAAGACAGGAAAGGTAGACATTCACTCTCTTTCCGCTCTTTCTATAACAAAGGTCGAGATTGAGAGGGGAAATCGGAAGCCTGTTCGGATTCTGGTGAACATGAGCAATCCAGCAGGTGTTTTTCAGATCGAAGAAGTGCTGGAGAGGAAAATTGAGACGTCTGGCATACAGGACCTTGTTGAAGTCATTGCCTTGGAGAAGGGCGTGGAGATAGAGAGGAATATGCGTCTAAAGCATGATCTCTACGGGTAGCCTTGAAAATGGCAATCATTACTTCTCTTTTGGAACCCGAAAATGCGACTCTTTTCCAGCGCTGACATACTCCCCACCAGCCTCGCGGATGATAGAGGCGATTTTGGCGAAATTCTCGGACCCCAGAAACTGGCGGGGTTTTACAACGATGTATTCTTCGCTCTCTTCAAACGCAAGCATCTGTTCCAAATCCTTAGGAAAAAGCATTCGAATGTCCTCAGCTGTGTGTATACCCGCTGGGGGGGTGGGTGCAGCCTCAGGAGCCTCTGCAGCCTTAAGCTCCTTAGAGATGTCGGCTAGGTCCCTCGAGACCAACTTCAGAACGTTGAGAAGCTCGTCGATTCTCTCTAACAACTCCCCAACGCTCAATTTTCTTTCGCTCACAAATCTCCCTCCGGACACAACTATTCCAGATAATTAGGAGCAATACATAGTTATATATTTGTAAGGGCGGTGTCCGTGGGTCGTTGCAGAATTTACCAAAGAGGCTGATGAACCGTTGAGATAAACCTGTATAAGGCTGATGTTTCAGAAGCTTGAACCCGAGTCTTTGATTTCACAAGACAAAATAAACTGGGGGTTTTATGAGCTAGGGTCCGCACGCCTGAGGGAGCTTCTTATTTCGCTCCTCCATGAATTTACTTCTCCACTCTGCATTCTTCTCTTTGTCCTTCGCCATAAGCTCAAAAAACCTTTCTGTTATCTGTTTCTTTTCTTTCTTCGATAATCCGTGTACCAGCGAAGGATTCTGCCAATATGCCCTTATATCTTCCATGGTTCCACCGTCTTTTAGGCGACGTTAAGTATGCTTAGAATCAGACAGATGTAAAGCCTTTATGCCATCATGGTAAGTTACATCTTTTCGTCATATTCCCAGCAGAGACATATTGGGGTCTTTCCCAACATTTTCCTCCTTTTGATGCTTCTTGCTCATTCAACAATTGCAGTCAAAGATCCTAGAAAGGAGAAAGAAGAAAGGCTTCGCCGTTTCTTCGCTCTCTTTCTGGGGCTCAGTGCGAGAATATCCAAGTAAACTAGGGATGCCTGTTTGAAAAACCTTGTTTCAGATTTCATAATATCACATAGAAGAATAGTTGATGTGGCCTTTCTTCTACCGGGGCGCCCACCCCGACATGGGATTGTCGAAAATTAAAGGCATAAAACGCTTTTATGGGGAGGTTATAGTGCATGTTTCTCGCAAATTATTTCTGATGGCTTTTCGTTTGTCTTATCCTAGCCAATCTATAATCAAAAGAGTCGTCTAATCTGAAAATAACAGGGGCTTCGAAGTGTTGGAGGTTGACGGGAGCCAGAAGAGTGGTAGTGGCACAATATTACGCCTCTCGATAGCGCTAGCGGGAGTCTTGAGGGAACCGCTCTACATCTGTAACATCCGCCAGAAACGCAGTCAACCTGGTCTTCGTCCGCAGCATCTGGAGGCTGTCCTCACGGCGGCAAGAATCTGTTACGCTGAGACAGAAGGTGCCACGCTGGGTTCTCAAGAACTCTGGTTCAAGCCGGGGGAAATCAAAGGAGGTAGCATACGTGCTGAGATAGGCACCGCAGGCAGTATCCCCATGCTGCTTATGACTATTCTACCACTTTGTGTCTTTGCCAAACAAGCTGTGCGAGTCCACATAAGTAAGGGCGGCACCGATGTCCGTCATTCCCCAACCATCAACTATCTGAAATATGTGCTCTTGCCGATGCTTGGGCGAATGAGTTTGGAAGCCTCCTTGAAAATCAAGAAGTATGGTTACTACCCGAAGGGTATGGGCGAAGTCTTCTTGGAGGTTCAGCCTTGTCAACAACTCAAACCTTTATGCCTTGAGGCTTTCGGGGTTCTAGGAGAGGTGAACGGGGTCTCTGTCTGTACGTTTCTGGAAGATAGGCGGGTTGCAGAACGTCAAGCTGACGCCGCCAAAAGACACCTTAAAGCCTATGGGTATGAAGCGAATGTTCATGTGGTTAATGACCGGTCTAACGCTGTTCAGAAGGGCAGTTCGCTTGTGTTGTGGGCGAAGACCAGCACTGGAGTGCTTTTGGGCGGGGACGCTATCGGTGAACTACGCAAGCCCAGCGAGGTTGTGGGGAGGGAGGCTGCAGAAAACCTGTGCAAAGAGTTGAGGGCCAAACCAACGGTTGATGTGCATCTGGCTGATATGCTGGTGCCCTACGTTGCGTTGGCAGAAGGCAGCTCAGTCTACCTGACCAGAGCCATAACTGATCATCTAGACACAAACATGTGGCTGGCCCAGAAAATCTTGGGTGTGAAATTCAGAACTTCAAAAGAGGGGAATCTTTACCGAGTTGAGAAAGTGGGTTCTTGAAGAGAGGGTCTTTGTTGGCTAAAGCGCGAGTTCGAGGCGTTTACTCAACTTGCCTAACCAAACTTCTTCTAGATCATGGCTTTGAAATAGTTCAACCATCCGTTAGCATAAGAGAGCGATTTGGAATAGAGGAACGAAGTGGGGCGCCCGACTTGGATGTTCGTGAGAGGTGTGATCGACAAGGAGTTCACGCCTTGGGAAGAGCAGAGTCTATAAACAGCTTCAAGTCGATGTTACAGTCGAATCTTCATGACGTCATCATCAGAGAGTGGCCAGTCGCCGCAAACGGAATCTACAAGGGAATAGTAGAAACTGAACGTTTAGGCTCGTTCCTAGTAAACATAGGGTCAGCCATAGGCAGGATTTCCAAAGAGGATATCTCAAATCCAGATGTGAAAGAAGTTGTAGTCCAGGTTGAAAGGAGAAGAGTTGGAGCTAGAAGACCAGCGTTAACAACAGAGGTGAAGATTCCAGGAAAGTATGCAATCCTGGTACCGCAGAGAGAAATAAAGATCAGCCGGAAAATTCGAGACCGGGAGGATCGGTCAAGACTACTTAAGCTTGGGGAAGGGTTGGCTCCTCAAGACTGGGGCATAATATGGCGTACCGCAGCCAAAAATCAGCCCCCTCAGAAACTGGAGGACGAGATAGACCGTCTTGTGAAGGAGGGAGAAGTCGTGTTGGAAAAGGCTGAAGAGGCAGTGGCTCCTGCAGAACTCTGGGAGGGCAGCCATTTCTTGGATGTGGAGTTTCCGGCGCTTTCAAAGAAGAGACTGGATGGGATTCGGAGGTCTGTTACTGAGACCATGGAGGGGCATCACTACTACAAGGCGTGTGGAGGGGATTTCGCTGTGGCTGTGGATATGGCGGAGAGGCTTCTGGAGAAGGGCGGTCCGATGGAGGAGGTAGAGAAACTGTTCAGGCAGACTGTTGAGGCTGGCTTTCCAACCGTTGGTTCCGTGATAGATATAGAGCATGTGAAGTTAGATGGAAGGGTTCTACATCTAGGTGAAGCAAAGGTTGAAACCTTCGATGAAACGGAATCCTTGATCGAGTTTAGCCGAGTCGTCAGAGGCGAAGGGACTTACGACGGCTTGAGAACCAGCAGAGAGGCTGGTGACCGTGCTGTTACTGAGGCTAAAATCGGGGAATGGCACTACAAGACTCAATATTTCTCGAAGGAAGGGCGTCACAAGGGAACCTACATCAACCTTAACACGCCCATAGAGCTCTACCCATACGGGATTCGCTACGTTGATTTGGAGGTCGATGTCTGCGTATGGCCAAGCGGTAAAGTCGGGGTCGTGGATGAGAAGAAGCTTGAAAGCGCCGCTATAGAGGGCGTAGTTACGAAAAGGCTTGTTGAAACGGTTAAAAAGAAAGTGCAGAGACTTATGAAAGCCCTTTGAATGTGAGGTTTATGCATATGCACAGAAGGGTGTTCTTGGTCACAGACGGCGCTTCGAGAGGCAATCCTGGTCCATCTGCGATAGGTTTTGGCATTTATGATGAGAGTTGGAAGCCACTTGAGGAGCACGCGGAATACATCGGTTTAGCCACAAACAATGAAGCGGAGTACAAGGCGCTGATCAAGGGTCTACGTAAATGCGTGGAATATTGCAAGGGGGAAGTTGAACATTTGACTGACAGCAAACTTGTTGCCAAACAGGCCAGCGGAGAATGGGTGGTGAGAGCTCCTAATCTGAAGCCTCTGTTGGAAGAGGTCTTTGGAATTGAACTACAATTCCGTCAAGTGACTCATAGACATGTTGCAAGAACCGATCCGAAGATTCAGCGAATCGACGGAATGGTAAACAAGAAAATGCATGGATCTCTCTGATGAGGCCTCGGCATCCAAGCTTTTTAAGCTTGAATAAATTATTGGTTATTTTACCCTTGATGGGGTCGTGGTCTAGTATGGTCTAAGATTCGCGCCTGGGGCGTGCGAGGTCCGGGGTTCAAATCCCCGCGACCCCACCAGTAACCTTCTTTTGACAAAATGTCTTGAATTGGTAACTATTTGCAAATATACGTGATTTTTGAACCTTGCACAGGTGAGTATAGAGCGGTTTACATTTGGTTCAATAGCCGCCCATTAGTTCAAAAGAACGTATTTTCACATCTTTGCTTGCCAATTGAGTATGAATGAACTTCTTGATGTCTTCTTCTTCCAGAGTGAAATTTCCGTATTTGTCTATGCGAACTGGGATTCCTGTCCTTCGAAGTGCATTGCCTTTGGCCGTATCACTGAATACATATTATGTGCCTTCAGCAACGAAGGTGAGTCTTAACTCTACTGGGGGTTTAGATAGTCTTGCTTGTCCTTGCGCATAGTAGATTTCTTCTGGCTGTAACCTGATTAACAATTCTCTGAAGCTGTTCAATGTCTGAACACGCTTGACTTTGCCCCTCATTTACATTCACTGTGATTCTTCTCGTGAGATCTCGCCTGCACACATTCTTATTCTGACGGTGTCTTGGCTTTCCTTTTGTTTCGTGGAAACAGATGGCGTGTTCGTAGACCAAACCTTACGAGAGACAGCATTAGCGGGACTTCCATTAGGGGACCTATCACTGTGGCCAAGGCAGCCCCTGAGTTAAGACCGTAGAGGGTGGTTGCGACTGCGATGGCGACTTCGAAGTGGCTGCTTGAACCGATTAGAGTGGTGTCGATTGATGTTGGGTAGTCCCAGTTGGAAAACCATGATATAGAGTAGGTTATGGCTATCATCGTAACATAATGGAGCAGGTTCGGAGCGGCAAGATAAGCCACTAAAATCGGATCGTTAAGGATTATCTCTCCTTGGAAAGAAAACATGACTATTAGGGTGAGCAGCAACGCAATGATGGATATTTTGCGCACAAGTTCCAGATAAGTGAAGTCAAACCATTCTTTTCCCTTTCTGCCTATTAGCAACTTTCTGGAAACTGCCCCTAGGGATACAGGAAGGGCTATGAAAACGATTACGCTCATGGCGATCAGATCCCAAGGTACGGGTATGCCACTTACACCAAGGTAGAACGCTGACTGAGGCGCATAAAGAATCAGCATTAATAGTGCGTTGATGGCTGTGTTTATTAGTCCCTGAGCTAGGTCTCCTTTGGCCAGCATGATCCACCACATGACCATTGCCGTGCAGGGAGACATACCAAGAAGTATGATACCCGCTCTTTGAATAGGGTCGGCAACAAGTATGTTTGCATAGAGCGTCATTATTGGGGGAGCGATGATCCAATTAGCAATTATTGTCAGAAGCATAGGTTTCGGCTTCCTCACAGCCTTCTTAATATCACTGAAGGCTATACCCACAACTGTAGGATACATCATGAAGAATAGGCAGATCCCGATCGGAATCGATAATTTAGCGAATTTCAAAGAGTCTAAATACTGACCGAAAGCTGGAAGAAATCTTCCTAACAATAGTCCTATGATTATACATACGGCGATCCACACTGTGAGATATTTCTCGAAAATTCCAAGAGTGACTTCTTTTTTCTCAGCCAATTCTGTCTTCTCCTAGCTCGGCCATTATCACTTCACAATTAGGATGCCCGCGCATGGAGGCCGACAAGTATTTTCTTCCAAATCAAATTTCCATTCATTTTCTTGCTAGCTCCGTGGGTACATGTTTTAGATAGAGGACATATATTTAAATATTTAAATTTATTGTTATTTCTCTGAAGTCAACTTTCTCGAGGCAGAGTATCGACCTAGTGCAGATAGCGATGTAGGTCACATTCGAGGAGAAATCTCTTTCACTTAAATCTAGAGAACACCCAATTTGTGCATGCTTTCAATCAGTTTCTGATCGGCGACACTGTAGAAGACCCATTTTCCCTCTTTTCTATCCTTGACCAAGCCTGCATTCTCCAAGAGCCCCAGATGATGAGAGGCTGTCGGCTGCGTCAAGCCTAGCGCAACCATCACCTCGCAAACGCACATCTCTCGAACTTCAAGAAGCTTGATGATTCTTAGTCTGGTCTCATCAGCCAACGCCTTGAAGAACCTACTCTGATTGCGAGCTGTCTCGCTATCTGCAATTTCGTCTGCAAGTTGTTTCAGTTCACTTGCGTATTTCAATGGATCCTCGGCCGGGCAAATTCCTGTCTCAATCAGGCGAGCAAGTCTCTTGCTTACTCTGGGTTTGGGCATCAGGTGCCACTTCCTCCAATGGTTAATGTAATAACATATCTAAATATGTTTCCAATAGACGATCGAGGCGTACGCGCTTAAGGTCTCTCGACTAAAGGCAAAGAGTGCACAATTGCTAGTTCTCTTGCTTGGGGAGAGTCAATAATGAAGGTTTGCGGGAGTTGCCTCCATTTGTCTGGTGTTCAAATCCCCGCGATTCTACCATAGAAGATGCCCGGGTAAGCATAATCAAGTTCAAGAGCAGTGTCTAGTCAGCAGAGATATACTTTGCAACCAGAGAATAACATCTGTCGCAGAAAGTCTCCGCTTTATGGTCGGTGTCGAGTATAGAATTAGAAAAGTACATGACGCATCTAGGGTTGGGACAATGATGCAATCCCAACGTATGCCCAATCTCATGGACAGCCTCTTTTGTGGAACGCTCATGGAAGAGAGCTCTATTTGGCGGTTGCCCATAAAATCTAGGCTTCAATCTACTCAGCGATATTATGGCAAACCTTCCAGGACACTCAGCCTCTCCGAAGACAAAGTTCAGCTGAGGCACGTACAGATCCTCATCTGTTATCCCCAAAACACGCTCAGCATCACAATCCTCGACAAAATCGGACATTCCAGCTAGGACACGACTCGAGTTATACTGATCTCTAGCTGAGCTGTATGCGTCTCGGGGCATAGGCATCACCTTTTCTAAGACTGTGCAGACAGTTTGTGGAAAAACTTCAGACAATCTGACTCGTACGTTCTGCGTAACCGCTTCATCCACGTTTCCGATGCGCAGGATCGCAATCCTCAACTCTCTACCCTTCAGACGGTGTAGACATCTCCCGCCTTAGGTGCTACCGCATCAAGCCCTGCTTCCTCCTTCACCCACTTCGCAAACCTTTGCGGATTTCCTTCTGCACCGTGCATTACGTATGCCTTTGGGTTTCCTTCCATCCGCCTTATTGTCTCCTGAAGCTCGCTGGCTCCACAATGGGACGAGAAGTCGAAGTGTTCAACTCTAGCCTTTATTCTACGCATCTTTCCATCAATTAGGCACCTTCCCTTGTCAAGCAGTTCTCGACCAGGAGTTCCCGGGATCTGAAAGCTTACGAGGAAGACGCCGTTTCGACTCTTCTTCCCTACCTTTTGTATGTAAAAAGCAGCTGGTCCACCCTTCAGCATACCTGCTGGAGATATGATTGCTCCAGGCTTCTTCGCTGCTGTTCTCCTATCTCTCCATCCATCCACCCAAACTGCGGTGTGAATGGCATTCATGAACAGCTCGGGGTCGCGTAAGTATGGCGTGTGGTTCATCATTATCCTGTTAACTTTTCGAGCCATCCCATCCATTGTTGCGAGGTATTCAAAGTGGTAAGCTGTGAGAATGCAGACAATTTCTTGTGAGCGCCCAACGCTGAAAGCAGGGATCAAAGCGGTTCCCCCTGTCTCTACGATTTCAGTCACATGCTCCACAAATTCCTTCTCCAGTTCTGCCCGATCAGGATGGTCTTCGTCGGCGTAGGTGCTTTCAATTATTAGGGCATCAAGTTCTCCGTAGTCCATGTCTGCCCCGTTGAGTAGGCGGGTGTCTTGAGTATTATAGTCGCTTGTGTAGAGCAACCTCTTTCCGTCAGCCTCAATCAGAATCTGGGCGCTTCCAGGAATGTGACCTGCGTCCAAGAGTTGTAAGTGGACGTCTCCCACGGTTTGTTCTTCCTTGTAGTTAACCGGAATGCAGTTGTTCATCATGGTTCGAAGTTCTATGTATTCGAAGGGGAGGTAATAGCCTGAGAGGTGTATGAAATCTGAGATCAAAATGTTCACTAGGTCGAAGGTTAGCGGCGTTCCGTATACAGGCGTTTCATTTCTTATGTGGAAGATGGGGATTGCCCCTGAATGGTCGAGGTGGCCGTGACTCAGAACTATAGCGTCTACATCCCTCGGCGGAACATGCATTGGAAAGCCAGGCTCACGATCCATCATCACACCATAATCAAGAAGAACCTGAGTCTTTTCCGTCTTTACCGCTACTGCCGATCTTCCAATCTCTCTTGCTCCACCAAGGAACTTCACTTTCACAGTAATCTTGCTCACGCCCGTGTGACGGTCTTTCTATTGGTTTAGGAGCGTGCAGCATTTAAATGTAGGTTTTTGCGGTCGTGCGTTCAGGGTAATACGCAGAGGAGATGCTGCGTCACAGAGACGAAAGCAACCTCGTCCAGAACGCCCACTTATGACAATGCTTAATAGTTTCTTGGCATTGGTTGTTTCTGGGCGGGTAGATCAGCTTGGAATGATCGCGACGTTGGCATCGTCGAGGTCACGGGTTCAAATCCCGTCCCGTCCACCACTGTTTCACCCTTTTCCTTTCGGTCTTTAAGTGTTCTGGTCATTTGACTGATTCTCTAAGGGTGTTCTCACAGACTTTGCGACGTCAAAGCCGACTTCATGAATTCTCATGGAATTCCAAATCTATGCGCGCGCAAAAGGCGTGAATATATTTGCATCCTAATAAATGTAGAATGTGGAAACCCAGAGCAGGTACGTAAAAGTCTACAAAAAGACACTAACAAACAGATAATACGACTCACCCGTACGACGCACCAACATTCAATTGGTGGCAATCTATGTAGATATTTTTGCGTGGCTACGTAGATCTTGTCAACTAGTTCCTTGTACCTTTCAGCATCCCTTTTATCAAATGCTCTGACCCAATGATATTTTGGGCCCTCTTCTGATTTCTTCTTTCACAATTTCTCGGTCCGGGAGGGATCACTCACATCTGTTCAATAAGTTCTTCAACACTAAGTTCCTTGAGCAAAAAAGCTTCAAATTTTCCCTTAATTTTTTCATAGAGCTGCTTATCAGCGGTCACGAACCCTGCATTGTATAACTTAGACAAAGAAACATAGGATGCATCATAAAATGTTACATTAAACTTCTTAGAAATTTCCATACAATCTTTCAGTAAACCCGCCTCAGCAAAACTCTTCAAATCTATCTGCAAACCCAAAAAAGCATCAAACGCCCTCCCAGAAACCTCCACCGTAAGAGAAGGATGCTTCAACAACACATTACCGAGTTCATATAACACCAGTAACGGGGAAGACAAGCCAATTCTTCTCTGCACATAAAGATCGCGAATCTCCAAGGCCTTATCACTATCTTCCTCCTCGATAAACCATTTGGAAATCACCGACGCATCCAGAACCACACGCTTCATCGGCCATCTCTGGCCTCCCTAATTACGCGAACACTGTCAAACTTAACTCCTACTGTTTTACTCCTTATATCGTCTATCGCCTGACAAGCTTCTTTCATCCTTTCTTCTCGAACCCTCTCTTCAATCGCCCTCCGCAAAAACTCCGCCCAATCAATTCTTAACCTACGCATCTCATCCTTTAATTTACTCGGAACCCGAACAGAAACCACTTTCATCCAGCTATCACCGTTAGATTACAACTTTGTAAAACTATTTAAGTATTCCTTTTCTGTAAACAAAAAACGTAATCCAATAATTTTGGATCAAAAACATCACCCTTCATCAGATTTGGCCAAAAACTCGAATTCGCAGCTATAGGACTTGGACAATGACATGAGCTCACTGATCAGAGCAAACAAGTATGGGCAACCCACAAAAAACCGCGGCGACCTGATCCTAGACTTCAAAGTTCTCGCGTTGATCGAAGGAAAAGGATCAATCGGCTATTCCAAACCCATAAGTTGGTGGACCGGGCGGGATTTGAACCCGCGGCTTCCGCCTCTCTCGGCTCAGCACG
>JBHIEV010000036.1:0-12820 GCA_046760805.1 Bathyarchaeia archaeon
AGGATTGTGGGTAAGGCGAACTCGATTTTGTTTGAGGTGTCAACTCCGCAGTTGGCTGATGTCGTGAGGCTGAAAGAGGAATAGGAGTCATCTAGTCAGTAGTGTCCCGATCTTCTCTCCCTTGACAGCCAACAATACATTCTCTGGGTTAGAACCGTTCACCACAACCGTTCTGGTCTTGCTCTTCTGGAGAATGCGGACAGCCTCAGGATCCAGGATCTGATGTATTCCAGCCCTGTGTTTCTCCTCCTCAAATAATCCCCAAAGATCGTGGAAGCTCAGTTTGTCGATCTTCTTTGCGTCGGTATGCTTGTCTGGGTCTTTTGTGTATATTCCGTCTTGATTGGTGGCTTTGACGAGAAGATCAGCCTTGATGGCCTCAGCGACTAGTGCAGCCACTGCATCCGTGGTCATTCCAGGTCGTAATCCGCCCATAACAACGATCTTCTTTTCGCCTAGCAGCTGAGCAACCTGATTGACAGTTGTGGGCACCTTCCCAGCCCCAAGCTCACCCAACTTCTTAGCCAGTAGCTGGGCAAACAGTCTTGAGACGGAGATGGCGAGGTTGTCTTGGTCTTGCTCGTTTAATCCCGTCTCCCTTGCTAGCCTTATGAATTCTCTGGCAATTGATCCACCGCCGACCACGACAACCAATTCATGCCCTTGCTTTTTCAAGATCTTCAATAAATTAGCGTATTTATTTATCAGTGCCGGGCTAGGTGGTGAGGCGATAACGGAGCCGCCGATGCGAACTACGGCTTTCATTCTAGGCAGTCTCCAGCATCTTATTGGCGTCACAGTAAGATAAAAGATACCTTCTCGTGAACTTTGGAGTGGTGCAGGACCATGCAGACCGAAGGGACGGGTAGGGAGAGAGGTATTCATACTGTACCGGTTAGGGATGGTACACAGTTTAGAATAAGAAAAAGAAATTGAGATAGTGATGGGAAAGAGAAAGCGGAAGGAGCTAAAAGAGTTTGCTTGATAGTTCTATTTGCAGCCATTTGGTTAATGTGGTCGATCTAGGTCTGGGTCTCTGTCCATGTGCGCTCCTATCTAACTAGCTCTCTCTTCTTCCACCTCAAATTCTTACTCCTACACTTCCTACACTTAACAGCACTACTGGCATTCCTAGCCCCGCACTCTCTACATATCTTCATGTACAACCTATGCTTCTGAGCAAGAGTCTTCTTCAAAGGATCCATAATGGGCAAACCATTCACCTTCTACCCAAGACACACAACTCACACATAAATATAGTTCGGACACTCTCCCCAAATCACCTTCATGGTCTCCTCCACCGCCTTCTTCGGCAAAATGCCCACACTCCTACTCACTACAACGAACCTCTTCCCCGACGCCTTCCTCAAAACTTCGAGGCGACTCCAACGTCTAACAACATCCAAAGGCAATACCCCGCCAAAAGAAAGCACCCTAAGAAGAAAACCATAAAGCTCGATCTCCGTCCCAGGCAGACTCGTCGAAGAGCAGTAGCACTCCCTAGCGAACCGTACCCCAGCCTCCGTAATAACCACAAACCTTCTCCTAGAAACCAAACGTCTTAACGGTCTTCCAGAAGGATGATCCTCAGACATCCTTCCACAACCCCGCCATCACCTTCACACATAATTATCGACACTCAGCCTTAAAACAAATCCCCCTTCAAGCTCTCAGCCAAGATCCTCGCAACATCCCCAGGTTTCTCAGCCACGCCAACACCAGCCTCTTCCAAAGCCCTAATCTTACTCTCCGCAGTCCCAGCGCCACCCATAATGATCGCCCCAGCATGCCCCATCCTCTTCCCAGGAGGCGCAGTCCTCCCGGCTATGAAAGCCGCTACGGGCTTCTCATAGCCTTCTGAGGCAATGAATTCCGCAGCCATCTCTTCCAAATTGCCCCCGATCTCGCCTATAAGAGCCACAGCTTTCGTATCCTCATCTCTCTCAAACTCCCTCAAAACCTCCACAAAACTCAAACCAACAACAGGATCACCCCCCAACCCTAAACAAGTCGACTGCCCCAACTCCTTCGCCGAAAGCCCAGCCGCAATCTCATAAGTCAAGGTTCCACTCCTCGAAGCCATTCCCACCACTCCTCTACTGAAGACATGCGCCGGCATAATCCCAAGCTTACACTTCCCAGGCGTGATGATACCAGGCGTGTTCGGACCAATCACGACTGCTTCACGATGCTTCGCGTAAGCCATAATCTGTATAGCATCTTTCACAGGGATACGCTCAGTTATTATCACAAGAGTTTTCAGTCCAGCTTCTATGGCTTCAAAGGCAGCATCGGCAGCAAAAGGAGCTGGAACAAAGATTATAGTGGCGTTCGCTTCATGCTCCTCTAATGCATGCTCTACAGTATCATAAACTGGAACCCCAAGAATCTGCGTTCCTCCCTTCCCAGGAGTCACACCAGCGACAATCTGAGTCCCGTAATCAAGCATCAGTCTTGTATGGAAGCTGCCTTGAGCCCCGGTTATGCCTTGAACGATGGCCTTGGTATCTTTATCAACAAAAATGCCCAATAGTTCACCCTCCAGCCTTCACAATCTCCACGGCTTTCCCGGCCGCCTCTTCCATACTACGCAAAACGTGGATCCCCGCATCTGTGAGAATCCGCCTCCCCTCCTCTTCATTAGTTCCCATCAACCTAATCACTATAGGCTTGCCAAAGCCTGTCCGCCTCCTAGCCTCCAAAATGCCCCTAGCCACCTCATCACACCTAGTGATTCCACCCAAAATGTTGATGAAAACCACCTCAACCCCGGGATCAGACAGAACGACGTTGAGAGCCGTAGCCATCTTGTCGGCAGAAGCCCCTCCACCCACATCCAAGAAGTTTGCAGGTGCTCCGCCATACAACTGTATAGCATCAAGAGTCGCCATCACCAAACCCGCCCCATTCCCAATGACGCCGATGTTCCCCTCGAGTTTAACATATGCCAACCCACTTCTGCGAGCCTCCAACTCCTGAGGTGGCAGCTCAACATCTTCAGTCAATCGTTCTTTAAACTCGGGATGTCGATAGAGCGCGTTGTCATCTATTATGAGACGAGTGTCAGCAGCGACAAATCCTCCTTCAGACGTTTCGACAAGAGGATTCATCTCAGCTAATTCCGCATCGTAATCCATCGCAACCCCATACTGCCTGAGAAGAATTCTGGCAAGACTCAGCATCTTCTTCCCCTCATAACCCAATCTGGCGGCAATCTGAGAAGCGTGATAGGAACGAAACCCATAAACCGGATCGATAAAGACCTTGCTTACCTTCTCAGGCATCCTGGAGGCAAGCTCCTCAATCGCCATACCGCCCTCGGAAGAGGCTATCGCCACGTAACAGCGCCTCGACCGATCAACCGTTACACCAAAATACAACTCTTTAAGGACGGGAATTTTTTCCTCGATCAAAACACTATCCACCCGGATCCCTCTTATCTCTTTGCCGAGCAGTCTCTTCGCCGCGACTTCAGCTTCTGCAGGTGAGTCTGCAAAGAGGATTCCGCCAGCCTTTCCCCGTCCCGCCACGGGAATCTGCGCCTTCACAGCTACTGGTGTGCTGATTTCTGCGGCTATCCTTCGAGCCTTTGAGGGAGAGGTTGCCACTTCTCCCCTAGGAACAGGAATCCCGTATTTGGAGAAGATAGATTTCGCCTCATGTTCTAAAAGCTTCAAGTTAGTACCCTCCGAATCCTATTTCAGTGTCTGGATGGTGATATAGGATTTCGTGTCTTGGACCCCGTCTACCAAAGCCAACTTTCGGAGCGCCTCATCCAACCTTTCCCGTTCAACCACAAGAACTGCGTCCATGTCACCAGCCACCCTAAAAACCCTCTGAACTGGAAACTCCAACATCTTCTGATATGCTTCATCTCTTCTTAGCGGAGATATCTTTATGAATACGAAGGCAGGATTCACAAAAACCCCTAGGGCTCTGAGGCCTTCTTCAGTTATGTCGATGAATCCTCTGCCTGTTCTGATGCAGCCGAGTTCTCGAAGTCTACGCAAGTGCACGTTCAACGCCTGTCGACTTATTCCCAGTTGTTCTGCCAGTTCGCTCTGCTTCACTTGTATGGTATACGTCGTTACTGGCTCACCTTTCTCGTGCAGCATGCGAAGGAGACGGAGTGGTCGCCCCGAAGGAACTTCGATGCTCACTTAATCACCTGTCTTAGTTAAAGATTGACTTTTACAATAGCATACATTCAATAATAAACTTACTATCGGAGAAATGCGTGTCGCCATAGTCTCGTATCAAACGCCACTCGCTTCACAGTTTCGGCTACACTGTAGTTTTCTACTATAGGAAAGTACCGTAACGTATTTATTGACCGAAAAATTAGCATAGCAAGTCAAACATAAGAAAAACAAGGAGCGAGGCGGTGAAATGTCAGAAAGAAACGACGTCTTGATCGGTAGGAAGCCAGTAATGAACTACGTACTGGCTTGCATAACCCTCTTTCACGGCGGAGCAAACGAAGTACTCGTCAAAGCACGAGGCAGAGCAATCAGCCGAGCTGTTGACGTTGTCGAGGTTGTCAGACGACGCTTCATGCCAGATGTGAAGATAAAGAACATCGGCATCGGCACAGACCAACTGGCACCCAGAGAAGAGGGTGGCACGCCCACAAACGTCAGCACTATAGAAATCACGTTAAAGAAGTAGGGCTGCAAGCAACTCAGAAAGGCTCCGCCGCCCCCTCCTTTATTTTCAAGGGAGGTTTCACAAAGGGGTGAAAGCGGCGCTATGCAACTTCTGCCTGAAAAGCGGAATATTATGCTCGGAATGTCAAAGGAGACTTAAGTCAGGGGAGGTAAGCAAGACAGATCTAGAAGTGGCTCGCCTACTTTTGTCCCTAGAAGACAAGTATCCTTCCCTCCAAAAGGTTTACTTCCACAAGGCGGTAGAGGCTAACGGCGTTCTGGCAATCATAGTTGGACAGGGCGACGTAGGGAACTTGTTGGCTTACGGTGGAAAGATAGTGAGAGCTATAGGCGAAAAGACGAGGAAAAGGGTTCGAGTGCTGGAATATGGAGCGGAGGACAGAAAGTTCTTGGAAGATCTGTTTGCGCCTTCTAGTGTCATCACCATAAATACTATATGGTTGCCCGACGGAACGACCGAGACTAGGGTCATTCTGAAAAGAGGGGGGAGATCGCCTTCGATGGATTTGAAAGCCTTGAGGGATATTGCTCAAAAGGTTCGTGGGATGACCCTTAGAGTGGAGTTTGCACGGAGATAAGAGAGATTTTTATGGAAATCGATCCGCTAGGGGACTGGCGTAGAACGCATTACTCGCGGGAAATTAAGCCCGAGATGGATGGGGAGAAGGTTGTGGTTTTTGGGTGGGTCAAGGACATCCGAGACCTTGGTGGTATACGATTTGTGATTCTTCAAGACAGGGAAGGAACGGTTCAGATCACGATTCATCGAGATAAGGCGAAGAGGAAGCTAATAGAGAAGACTGACTCGCTACAAAGGCAGTATAGCGTTGGTGTAAAAGGGGTTGCGAAGAAGACGGAGATGACGTCGAGGGGAGTTGAGGTGGTTCCAGACGAGATTAAGATACTGGGAACTGCGGAGCACCCTCTGCCTCTTGATATAACGGGTAGAACTCCTGCGGAGATCGATGTGAGGTTAGATGCTCGTGTTCTTGACTTGTGTCGGGACGAGGCGCGTGTGATCTTCAGAATCCAGCATGTTGTGTTAGAGGCTATGCGAAACTTCTTGTCAAAAGAAGGCTTCGTGGAGGTGCATACGCCTAGGATAATCGCTTCTGCCACTGAGGGTGGAGCAGCCCTCTTTCCCGTGGAATATTTCGAACAAGAGGCTTTCCTCGCTCAGAGCCCACAACTGTATAAAGAGCAGCTAACCATGAGCCTTGAGAAGGTCTTTGAGATTGGGCCATTCTTCAGAGCTGAGGAGTCGCACACCCGAAGACACCTTAACGAGTTTATATCTGTGGATATCGAGCAAGCCTTCGCAACAGCGGAAGATGTGATGGTGATTCTTGAGAGGCTTATACACAGTGGGTGCGAGGCCGTAAAGAGAAGATGTCAGAGGGAGCTAGAAATTCTTAAACATAAGATAGAAGTGCCGAGGGTTCCCCTTCAGCGTTTCAGTTATGATGAGATAATCGCGGAACTTGAGAGCGAGAAGATTCATGTTCCTTGGGGAGAGGACCTTCCCACAGTGGCGTGTAGGAAACTTGGTAAGCTTCATCCCCACTTCTATTTCATAACCGACTGGCCTACTGAATCCAAGACGTTCTACATAAAGCCGCGAGAGGATAATCCAGAATTGTGTGAGGGCTTTGACTTGATGTGGCGTTGGATAGAGTTAGCCTCAGGGGGGACCCGCGTACACTCTAAGCGACTTCTAACCAAGAGGTTGAGGGAGCAGGGGTTGAATCCCGAGGCGTTCAAGTATCATCTGAAGGCTTTTGATTATGGTATGCCCCCGCATGCTGGGTGGGCTATTGGCTTGGAGCGGCTGATGATGGTGCTTACTGGGGTGAAGAATATTCGGGAGGTTGTGCTGTTTCCACGAGACCGCTTTAGACTCACACCCTAATCTTTAAACTCACCGACTTTTGTACCACCTTCGTTTGACAATCAACAGAGATATGAGATTAGGCATGCCTTTTTTCGGAAATAGAAGTGTGTGGGTTGGGATGTTTGAAGAAAACGCCTTGGCAACAAAGGAGGAAGCACTTCGGTTCATCAACAAGTTTGGCTTGGTCACTATCTTTCCCATAAGAGGTTTTAGCTTTCCGAATCTATACCAAGCCATAGCTGGAGAGAGGAGAGAAGAAAGATTGCTGAAAGTGTGGGGATGATCCGACAGCCTCTCTGAAAAGAAGAAGATTCACTATGGAAAACTTGTGCGGAAACAAGTCACTTTGATCGCCTTAGAGCTGTTTCCATACCTTTACAGACTCTATGGAGAACGCAAACTAAGTGAAACAGCGCAAAGAATTCTTGAGTTTTTAGAGCAGAAAGGAGCAAGAGCTACTACTTCGTTGAAGAAGAACCTTAACTTTATGAGGAAAGCAAAGAAATATGAGTTCACGAAAGCAATGGATGAGTTGCAGGCTACCTTTTCTGTGGCAATTGTCAGTCGGCAAGAAACTCCTAGGATGACCTACTCATATGATTTAATGGGACGGTGGATGCCTGAAGACTTGATGGAAAAGGCTTGTGCTTTTTAGACACGGGGAGTCAAAAACCTGCGTCTATCAGGTCTTGTGGTTTCATGAATTCTCGCAGTAGTACTGTTGCGTAGGAGCCTCTCTGTAACATAAAGCCCAGTTTTAGGGCTTGTTTTGATGGATTCGCCGAGTCCTCGGACAACTCTTCTATGGAAGGATTGATTATTGGGGTTAGAGCTGTTCTTAGTCCACCCCGTGCGCTTATCTCATGCATACATGAAATCTTGAAGTTCTTTGGTGTCAAGTTTTCAGCGTCTAGAATCCCCGCTTCGATCTCGCCTTGCAGTCCGTTTGAAGGATTTTGTTCCAGTCCTATTAGGGGAATGGCTATGCGCATCTTGTCTTCATCTATAGCCTTCTGGATGCTCTGGAGGGACCGAGCTGTTGCTCGGGTGAAGCTGGCTGTTGGAAGCCCGTGGCTGTCGAGTTTTGTCACGTAATCCCCTCTCTGAGCTATGGCTAGGGAAATCCCTCTGCTGATTCTCTCGCTGAGAAATCTGTTGAAGAGGAAGGATTGGTAGGCTTGCACGAAGAGCCTACGCAGTTTGAATGGTAGTCTTCGAAGCGCTCCCAGAAAGTCTCTTGGTTGTCTCGCTAGATGACTGAGCATCAAGCGTTCGTACTTTAGGACTCTTGGGAAAACGCGGAGTGCCTCTCTGAAGTCTCCTGTGTCCTGTAGTTGTTGTCTAGCCTCTCTGGACTCTGGATGCTCATGTAGGCTTGGCTGAGCTAGAAATGTGAGGGCTGCCTTCTCTAGGTCTCCTTTCACGAGGTGCTTTCCAACTTGATGAGTGATTGGGCGAATGGTTCCGAAGCGCTGGTGACCGAAGAAGTTCGGAAGACCACCGATCTTTGATAGATCACTTTGAACTTGTTCGATTCGTTGTTTGATGACCTCAGGAGCGTGAGGTATGGCGCGGATTGAGATGTGGAATTGGTTTCCGAAGAGCAGTTTGGACGAGAGTTTTGTGCTGGAATAGTATAGTGGACGGAGCACTACGTCCTTTATCTTCACTTGTGAAATCTGTTCGGGAGTGATTCGGCTTATGGTGGTATGCTGGGCTGTGAGAGCCTTGGCGTCTTTCATTCCCGCTATTTGGATGCGCTCCCGACCGATACCTAGATGCTTCGCAACCTCTCTAATCGCCAGAAGTGTGTCCCAATCTCTCTTGACCAGCAGACACACAAGATACCGTCCGCATCCTTTCGGAGGTTCGATTTCAGCAGGTCTAGCCTCAGCTTTTGCTCCGTTAGCCAATACCTCCTCAACGACGAAGTCCTCTAGAAACTGTCGTATCCTTCCATTAATTCCTGGAGACTGAGAAACGTAAACCTCCATGCCGACTTCTCTTTCGAGCCTGGGAACCCTCAAGGCATCGCCTCAAAGAAGACGAAGATTTCCCGTCACTTTGTCTATCTTATCGGAGGGGGCTGGACCGATGCCCAAACAGGTTTCGGTGCCTGGTGGGAGTTCAGTTAATCCTTTATCAGTTATCAGGGCAGAGGGCATTTGTAGCTCCTTAGCATCTCGCTCCAACTCGAGAAGCTCCTCCTTAGAATCCACCCTCACAGCAATTTTGCACTGACCCTCCTCCAACCAATCCCTCCACCACTCAGGCATTCTCTTCCGAGCTTCCTCTGCCGCAGAAACCGCTGCATGTCCAGCCTGAGCAGCAATCTTACCCCTACTCATCTTCAGATCATTACGCAGAACGATGACCTGTTTGTATCTAAAATCGGACATACAAAGTCAGCATTCCAATCTTTCTTATTAGATTTATATGTTAACCCGAATGCTGTTTCCAACTCTTCTCTTAGGCCAAGGAAGTAAGCGATGAGAAGAGTGAATGAAAGACGAGAGCCAGCACGTTAGGGTGTCGAAGCATGTGAATCAGCGACCTTCCTTGAAAGTCTAGGTCTCCAACCTCTTCCAGAACCGTGTTCACCCTCAATCTCGAGCACAAGGAAATAGCCTTGTCCATCTGCTTATCAGATAGGCGATCGAGCAACTTCCTCAATTGTCGCATCACCCAAAAGTCGAAGCCTATCTCTTCCTTCCATCGACGCTCGTAAAGTGACAAGAAACCTTCAGAAAAGTCGTCATTCTGTACGGCTTCGTATGCGACTTCGCCTGCGATTTGTGAGGAGAGCAAGCCAAAGATTACACCTCCGCCTGTTGTAGGCTTGACCTGTGAGGCGGCGTCTCCCACGATTAGAAGCTGGCTTGAGTATGTTTTGGGAATTGGGCCTCCAAGGGATAATGGATGAAAAGAAAGATCTGTAATTTCGCTTTTTCTCAGTTTTCTGGAGGCTATTGGATGCTTTTGCATGAAGCGATAGAGGTATTCTCTGGGGTTACCCCTCTTCGTTGCCAGCCCGATTTTGGCTGAACCGTCTCCTTTGGGAGCAATCCATGCAAAAAGGCCTGGTGCGTATCTTTGTCCAAAGTAAACCTCCACCATATCACGATCTAAGTCGTCTGTTCTTTCCACTTCAGCCTCAACACCTTTCAAAACCATGGAACGATCAAGCGTCTGTATTCCAGCTTTCTTCAAGAGAGATGATCTGACGCCTTCGGCATCAATGACTATCTTGGAGGTTAGAGTCTGTCTAGAACTGCCACATTCGGCGATAACGCCCTTCACTAATCCTCTTTTGAAATCCAAGGACTCCACTCTCGACTGTAATTGATATTGAGCTCCAGCCCTCAAGGCGAGCTCTGCCAGATGCTTGTCGAGAGATTTTCTGTTGACGACGCAGGTGACAGGGGAGCTAAGCTTGATCTTGACCCTTTTTCCAGACGGGGAATAGAAGACGGCACCTTTGAACTCGTTCTCAACTACTCTAGTTGGTAGAGTTAATCCCAAGCGCTTCAGTCCAGAGAGACTCAGGTGTCCCAGGCAGTGGGCAGGGACGCCGATCTCTTCGTGTTCCTCACAAACAACCACATCCATTCCCAGCTTCGCCGCCACTAGAGCCGAGTAAGAGCCGCACGGGCCCGCTCCAACAACGATCACGTCGGAAGAATCGGTCAAATCCATTCCACAAGTGTTGTTCCTGATTAGATTTTTAACCTTACGCCTGTATAACCCTTGCAAGGGAGAACGATTGCGGACAAGGATTACGCTTCTAGATTCTTCTTGGGAGCCAGTTTTCTGGGATTACGTCTTACGGGATGTTCCAGAGCATTATTTCTTTATTCTCGATTGGAAACTGAACAGAGACAGAACAGAGATTTTCCTCGCCGTCCGAGACCAAAAGATTGCTGGACTGATGTTAGTCTATGACCAACGTATTATTCATATCAGGGGAGACCCAGAGTCGGCAGAACCTCTGCTCGATGAAGTCAACTTGGAAAAGGCGGAGATTACAGCCCTGAAGGAGCACGAAGCCGCCGTTCTCAAGAAATACAGACCTTCAGCAAGGCATGAACTGATTCAGATGGCTCTGCACAGAGGAGAGGAACAACTTTGCATCGAGCATCCCATCGTTAAACTGGGCTCTGCAGAGGCGGGAGAAATTGCTGATCTTCTGAGAGAAGAGTTTCCTGAGTGGGGAGAATTCTCCGCGGATCGGATCAGAGAGCGTATGAAAGAAGGTGTCCTCTTCTTGGGTATCAAGGAAGATGAGAAGGTTGTTTCCCTTGCCAACACTCGTATTCTGGACTTTGGAAGCAATATTGGGATGGTGGTTACTCGGAAAGGATACAGAGGTAGAGGTTACGCGACCTCCGTCGTCTCAGCGTTGTTGAAGGAAATCCTGCGAGAATCCACGTTGGCTCTCATTCACGTCTTAAGTGATAATCCGTCAGCGATACACGTCTACACCAAAGTTGGCTTCAAAAAATGCAAGACTTACGCTTTTATTCGAGGAGAAAGACTCGTTGATTAATTAGGGTAGAAAGCTAAACGAGGTGTAAACTTGGCTCAAAGAGTCGGGGCGGGTGATGTATTGGACAAGACTTCCCTTGTTGCGAATGCGTTGTTTCGGTCCGGGGCTCTGAAGTTTGGAGCATTCAAGTTGAAGTCTGGGATGATGAGCCCGTACTACATTGATCTCACTTGGTTGCTTTCGTCTCCGAGAGATTTTGAGTGTATTGTGGATGTTGTTGCAGATGATGTTAGGGAGGTTTTGTCTTCTAGGAGAGTTGACAGGGTGGCTAGCATCGAGTTGAAAGGGGCGTTGCTCCTGCCAAGTATCGCAAACAAGCTTAATCTGCCGTGTTTGGTGGTGAGGAAGGGCGAGAAGGGTTACGGCGTAACGGGTAGGATCGCTGGTGGAGAAGTGGAGAAGGGCGAGTATATTCTTTTCTTTGATGACGTTGTGTCGAGTGGTGAGTCGAAGCTTGAGGGAATAGAGCCTCTTGAAGCGCTTGGGGCGAAGGTTGAGGTGGTCTTGGTTGTCGTGGATAGAGAGCAAGGTGGCAGAGAGATGCTTGAGAAGCGTGGCTATGAGCTACGAGCGCTCACGAAAGTCTCTGAACTAGCGAATGCTCTCTTTGAGTCCAAAAGGATTAGCAAAGAGCAAGCTAAAGAAATTTTGAACTACGTTGAGAAGACAGCTGGCTAAATGCCTCTTAATGTATGTCTATTATAGAAGGCCGGGGCTAGAGCCAAAACAAATAAGCCATTCCACCATATCTACTCTGCTACTTAACAGTAGGTGTACTGAATGTTCGTAGTTTTTATTATTGGCACGGCAGGCTCTGGAAAATCGCTTCTTACAGCAGCCTTCACAGATTGGTTGAGGACGCAGAAGCAGGATGTGGTGACTATGAATTTGGATCCAGGTGTCCTCACGCTGCCTTATACACCTGACATAGATGTTCGGGATTACATAAGTGTTGAAGTGCTTATGAAGCAGTATAAGCTTGGACCGAACGGTGCGTTAATAATGGCTGCAGACTTGATTGCGGAGGAGGCGGATAGGCTTGGTGGAGAGTTGGAGAGCCTTAAGCCAGATCTGGTCGTTGTGGATACGCCTGGCCAGATGGAGCTTTTCGCTTTTAGAGCGAGTGGTCCGTATATTGCCAAGGAGTTGACGGAGGAGCCGAAGGCTGTTGTGTATTTGTTTGATTCAGTCTTTTCTGCTGATCCTTTGAATTATGTTTCGAATCTTTTTCTTTCGGCTGCCTTGTACAATCGCTTTTTTGTACCTCAGACGCATGTGTTGTCGAAGTGTGATCTTCTGCAATCTGAAGATGTTGATCGTGTTGTGGATTGGTCGGCCAGTCCTGAGAAGCTAGAGAGTGCGATTGAGGAGCGGTTAAGTGGGACGAGGCGCTTGTTGAGTCGTGACATGATGCATGCCATCTATCGGTTGGGGATTAGGTTCCTTTTAACGCCAGTCTCTGCAAAGACGAATGAAGGATTTATCAATCTGAATGCAGTGCTTGAGCGGGTCTTGAGTGGGGGGGAGAGGTTCACGTATTAGTCTGGAGCGTCGGGAGATGGCTCCTCATTGTAGTCTGTACGCAATCAGTGAAAGGCAACGAATATAACATACAGTCTATATTTCATGTAAGCGGTCGGGCCCGTAGCTCAGCAAGGATAGAGCACCGGGCTTTTAACCCGGGGGTCCCGGGTTCAATTCCCGGCGGGCCCGCCA
>JBHIEV010000037.1:0-12320 GCA_046760805.1 Bathyarchaeia archaeon
TCCTTCAGAAGCCATTTGTAGAGTTTGCCGCTTACTGACTGGTGAAAAACCGGGTCGTCATCCATCCATACTCTTGCTCATGCTCTCTACTCCGAGAGCCCTGCTACCCGCAGAGAAGACAACAACACCAACAACTATCTAAGCCTTCAGAAATAAAAGAAAATCTGAACAAACATGTTAAACAAAAACGGAAAAGTGATGCGTGCGCACAATCTGATGGATTTTTCTCCGCTGCCACAGAGGCGTTCTGTACTTCTTCCGGTATTGATTGAGAATATGGCTTTTGATTTCATAAGAGTTTAGAAGTGACCATGTATTTTAGGGCTATATGAGGCAGAAGGATGGTTGAAATTTCGCGGGTGGTTCTAAACCTTGTATCGCTGGCGATAAATATAGGTTTGATCTACCTTGCGCTCAGGTTGATGTTAATTTTCAAAGGAGGCAAGATGGGAAAGTCTTGGCTGTACATCACGGTTGCGGTGTTGGCTCTTGCAATCGGCTCATCCATCTTCTCCTCCTATTATATTCTGGGACTTCCACGCTTTGTCCATCCTATCGGAGGCATAGCGCAAATGATAGGAGGCATCCTGCTTTTAATTGGATTGTACATGGAGTACAAGAGCTGGAGAGTACCGTGAAGTCTTGACCAGAGGTGAGGGAGGCGAGACTTGAAAGAGGCGCTTGAAGAAAAGAAAGGTTTCTTCTTAGATTTTGAGACATTCGCTCAGATGAAGATGGTGCTTGAGAAAACATTCGCGTCGGGGGCGGCAGTCATTTTGGCCACTATGGCGAAGCCTTGCGGACAAGGAATATGCAGGCAAATCAAGGGCAGGACCAAGACTGAGGAGGAAGCGCTTGATCAGCTTTCGGAACTGATGGAGGAGCGAAATTGGGGAGAGCTCTCGTTCTTTGATGTTGATTTTGAAAGGGGATCGGGGAAGGCCGTAGTAAAGAACTCGTTTGAAGCGAGAAAAAGCCTATCTAAAAGTCTAGGCTGCCACTTTTTCGCAAATTTCATAGCGGGCTTCATATCTGAGCTTTTCACTAAAAACGTCACAGTGAAGGAAGAAAAGTGCGCTGGGAAGGGAGACGCCCAGTGTGAGTTCAAATTCTAGTCGGAAGGTGCTAACGTGTGGAGGGGGGAATTGGCTTTGAAAAACCGGACTTCAGGGATCGTCGGGTTCAAGCGTTCCTCAGCAAGTTTATGAGTGGGGATGCGCGTATCATATACCCGGTTTTTGACGTAAAGTATGGGTATAGATACCCAGAAGTTGAGGAGATTGTTGGCGGGCCTCTCAGTGACGATGAGTTTTTGGCTGGTCTTTTCAAGGCAGGGATCTTAAGGAGGGAGCTCTACGACAAGGTTATCTATTGTCCCCATTGCGGTTCAGCAGACGTTTCAACACGTTATTGCTGTCCACACTGCAAGTCCTTCAAGATAGAAAAGAGTTGGTTGATTGAGCATCTTCCATGCGGCTACATAGATGTAGAAGGCAGGTTTAAGACGGGTGGAAAGCTTGTTTGCCCACGATGTCGCGTTGAACTCGCAAAAACGGATGTTGACTATGCGAAGGCGGGAGTTTGGTGCGACTGCAACGAGTGTGGCAAAAGCTTCGATGTTCCCGTTCCACATCATTTCTGTCGTGAATGCCACCGAAGATCCCTATTTGAGGAAGCCACGATCAAAAACGCCTATTCCTACAAGTTAAATCAGGATGCAATAAAAGGAGTAGCTCTGGACGGGACCATAACCGCTCCAATAAGAGAGTTTCTTGAAGAACGAGGCTTCAAAGTTGAAAATCCAGCCTTCTTAGAGGGAAAATCGGGTGTAAAACACATGTTCGACATCGTGGCCCGTGGCAAGGGCATAGCCCGAAACATCGTTATTATCCAGCTTGCCCACTCCTCTAACGACGGGTTGGTTTCGGAACAGTCGGTGATCGATATGTTTGCAAAAGTCTATGACTCTCCCTCAAACAGAGCTTTTCTAATAGCCACCCCGAGAATCAATGAAACTGGAAAAAAGTTAGCCCATCTCTACAAAATCGGGACAATTGAGGCGAAAGACCAAAACGAAGCGCTAACAGCATTAGAGAAGCTGATAACCTAACGTGATCCGTTTCTTGCAGGCACACGCATGGATTCTAAGGTTTGGATTCGAGTTTCTTGAGGCGCTCTTGGATATCAGATAGTGTGGCAGCAACTTCGACAGTTGATTCTTTGAAGTCTAAATTGAGCGCGACGCCGATTGACCCGAGGAACCCTAGAGCAGCGGCTAAGGCTGGAATGCCGTGGCCTGTTATTATGCTGCTTGAGATGCCAAGTTCAGTCGCAGCCCACACAAGTATCTCACCTGCTGTTAGAAACAGCAGCATTATCGCGAATGCGTAAGGAAGCACCGCGACTAGCCTTCGACCGAAAGCTTGCATTTTAGCTCTTTCACCTCCCTTCTTCCTTTGAGCAATACCGAATCAGATTGTCACTTTTTATTTTAGTGGATTTTAGAATCACTGAAATATGAATGCACGTGAGAAAACCTTAAATTACAAATGGCTCAACTGTTTGACCGATAAGATGGGGTGTAAAAATGCTATACATTTGGTACTTCAACCTGAAGAACGGTGTAAGCGAGGAGGAGTTTGTTAATAAGTCCAAAGAGCTTTTGGATTATCTTAAGGGCAAGGTAGAAGGACTTGGGTCTGGGAAATTCTATCGGCATCACTTCTTCGGTGCGAATCTGAGGACATATCAAATGCATATGGAGGTTAAAGACTTCGGCACATGGGATAGGTTCTTAGCCTTCATTGAGAAGGACGCTAAGGGAGCAAGGCTCTTCCAGGAATGGCGGAAAAAATTCGTGGACATGAAGACACACTTTGACGAATTCGTTAGGGAAATACCCCCCTTATAGACATTCAACAGAAAAGGATTGGAGACAATATGCCAATAGTTGAGATAAGTGGTCCAGCGTTACCGCAAGACGCAAAAGACCGATTGGCGAAGAAAATAACCGACATCATCGCCGTTGAAGAAAAAAAGGCCTTCAAGGTTGACACGACAGGCATCACAGTAGTAGTCTTCCATGACATTGCCATACCAAACATTTACCTTGGAACCAAACCTCTCGCCAAGGTCTTAGAGACTCTTCCCAAAGCATAGCTTGAAACGTAATCAAGAAACCATCCCCCTCTTTTTTTTGGTTTGTCTACTCAGTGAAATATGAAGGCGCCCTTATCCGCCTTCTTCGGTGTCCTGCTCGCATAGGCTGCCAACGCTACTGCCCAGAAGACGTCATCATGTGTGCCTTGAGGGTGACTGAACTTTATCTTCCCCCTCTTTGTCAGCTCAAATCTTTCGATGTTCAATTCTGCTGTGAGATCAACGTGTCGGGGACTCTCAGCGGGCACGTAAGGAAGATGAAACTTCTGCTGCACCCCACACGTCAATCAGAAAGTCCGTCAGTCCCTATCTATGACCTACCTTTTCAGCAGCATCATAGCCAAGCTCATTCTGCAGCCGTCGATTCATAGCTTTGATTCGGCGTGTCACCTTGAACCTGTCTATGCCCTAGATTCTCAGCTGATATGCGATCTTGCTCGGCAACGCTCCCTTCGGACCTGCCTCACGAAGCACCTGCAAAATCGCATGATCCAGCCGAGTCTCAGCAATCACATTAAGGATATAATCCTCTGGAAAGACGAAATAATGTTGAAGACCCTTCAAAATGAGCCGTTGACGCCTCTCCATCCTATCAACCCTATCCAAAATCCTCCTCTGAAGCATCTCAATCCACCTATACCTGCCCATTATTAGGCTTGTGAATGATGTGGTACGTGCATTAGAATAATTCCAGCATAGGTAGATTCTCCTGCCTTAACAGAAGATATAACCATTAAGAGTCGGTGAACCGATGATATTGTATGACCCAAAATAGGCTTCAAATACGTGTATATTCGAGATTCATAATCTTTTCAAGTAGGGCACGTAGAACCTCGTCAATGGGTTAGCGATGCGACTGAAACTCATCCTTCCAACATCATACTTCATACTCATTACCAGTTCAGTAGTTAGCACTACAAACGCAACGACCGAAACCTTCTCAGTCCCTCCTGAAACTGACCTCACAAAGGCTCTAGACCTAAGAGAGAACGACAGGGTTACCATAGGCTTCTCAGTCATAGGCAAAACAACAAACCAAATAGACTTCTACATCACCAACCCAAACGAAGACATAACCTACCCACACAACAACACCGGCCACGTAAGCCTCTCCTTCCTCACCACACAAGCCGGCACATACACACTACACTTCGACAACACCCAATCAACAGAAACCAAAACCATCACACTCAACTACGATGTTGAGCACTACATACTTGGCATGCCACAGGAAATGTTCCTCACCACAATAATCGTCATCATCTGCATCCTCGCAGTCGCAACCTTCATCCTCACAGGAAAATCCAGACCCTAATATTTCTATCTAGCAATAATCTCCTGCGTCAATCCTTTCTCTTTCATGGCCATGGCTTGAAATCTCAGCATCGGAGGAGATTTCGCTGACGCTGGTCTCAGTTCCGGTTCAACTTTGACCCAAATTGGAAACTTACACTTCAACGCTGTCCCTTTCATGATGGCTTCGCCTTGGGGCAGAGAACCCAGAAGCTCAACGAAATGCTCCCCCACCACCTCCTGCAGCCTCCTCTTATCTATATCCTCCAACGCATGAGAGATCGTGTTATTTGCGCATTGAGTTATCACCGTCTTGTCCACAGTGGCCAAGCGCTGAGTCACAACCCACAGACCTACGCCGTTTCGTCCTCCATTGGTGGCTATCTCCTTCACTATAGACAGCAACTTGCTCCTACTGTCCTTGTCCCCTATGGAGAACTGAGTCCACTGAGGAGCATAATACATAGCTTCCTCAAGAACTATCACACAGCCGAAATCAGAGTTCTCCAAAGCCTCATAAAAGACCCTCCTCAACACCTGAGTCAGCACCAAGTGCTTCTTTGCCCACCCATTAGGTCCATGAGAAAGATCCATAATGACAATTCTGTGCCGATTAATCAGGTCAACAGGGTCTAAGGCTCTAACATACTCGTTCGGGATCATCTTTGAAAATCTCACCGCCTCCACCACCTGCCTCTTATAGTTATCAAAATCCTCCCCCGACCTCCTGAAGCCCACACTCTCATCCGCGACCAGTCCCACAGCCTCAATCAGGTTAGGCTTGGTGAGTGGCTGCCCACCATTCTGGAGACAACTTAGAGCCTTCATCAGAATCTTCGACGTCCACCAACCCTTCTGCCACCCGAACTCGGCTAGAAGTTCTTCTGAGCATATATCGTCGCTACGAAAGAAGGACAACCATGGAACCTTCTTCACCCCTTCTCCGAACACCATCTCCAGACTACCGTACTCGCCGTCCTTGTCGACAATGAAGAACTTGACTGGCGGCTCAGCTTGTGCTGCTCTCATGATCATTGAGATGGCTGTCGTCGTCTTTCCAGTGCCCACAGCTCCGCATATAAGGCAGCACTGTCTAATCAGATAGTAAAGGCTAAGCTCCACATCTAACCCGCTGCTCGGATCAACACCTAGCAGAATCTTCCACTTCGAGGAGGGCTTAGTGAACTCCTCAACTATCCTTGGCTCTGCTTTAAAGACAGGCGTGTTAGGTGGCAAGGGATACCTGAGTGGTCTAATGGCCTCGCCGTCCATCCAACCCCACTGGTAGGCTCTCGCCCTAACCGTGGTCCTCTCCTCATCCATAATCACGCTTCCCTCCTTCAACAACGCCTCTTCGTAGTCTCTAGTCTCCTTGTGCGAGTACACCCTCGTGATCTGATAGACAACTGGCAAACCCTTCTTGGGATGCTCAATGTATACCAGGTCGCCCTTCGCAACCTCGCATCCATCCTCAAGAATTATTATCATCGACTCTAACGGATAATCCCCTGTTACGCTGAAGCTGTATCCAATTCTCATATTAGCTCTCCTCGAATTGCTGCAGCTAAGGAAGGACCAAAACGGCTCTCTAGTCGGGGAATCAGCTCCGAGTAAACCTCATTCACAAACTTCTTCGTCACCCTAACCTCCTCGTCTGCTTTCACGATCGGGAGAGGTATCCCTTCTCGCACCGCCGTGGAATGGCAGTAGCCAGCCAACTCGTCCACGTGGCTCAGCATGAATTCTGGGATGTCGATCCTGATTGGCGGCAAGAGACGATTCTGGGAGGTGCGGATGTAGAAAGAATAGATAGGACAGTCTATCCGATCCATAAATGGAGCAGCCCTCACGGTCTTCCTCAAGGCGTTCCTAGGCGAGAAGACCGCTGTTCTCTCGCCCGGCTTTAGTGTCTGAAGGAGGACAAAAGCGTCTGGGAGGCTGGTCTTTTCCTGGAGTCCAAGGTAACGGATCAGGTACCTGGCAGTCGCCCTCTTAACAATCCCTGCAACCGCTACACCTCTGTCGGCGCACAGGTTGAGAAGATGATTTATCGCAGAGATCAGGGCAACACGATCTTGCTCCTCACCCTTTCTGGCCCACCAGTTGCTGAAGGCTAAAGGTCCGTCAATGAGCATGAGATCCACACTGTCGTCTTCCATCAGAAAACTCGCCGAGGTTTCAAAGAGCTTCGTCTCTCGCCTGGCGCTCACGACCTCGTGGAATCTCTCGCCTGAGAAATTGTAGGGAAGCTTGATGGCTTCGGGACTCGTGAAGTATCTTCTAGCCCTCGGCAACTGATAGACCAAGGCGGTTATCACAGCAAACCACCTTGAGGCCAGGGGAACCCTTTGGCTACCTGCATCGGCGCCAGCCACCCTTTCATAGACTATCCTACGATCTACAGGGTAGAAGGCTAGCTGTCTCTTCACCTCGGAGATGATTTCTGGAAGCCTTGTGAAGTCTTCGTGTGCATCCGTAGAGACTTCGTCTATGATTAGGTTTCTTAGGGCTAGACAGAGACGAGGATAGGTCGTTGCGGGCCTGTTCAGCAAATTACTTATTAGGGAATTCGGTTCATTTTTTACTTGGGTGCGGTGGGCTAACATCCGCTAAACACCCCCTACGAGCGGTTTGTCGCAAGAGCCGGGAATACCGACCTAGCGACCCGCCGCACCACCGATGGTGCACGAGAGTCTTCTAACTAGTCTCTTCCTTCAAGTCTGGGAATACTCTTTCCACGAAGTGCTTGATTCCCACTCGAGATATCTTGTACTCGCCCCTCTCCGGCTTCTCTACCCATCGATCACTGACCATGCTGGTTATTCTGCGACTTATGCTGCCCTTGGTCTTACCTGTTAGGATCACCAGTTCGTCTAGTGACAGCGAAGGCTTGTCCAAGAGGTTCAGCTTGTAGCCAACGAAGGCTCCTATGAGGTTCAAACCTATAAGCTGCTTAACGGTTAGCCTCTTTTCACACAGAATCACTGGACCGCTTGCAGCGATAGCGATTACGTCTTTCATTTTTTCTATCAGTTCCATCAGATCCACCGTTAACCGCACTTGGGATAGGATTTCTAGGCTGGGGTATATCCTGTCGAGAGAGGATACCAAGGCTCGCAACACCTGATCCACTGGGCCCTTGAAGTCCTCTTCAAATCCGCCGTACTTCACGTAAATCTCGATATCCTCCTGCTGATTCGGTCTCTTCATGCCTAGCAACTCTTCCTTCTTCATTTAGCTGCCTCCAGCTTAGGTAGGATACTCTCTATGAATTCCTTAACCCCATACGCTGTCACTCTATACTTGCCGCGACCTACTCGCTCCACGTATAGTCCACTCACCAACTCGCTCAGGCGGCCAGCTACGGTGCCAGCTGACTTGCCTGTCTTGTCTAGCAGATCTGCCATGGAGAGATTGTCATCTTCAGCCATGCCGATCTGGTTTCCAGCGTAAGCTGCGACTAGATACGTAAGGATGAGGTCGCTGTCTGTTAGTTGATTGGTAGTCTTTAGAATCACAGGTCTTCCTTTCGGAAGAAACGCCATAACTCCTTTGAGTCTTCTAAGAAGACGCTCCAAATCCACCGTGAGGGTTAGTCCACTGACGATTTCATAATTCGGATACACGTCCTTTATGAAGTTGAAAACGAACTTCAAAACCTCATCTGCTGATCCTTCACATGCTGATTCTAGAGATCCATATTTGATGGTGACCTTTAGCTTAGGAGGTTCTCCCCCTCTTCTAGAAAGGCTCTTCTTAACCTCGTAGTCTTGATATAACCTCTTCAACCCAGTTTCTCCCCCTAACCGAAAGCCTGTACAAGTCTCCCTCTTTAAGAAGGAGCCCTTCACGCTTCATCTCACTCATTCTTGCAGCGTACCCAGCCATGCTCATACCACTCAAAGAAAGCAGCCTGCTGACCTCCTTCGGCTCCAGACCGTCAGGACCAGAGGCACACAATAATAAGCCGATTGCCTCCTTGGAATTCACTTTTTCAGATGGCACAATGATAGCAGGACCATCTACGGTGGACTCCACGATGCCCATCAACTCCTCTCTTTGTTCTGGAGCTAGGGCGCGTTCTAGGATTGACTGATCGATGACATTCATCCATTCTGGGAAGGACCTCAACTCATTCAGAATTTCCTCTAGCCTTTCAGCCTCTATTTCAATTCTGCCGAAGGGTCTTTCGATGACGATTCTATATTTCATCGTAAACTCTCTACGTGTTTTCAACGTTTGATTACTACGTAGATAATACGCCCCCATATTTAAGATTTTTTGACAAGAATATGGACTATTCGCGGTCTTCCCTAGGAGTCAAAAACCTTTCAGTTCATCCCGATGTTTCCTGAAGAATTCGCGGAAGGATTTTGTTAAGTTGTATTCCTCTACTTCTTCCAGTGGAACCCACCTAACGTCCAAAACGTCACCACCAGTTCTCAATTCTCCTCCTTTGGGTCTGGCGAGAAACTGCAACAGCACGTAATGATATCTGAACCTTCCTTCCTCATCAGTGGAGATGTTGTCAACCTCATCCATAGGCCTATCATCCCTGAGCTCTATATCTAAGCCCGACTCCTCTTTCGCCTCTCGAACAGCAGCCGCCCGAACCTCCTCCCCAAGCTCCACAGCCCCTCCTGGAATACTCCACCTGCCCTTATCAGGCTCAACACCCCTCTTCACAAGAACAAGCCTACCATCATTAACAATAAGTGCTCCAACGCCCACAATAGGCCGCGTAGGATATTCACGCCTCAAAGCAGGTCCTCTAGTACTATTCTTTGGGTGTCCATTGACAGATAAGGCAGAACAGTCATATCATGATTCGACTATCTCTTTCCTGATCGCCTTTCGAAATGTCTTTCCACAGTTGCTACATTTATAGAGACCAATAGTTAATTGTAGCTTTTCACCTATCTTACTTGGTCTCCCAGCCATCTCCCACATCTTAACTAGTCTCGTCTCAGTCCCGCACTTCGGGCATTTTGCTAAATGAGGGTGAAGTATCACGCTCAAGAGTTGCCTTCTGAGGCTTTCGCCTGTATCAACTATCCTCTGGATTCTTTCAGCCAGCTGCGTCTCCTTGAAGACATCACGAACCCATCTGGCGAAGTCTCCTCTTTTTTGGTGGAACTCAAGGGAGGCAACTGGAACCTTCTTTACCTTTTCCCAGAAATCTTCAAGACTGAAGGCTGCTTCAGAGAGAGGTTTGCCGAAGGCTTCGTAGAAGTAGAATCCCCTTTCTGGGGCTACATCCTTTTTAGGCATGTCTGGAAGGTTCAACTTAGGTAGTTCTCCATACTTCTGCTTGTACTCCTCCAGAAGCGTTCTTACTCTCTCTTCCCAGTTTGGTACAAACTCTCTCTTATAATATCTGGTCTTGCGTTTGCGTGGATCTTCAGAAAAGTTTGTCTCCAAGTGACGGGCGAAGGTGTCTCGGAGATTGGCGCTTCCCCCAACGTATATCAGAACTCTGTCTTCGTCGTAGAGGGCATAGACGCCAGCGCCCTCTGGAATAAACTTCGCTCTCTCTCCCCACATGTACATCTTTCCCGAAACTGACATCTTTCCACCCAGACAACTATATGATGCAATCAGCTTTATGAAGCCTTTGGCGTTTTACCTAGAAAACTACACTCAGCTTATTACTTAAAAGGTTGCAAAACGTATTTGGTCTAAAACTGACGCTCAATGAAGGGAGAAGGAAAGCATAATGAAGCCCTTCAGTTTTGTCCATGTGGCTGATCTACATCTTGGCTACGCACAGTACAACCTAGACGCCCGACGCGAAGACTTCAACAGGGCATTCACGGAGGTTGTTGAGAAAACGTTAGAATTGAAGCCCGACTTCATGATCATCGCAGGAGACATCTTCCAGCACGCCCGCCCCTCAAATGTAATCCTCGAAAACGCCATCACCAACTTCAGGCGATTAAGAGATGCTGACATACCCGCAATCACAGTAGACGGTTCCCACGACTCCGCCCCAAACGCAATAACAGGCACAATTCTCACGCCATTAGACAGCGCAGGCCTGCTCCACTATCTACCACGCCACGAAGGCTCCTCTTGGCAAAACGAAAACTGTTACATCTACGGAATCCCCAACTTTCGAACCAGACAGAGAACCGAGGAGAGACTCCTCGCCTTCATGGAAGAGAACAAACTGAAACCAGACCCCTCAAAATTCAACATCTTCGTCTTCCACACAGCCCTAGACCTCCCCGAAGTAACGCCTCCACAAATAGAAGCCGAAGCCAGACCCGAATTGATACCTGAAGGCTTCAACTACTACGCCGGAGGCCACATCCACAAGCCCTACAAAATGCCTTTCAAGAACGGCATTCTCGTCTACAGCGGCTGCACAGAAACCGTGAACTACGAGGATGCCAAAGTCGAAAAAGGCTTCTACCACATTAAAGTCAACGCAAAAGGGATTCCAAAACTCAATTACATCAGGCTGAAAACCCCTAGACGCTTCATAATCCTAAAACAAGAATTCACGGGCTACACTCCGAAAAATATAACAGAGAAAGCAGTAGAGTCGGTGAAAAAAGCCGACGAGCCAGGAGCAGTAATTGTTCCCGTACTCCAAGGAACATTGCCTGCAGAAGCCAGACGAGGAGAAATAGACCTCTCCAAGATAAGAAGAGCAGCTGTGAAAGCACTTCATGTTCATCCACTTCTTCAATTGAGAGAAACCGAAGTCTCAGAAGAAGTGATCCGCTCCATATTCAAAGGCGAACTGAAAGACCTACCCACAAAAGCCTACGAATACTTCATCCAAATCTTCTCCGAGCGTTACCCCAGCGAAGAAGCCGAAAAAATAGCGAGACTGGCAGTTGATCTGATAGAGCCTTTGACAGGCAAAGAAGAAACGAAAGTAAAAGAGAAGTTGGAGGCATTCTCAAGTGAGAGTTAAAGCCATCCAACTCGAAAACATACGATCACACGTCAAAACCGAAATACCCTTCGCCCCAGGATTCAACTGCCTCGTCGGCGGTTTAGGACGCGGAAAGTCAAGTGTTCTCTACGCCATAGACTTCGCCCTATTCGGCGAACCCCTTGGCAGAAGCTACAACTATCTCCTCAGAGAGGGAGCAGAAACAGGCAGAATAGGCCTTCAGTTTGTTCAAGGCGGAAAAAAATACAAAATTGTGAGAGTTCTTCAGAGACAGGACGGAAACATAAGCCAAGACATCGAGAAACTCAAATTCTTCGAAGAAGACCAGCTGATCGCAAGCGAAAAGAATGAAGCAGTCGTCGAACAACTGAAGGCAATAACAGGCCTAGACAAAGAACTCTTCCGCGAAGTTGTCTGGGTACGACAAGAACGCCTAAAAGAGCTCCTAGACATGACTCCGCGACAAAGACAGAAAAAGATGGATGAACTCTTCGGGCTCTCCGATTACGAAATCGCCTGGAGCGTCTTGGCTCAGTTCCTAAGAGACTACAAGGTTGAGAAGGACGTCTTGGAACGGGATGTAGACGTAGTCGGAGTAGAAAAGCTCCAGAACGACTATAACAAGGCGGTTGAGGAATTCTCACAAGCTCAAGACAAACTTGAAGACCTAGAGAAGGAGCTGATTCGAGCAGAAGCGTCCCTAAAAGAAGCAACTACACAGCTCAAGAGTCTCGAAGAGCTGAGAAAAAAAACTGGAGAACTGCGAAGGAAAGAGGCTGAGCTGCAGACAAATGTGGCTAACGCAGAAGAGAAACGTGCGAGACTAGCAAAACAAATCGAAGAAAAGAAGGCACGCGTCAATGAACTGAACGACCGAATGAAGCTACTAGAGGAGCAGGAGAAGGCGCATCGAAACAAACTGCAAGAAGCAGAATTAAGAACCGATCAAGAAACCACAGAA
>JBHIEV010000038.1:0-12147 GCA_046760805.1 Bathyarchaeia archaeon
TGAAAATTGTGCGCATAAGGCTTATCTCTTGCAGTTCGTCTTCTTGGTCTGAACAGTAATGTCTTCAAAGGATGAAGATGACAAGCGTGAAGGCTTGCCGCCAGGTCAGACCCCTATCAAGCGGCTCCTAAGATGGGGAGAGGATCATCCCACCATTAAAGGCTCTGTTCCAACGATAGACTTGAAAAAATGGGTTTTAGTAATAAATGGAGAGGTTGAGAAGCCCTTAAGGCTGAAATGGAATGACCTATTGAAACTTCCAAAGACTGAGTCCATGAGTGACTTTCACTGCGTTGAAGGGTGGAGTGTAAGGGGTCTTAGGTGGGAAGGGGTACGCTTCAAGTCCGTAGTGAATCTGGTGAAGCCTAGTGAAGCCGCCAAATTCGTTTCCTTCGAATGCGCAGATGGATACACAACGTCCCTTCTGCTGGAAGAACTCCTAGGCGAAGACATCCTCTTAGCCTACAAGCTTGACGGCAAGTATCTCGAAGAAGGCATCGGCGCTCCTCTAAGATTAGTCGTCCCTGACAAATACGCCTACAAAAGCGCCATGTGGATCACGAGGATAAAATTCACATCGAAGAAGGAGATAGGCTACTGGGAGAGTCGAGGTTACAGTGACACCGCGGACGTGTGGGAGAACGATCGGTACTCGAGATAAAGATGAGTCAAACTGAGAGTACCGACTGTTGTGGAGATAGCTTGTTGACTTGCGACCTGATGTTCGTTGGGCATGTTTCCATGGATCGAATAGAGAACTCGGAGGGAGTCAGAGTTCAACCTGGAGGAGCTGCCTTGTACGCTGCAGCAGCGGCTAAGACGCTACTAAAAGACGTATCACTAGTTTCAGCCGTTGGAAAAGACTACAAATTCACTGAAATCCTCAAGATTTTCGATTCCAAACATGTAAGAAGCCTTAACATGCCTTCCACAAGATTCGACATCAAATACAACAAACGAGGTGAGCCACAGTATCTAGAGGCAAGTTACGGTGCGGGTTCCAAGATAACAGCCTCCTCCATTCCAACCAAACTGCTCACACCCAACAGCATCGTCCACCTATCACCCATGCCACCGACCAGAGTCTCAAAGATAGTTGAGAAAATACGCACGATTTCACCGAAGACTAGAATCTCGATCAACACGTGGATAGACTACATAGAGAAAGGCCGAAGAAACAGAACAATCCTCAAAAAACTCGCCCTAAACGCAGACTTCTTCATCCTAAACGATACAGAAGCCAAAGCTCTAGTCCAGACAGACTCCATCTCAACCGCCCTGAGGCTCTTGAAAGCAAAGATGCTGATCATCACGCTAGGAGAGCTAGGAGCCATAGCGAACGGCGAAAAGATTGGAATACAGATGATCCCAGCCCTAAACGTCCCCCTCAAGAACATTGTCGACACCACGGGAGCGGGAGACACATGGTGTGGAGCCTTCCTCGCAGCCTATAAGCTAACAGAAGACCTCATGAAAGCAGTCACCACGGCCTCCATAATCTCAAGCATAAAATGCTCCGACTGGGGACTCCAAAAACTCATCAACCTACACTTCAGAAAGCCAGACGATGTAATAGAATACGTCATAGGATTAAAGGAGGGGGCTCTGCAGAAGAGAATACTGGACTACACTAGAATATGAGGAAGCTGTGAAAGCCACAGGCTCGCAGAAACATCTTTACCTGCTCAGACTTTGCCAGACTCATTTCTTCGAAAGAAATAATATGCCTGCCACATTAACTACGGTTGGAAGACTACCCTATGCCCGCAAATCTCACGGCAGAAGCCAAACAGAAGTGGAGAGAAGCCTCTCAAGCAAGAAAGCCTGAAGAGAAAATAGAGAAACTGCAAGAATTCCTAAGCCTTGTTCCCAAACACAAAGGTACAGAAAACCTTCAGGCACAAGTTAAAAGAAAAATCGCCACACTTCGAAGGGAGATCGCTGAAAAGAAACGGAAAAAAGCTGGATTGGGCGGACCAAAATTCTTCGTCGAGAAGGAAGGAGACGCCCAAATCGTGATCTTGGGATCCACCAATGTGGGGCGTAGCAGCCTTCTCTCACTCTTAACCAACGCAAAAGTGGAGATTTCCAACTATCCATACACCACCAAGGAACCAACGCCAGGCATGTTCCAGTATCAAGACCTGCAGTTCCAGTTGGTCGAAGCACCAGCCTTGATGGAAGGCTCTGCAGAAGGGGGCGGGTGGGGACTCCAAACCCTAGCCGCTGCAAGAAACGCGGACGGTCTCCTTCTTATTGTCGACCTGTCCAAGGACCCCATTGAACAGTTCTCTCTGATCTCAAAGGAGTTGGAAAAGGCAAGGATTCTAACACGAAAACCCAAAGCCAAGGTTGAGATTGAAAGGAAGTATATGGGGGCAGGACTGAAGATTATTGTATTGGGGCGCTTTGTTGATTGCACCATGAAAGGCGTGGAGCAACTTCTCAAGAGCTACGGAATACGTGACGCCACCGTTAAGATTCAAGGCGAAGCCACGATAGACGATGTTGAAGACGCCATCTTCGAGGGCACGGTGTATCGACCAGCCATAGTCATAGCCAACAAGGTAGATGTTCCAAACGCTACAAAAAAGATTGAAGAACTTAAGGGACTTGTTGGAGGAGAGATGAAGATTCTTCCGATCTCTTGCAAGGACAAGGTTGGGCTGGAGACCATTGGCTCTGAAATATTTGAGATGCTTGATGTAATTCGAGTTTACACGAAAGAACTCAACGAGAGAGTTCCCTCCAAGAAACCGTTCACTATCAGAAAGGGCTCTACTGTTCTGGATTTGGCGAAGCGAATTCACAGCGACTTTTACAAGCAGTTTTCCTATGCAAGAGTATGGTCGAAGCGGCTGCGCTTCAGTCCACAAAAGGTTGGGGGAGCCTTTACTCTCGAAGATGGAGACACCGTTGAAATCCACATGAAATAGACATGCGCATATTATACCCGAGTTCATACTTTCTCTATGACAAAGAGACCCAACGCTACGTAGTCCTTATGTGCTCGGTAGTTGGCTCTCTCTTGTCGCCAATTTGGGGCGTCCCCTCTGTCGTCGTAGTAAGCTTCCCACCATGATGGCTCATGGTATGCCTGCGAAAATAACACCTTGAAACCATGCGCTGTGAAGGCTCGGCGATTTCCATCAAGCGTTAGAACCTTAGCGGTTCCCTCAGTCCAGCACTGCTCCACATCCATAGGAACATCTTCACTCCTCCAGATGACATCTATTATAGCCGCCCTCCCACCAGGCCTGAGCACACGATGAAATTCGGCCAAGCCGTTATCATAGAATTCACAGAGGGCGCCACTACAGAAAACCACATCGAACATCCCGTTGCCAAACTCAAGGCGATTGCCATCTCCAATCTTGAACTGTACAAGACTGTCCAACCTTCGGGCGGTTGCCTTCTTGCGGGCTCTTTCTATGAAACTTTCAGTGATGTCTATGCCGACGATAGCGCATCCATACTTCTGGGCAAGATAACACTCTAGTTCTGCAGTTCCACAAGCAACGCTGAGTACTTTAGTATCTGGACTGAGATTAAGGTGACGTTCAGCTTCTAGCGTCAGCTCAATGCCGCCGGGCATGATCACTTCCTGACGGCTTATGTGGGTCATGTTAATCATTCACTCTCATGCACGTGCTATGCTATTTCTTTGTGCGAGGGTTTAGCTAATGCAGTAGATTTTGCTGAATTTTTCTTTGACATAGTCCAACCAAGGTTCGGAGGTTGGGCCTTTCCCAGTAACTTCTTGAAGAAGCTCAGGTGCTTCGCGAATTAAGCCGAAGCGATGAACTTTGGCTCTAAACCATTTTAGAAGAATATCGAGATTGCCCTTGGCTATCTCCTCTTCTAGGTTTGTGATCTCTCGCCTAGCTGCAGCGTGAAGTTGGGCGGCATACAGGTTCCCTAGCATATAGGTTGGGAAATATCCGAAGTATCCCTGGGACCAGTGGACATCTTGGAGCACACCTTCGGCGTCATTCCTGGGCATAATTCCGAGGTATTCTTGCATCTTTGCGTTCCAGAGTTCCGGCAAATCTTTAACCTCTAGCTCACCTCTGAGTAGGGCTTCCTCTATCTCAAACCGCAATACGATGTGAAGGTTATACGTCACCTCGTCGGCGTAGATCCTAATCGGAGAAAGCTTGACAGTGTTGATGGCACGATAGAAATCTTCGAGGGCAATACCCCTAAAATGAGAGAAGATATTTTGGAGTTTCGGGTAGAAAAACCTCCAAAACGGAAGCCCTCTACCTACCAAATTCTCCCACATCCTTGACTGAGACTCGTGCAATCCACTTGAATATCCAGTGTCTAGATACAACCATTTTACCAGAGGGTCTATCCCCTGGTCGTAGAGAGCGTGGCCGCCTTCGTGTATGGTGGCGAACAAGGCTGGTGCCAACTTATCGATCACGAAATGTGTCGTAACCCGCACATCATCTGGTCCTACTGACGTCATGAAGGGATGGGCAGTCGTATCAAGTCTGCCTGTGTTGAAGTCGTAGCCAATGACTTCGAGAATCTGCAGACAAAGTTGCCGCTGTAAATCTTCAGGAAAGTGTCCCTGCAGAATCGAGTCGTCTGGTTTGTTAGGTTGCTCTGTCAGCAAGCGGACAAAAGGAACGAGGTGTTTGCGTAGATTATTGACGATTTTGCGTAAATCTTCTGTGGTTAGTCCAGGCTCATAGTCTGGCAGAAGTCCGTCGTAGGGGTTGTTCTCATACCCGTAGAGTTCGGCGAATTGACGCACAAATTCGACTATCTTTTCCAATGAAGGTTGGAAAAGTGCAAAGTCGGACTTTTGTTTCGCCTCTACCCAAGTAGTATATGCTTTTGATTTAACTTCACTGAAGGCTCTAAAGAGGTCGGGCGGAATGGCTTTTGATCGCTGATAAATAGCACCTACCCTTCGGATTAACGCTTGTTTCTCTGTGTCAAGCTCCTCTTCCATGCCTGCTAGTCTTCTGAGAATCTCACCAATTTTGTCTGAAGCGAAGAGCTTGAACCCCTCGGTTTTGACAGCTGCATAGACTTCAGCTCTTCCTTCAGCTCCTCCATCAGGCATCTTGGTTTGCTGATCCCAACTCAAAAGAGAGGCTGCGTAGTCAAACTTTGCAGCAACCTTCACTTGTTCCAATAATCTCTTAAGAAGTCTTTCTGCTTCTCTCACAATCTAGGCTCCTTCTATCTTTTGTCTCTCTAGGTCAAAACACAAATATGTTCTTTACGTTGCCCACGCAAGCAAGGTTTAAGTTTCATCCTTTCCACGCATAAGAATCTGAGCAGCGGAGACCCCAAATGAAGAAGCTTCACCACAACGGTGTTCTAGTTCCACCCAGGCACGAGGGAAAAGGTCTCAAGATTAAAGTGGGGCAAGAGAAGATCAGGCTGACGCCAGAACAGGAGGAGATGGCCCTCGCTTGGGCTAAGAAAGTGGGAACCCCCTACGTCGAAGACCCCATCTTCGCCAAGAACTTTCACAGCGACTTCTCAAAGAAGCTCGGTATTGAAGTCAAACCAAGCGAGGTAGACTACTCCGAGGTCCTCTCCTTTGTCGAGAAGGAGCGAGGCTGGAAGGCCTCCCTTTCCAGGGAGGAGAGAAGAGAACTGGCAGCTCAGAGGAAAGCCCAGAGAGAAGCGAACAAAGAGCGCTACGGATATGCTTGGGTTGATGGTGTTCAAGTGGAAGTGGCCAACTATGCTGTAGAACCCAGTTGCATTTTCATGGGCCGAGGAAAACACCCCTTGAGGGGTCGCTGGAAAGAGGGCCCACGTGAAGAAGACATCGAGCTAAATCTCTCCCCAGATGCCCCTAAGCCTCCGGGCAACTGGAAGACCATAGTTTGGCAGCCTGACGCCCTTTGGATCGCACGATGGCGGGACAAACTCACAGGCAAGACGAAATACGTCTGGTTTTCCGACTCCAGCATCCTGAAACAAAGGAAGGATATAGAGAAGTTTGAAAAGGCACAAGAGCTGCGACGGAATCTTGAAAGGGTTCGGAGGCATATCTTGGAGAACCTCGACGCCAATGATCTGAGACGAAGGAAGACGGCGACCGTCTGTTTTCTCATCGACAATCTCAAGATTAGGGTTGGCGACGAGAAGGACCCTGACGAAGCAGACACAGTAGGTGCTTCAACTCTACGACCGGCCCATATACGCTTTAACGACGATGGCACTGTGACCTTCAAGTTCATCGGAAAGGACGCTGTGCCCCACATTTTCAGAGTTAAACTGCCAGACAATGTTATCAAGAACCTCAAGGATTTTGCAGCAAATGCGAGATCCACCCTTTTCGATGGTGTCAACTCGAAGCATGTGAGCGAATTTCTTGACGAGGTGATGACTGGGCTCTCAGCGAAGGTCTTCCGCACCTGCTACGCGTCCGAAGCCGTCGACACGAGTCTACAAAGAGCAACTACAAGACCTGAAGACCCTGAACACGCGAAGAAATATGTCGCCACAATGGCAAACCTCGAGGCCGCTAAGGTCTGCAACCATCGGCGTACCATCCCCAAGACTTGGAAATCATCTTTACAAAAGAGGAAGAACCGCCTCAAAACGCTGAAGGTTCGATCGAAGGATGCACAAGCCAAACTAAGTCAGAAGGTTAAGGAGCAGGAAGAGCGATACATAGAGAGGCTGAGGAGGCTTGAGGAAAGGCTAGAGGCGATGAAGAAGAAGCTGGAGACCTATCGCCTGCAACTCGCAAACAGAAAACAACAAGGTAGACCCGTTCGTGCCTTGAGAGGGCGCATTCGTCGTCAGCGAGAAGCCGTGGCGCGTCAGAAGCGAAGACTCAAGGCGATGAAGACCAAGCACATAGAGCGTATGAAGAAGCTAAGACTAAGACTGAAGAGCCGAAGAGAGCGTGACAATACGGCGATAGAGAAGCTGAAACTCCAAATAGACGCCCAGAGAAATACTCGAGACTACAACCTCCGAACTTCCCTCAAGAGCTACATAGACCCTCGAATCTATTTCGAATGGGGAAAACGAGTCGACTACGACTGGAAGCGGTACTACCCGAAGGCCCTTCAGAAGAAGTTCAGCTGGATCGAGACTGATGGGCACGTCTAAAAACCACTAAGAATATTGCACTTCTTCTAATGGCTGGCGTTCTCAAGAGAGAGCTTTTCGATCTGTTCTAGTACGTACTTCCGGATTTCTTTGGGCTCTGGAAGTTTTGCCACTATTTTTCCATCTTTCACTAGAGGCTTTAGCATCGGCGCGGCTTCAGTCTTGCATGTTGGGCATTTTGGTGGACGAGACTTGAAGGGCAGAACAGTATCTGTGAGGCATTCTGGGCATCTCCAAACTTGCTTTTTGCCACCAAGCTTGCCCCTTTTTGCCGAAAGTTTTCCCTCAAGCTCCACGATATCCATGGCGAAATTAAGGGTAGGAGCGTTGCTAACAGATGTCCCGACACCAAACGCATCAGCCCCAGCTTCGCTGAGAATCCTAACACTTTCTTCGTTGAGTCCTCCTGAAACGAGAATCTTGGCGTGTTGATATCCTCTAATGTCGAGTTCCCACCGAACCTCTCGAACAATCTCAGCGAAGTCTCCTTTTCTGGACGTAGGCGTATCAAGTCTCACTCCGTCTAATCGGTCTTTTAGTGCGTTAGCAGCCATTATCGCCTCCATCTTCTCGTCGAAATAAGTGTCCACTAAAGCTATTCTGGGAACGTCTGGTGGCATAACCTCGTCGAATGCTTTCCATGCTTTCGCTTGGTCTTGGAAAACTATGACGAGGGCGTGGGGCATTGTTCCAGTCGGTTCGATCCTCGCAGCCTCAGCTCCCTTCAAACTCGAAACTCCGTCGAAACCGCCGATGTATGCGGCGCGATCCAACATCGGGCACAGCGCTGGGTGCATACGACGTATTCCAAAGGCAACGACCATTTTTTCTCCCGCAACCTTCTTTGTCCTCGCAGCACTGGTCGCCACTCCAGAAGCTTGGCAGATCAAGCCGAGCATAGGGGTTTCGAGAACACAAAATTCCCCATAAGGACCCTCAATGAACATGACTGGCTCTCGAATGCCACGTCGGTCTCTGTGATGGAAAACGCTCCCCTCAGGCATCGCATAAACGTCAACTTGACACCCCTCGAATAGGCGGGCTTCCTCTTCAATTCCACAGATTATACCCCAAGGCCAGCTTTGAGGGAGTCTGCCTGATGTGACCTCAGCCAACGCCTTTAGCTTTTCCAGCCCCTTTGCTTCAAGTATTCGCTTAGTCCTGGTGAAGTAGACATCCGTGGTTTCTCCCCTCTTTATCTCTTCATCAGTCGCGCAATGGAAAAGGCGCATCTATTCAACTCTCCGGATCATGTAGTGTTCATACGAACATGCGTATTAATATTTCACGACTTACCCTCTCGCCTTATCTCAAAGATGACTGTTCCGCCTGGAGTGTATGGAGGTCCAGGATCGAGGCACTGAACATACCCAATGTCCCCCTCCTCCTTGGCTAGACCTAACTCTTTGAAGCTGGCGCCTCGACTTAAGGCGATGATCATGGATAACATGGACCCCAACGCGTGAATGCAGAGGGCATCCGTCTTCTCTGGGATTATCTCAGGCGATTCAATGGCGATCTCGTCCCCGACGCTGAAGACAGGACATCTGCCCCGGATTTCCTTGACAGCTATTACAAGCCGATAAACCTCTTCCAAATGGATTCCTCCAAGTATCCCTACTTGAGAAGAAGCGCATATAAATGAATCATATCGAGCGCGCCTGCGAATGAAGTGTAGGACTTGCTGGAGCGCTAGATCATATGCATATGTGACAGTTGCTCAAGAAGTTCTAAGGTGTTGTCATCAACACTTGTGGCACGCGCTATATCAGTCAATGTAATCAGGCCTACCAACCTCTTTCCCTTTGCAATAGGCAGTTTCTTCACTTTCTTCTTAAACATAAGTCTCGTGGCTTCAACAAGTTCCATATCAGGTCTTCCAACTATAACCTGTCTCGTCATTATCTCTGAAACCACAGTTTCCTTCGGATCCCTGCACTTTTCTAAGACTCTTTTAAGCAGGTCTCTTTCAGTCAAGATCCCAACGATCTCATTGTTGTAGAGAACTACTAGGCAGCCTATTCTGTTCTTATTCATGAGTTTGACTGCGTCATAGGCTGAGGCGTCTATTGGAATGGTAACAACTCTTCTTACCATCAATTTCTCGATCTTCATCGCTAGTCTGATCCTAAAAGACCTGAAGTGGCGTAGAAAAGTGTTATGAATTTCAACTAATGCTTCTGCCTGCTGCAAGCGGGACCATGTGGGAGAAGGAACCAAAATGTTGCTCTGTACCCAGTTGTGAAACTAAACAAACGAACACGTCATGCGCTCCAGCACAAAAGGTAACACTTAAAAACTACGTGCGGAGAACCCTATGTTTTGGATAAGGGGGATCATAAGTTTATGAAACGACGATGTCCAGCTGTAATTGGCGTTGGTAGAACAAAGTTCGGGGAACATTATGAGACCGCGCCGGAGAAGCTGGTGGAAGAGGCTTGGTTGAAAGCCTCGGAATCGGCTGGAGTAGAAAGAAAGAATTTGGAAGCAGGATACTTCTCGGATTACTTCCTTCAACTGACGAACAAGATAGGGATTGAAGAAGGGTTCTTGTCGGAGCTCTCCGAGTTACACATCCCAATGGAAAAGATGAGATCGTTCAGCTCCGCTCTCCTCAATGCATGCAATGCCGTTCAATCGGGAAGGTACAGCCTAGTTCTTGTAGGTGGAGTGGAGAAGATGACCGACCGCTGGGACAAGATCAGAGACGATCTGATGCTCTTGGAAGACCCGTGGAGCTACTACGCGGGATGTACGCCCGAAGCAAATCACGAACTCATGCTCCGAGAGTATGTCAAAAGGCACAAGCTATCTGGAAAATCGCTTGAAACCTTCAAAACAGCCCTAGCTCAAATAGCCTCAAAGAACCATCAGCACGCGATGAAGAACGAGTACGCCCAATTCCACAGGGAAGTAACCGTGGAAGAAGTTATCAGAAAAAGACTCCAGTCATCTAAACCCCTAGGACTCTACGACTTTGCTCCCATCTCGGATGGCGCATCAGCCCTGATTCTGGCAAGTCATGAACTCGCCCGAGAATACTCTGGCACTCCGGTCTATGTTGTAGGCTCTTCCTCAGCAACCGATTACATAACCTTCCCGGCACGTGAAGATAGAACAGGATTCGTTGCAAGCACAACCGCGATGGAAAACGCTCTCAAGACAGCCGGTCTAGGGATAGGTGACATAGGAATGGCAGAGCTTCATGATCAGTCCACGTTGTTAGAGATGACGTCCCTAGAAGACTTGGGATTCTGCAAGAGGGGAAAAGCATGGCTCGACGTTTACAATAGCTGTGAGAACTACCGAGGATTCTACGATATAGATGGAAGAAGGCTCTTCGTCAACACGAATGGAGGGCTCAAGGCAGATGGGAATCCGCTGGGAGCAACTGGCGGTGCTCAGATCTTTGAGATTGTGAAGCAGCTTAGAGGAGAGGCTGGTGACAGACAGGTGAAAGCAGATGGGGACTTGCGGTTTGGGTGCTCTTTGGAACTCGAGGGCTTCGGAACAAAGGCGTACGTCCACGTTCTAGGGAGTGATTGAGATGACGAGTGAACCGATCGAAAGGCGGGTCTCATACATTGGGGACAGGTTAAGGGGTAGTCGATGCGTCATCTGTAGCAGAGAATACTTCAGAACAAAAGACTACTGCGGAAAGTGCGGAAGGAAAAGCTTTGGCAAGATGGAGGAGGTTGATTTCTTCTACGACAAAGGAAGACTGGAAGTCTGCACACTAATTAAGGAGCCAACAAACAAATTCACAAAGTTGGGATCTTACGTCTATGGGATCATCTCCTTCCATGATGGAAAGGTGAGGGTTCCTGGTAGACTGACAGACCTTATCCTGAAGAACGAGCAAGTTGACCTCTCCAGTTTGGAAGAGAGGGAGGTTATTCCAAGGTTCAGGAGGAGACACGCAGTAGATCAGAGCGACATCATACCAACGATCTCTCTAGCCTTCACATTTGCGGACGAATACTATCCACACCAAAAGTACGACATAGTCAAACCCAAAAAAGAGTATGACACACCTGGCATCGTTGGATACGGAGTATACGTGTCAAGGTTTAGGATCAAAGAGGGAAAACTGGAAAGGTCCATACCCTTCATGGATGAAGACTCTATCACAGCGGCGGTCGAGGCTGGAAAGATAGCCTTGATCCATTCTGGTATCGACTCTTCACTTGTCGGAAAAGTCTACGTTGGCTCAGAGTCTAACCCCTACGCAGTCAAGCCTATAGCCTCTAAAGTGGCTCAGGTGCTGAAGCTCGGCGAGGAGGAGAAGACAGATGGTCTGCAAAGCGTGGACGCTGTGGACACCGAATTCGCCTGCAAGGCCGCCACAAGCATGTTCAAAGACGCAACCTCCCTAGTATATTATCCAGGCGCTAACACGAGCTACGCTATGGTGATAGGTACAGACAACTCTCAAGCTGCACCAAGAGATGAACTTGGAGGGGAGTTAGACCTCTTTGTCGGCTATGGTAGCTCAGCCTTCATCTTCGGTATGAGTGACGTCATAGCAGAAGTGGAGGGCTGGTACTCCTGCACGTCAGACACACCAGACTTCTGGAGGAGAGATCTTGAGCCTTATCCGAGACACGGCGGTCGATTTACTGGGGAACCAGCATATTTCAAGCACATAATCAAGGCGTGCAAAAAGCTTTTGGAAAGGTTGAATCTTTTGCCAAGTGATGTCAATTACTTTGTCACTCACCAGCCAAACATAAGATTCCCCGTCAAAGTGGCTAAGGAACTTGGGTTCAGAGATGAGCAGTACGAGCCAGGGTTACAGGTTGCGAAGTTCGGCAACACATACTCTGGTGCTTCACCTATCGGATTGGCGGCTGTCTTGGACAGAGCCAAGCCTGACGAGAGGATATTAGTAGTTAGTTATGGTTCTGGAGCTGGAAGCGACGCGTATTCTCTGGTGACGACCAATCAGATAGAGGCGAAGAGGCGTCGACAGAAGTTTAGCATACAGCATCAGGTGGAAAACGAGCACATAGAATATGTGGATTATGACACCTACAGAAGATTCAAGCT
>JBHIEV010000039.1:0-11980 GCA_046760805.1 Bathyarchaeia archaeon
GAGACACATTCAAAGACTACGCCAAGAAGTCCTTTGAACTCTTCCGGTGCTTTGGCAACTCACTCACGTGAAGGCTCTCCCAAAACTATTAATGCCCTTCCAAGAAATATGTTAGGGTATCAGGTGAGGATTCATCTCTAATCGAAACGCTCACTGGATGTTGGCCTTTGTTTTGAAAGTCATAGGATACATTGCAGCTTTGAATATGATAGTCTTGACATTTCTGTGGTTCCTAGAACTTCTCTATCTGCTTATTTTTATCCTCATATATGAAGCACTATTCATTCTGATCCTAGGGGTCTTTCAAATCCTCGCTTCGTACATCTATAGAAAGAACAGTATTCCCTACCGGACAGGGTTCCGCACGGGATGGTTTGACTTCAGAAAATTTGCCAAACTGAAACCTGAAGAGAGACAACGCTATAGAAAAGAAGGAAGAATCATGATAGCGATCGGTCTCGCGCTATGCATTGCAGCCATAATCGTATATTTTTCCATGCTTTAGTGACTTCTGAGAACATTCTACATTCTTTCCTTGTCTGCCACATTGTAGGTGATAACTTTAAATGGTTTCTAAAACAATTAAACATGGAAGCTTCTGGAGATGTGATATTCGAGGGAGATTCTTGGAGGAAAAGATTAAAGTTTATATCTGCAGCATGAAGGAAATTCCAACCCTCGACTTTGTAGATAAGGACAGCATGGGGCATCCCTGTGTTACTTCTCGGCATGATATCTGTTCAGGACTCAAGAATCTTCCTAAGGGCTCTTCGAATGGCTACTTGACAAGTGAGCAGATCAAAATTCTTGACGCGGTCAACGAATTCTGTGAAAAGAATGGACTAGAATATGAAGTTGTTGACATAGCGAATCTTAGCTTTGTAAGGAAAACCAAGCTTGTGTTCAAGGGAATAAAGGCTCCAACAATCATTTTCAAGAAAAAGAGAATTGAGGGAGTTCCTACGAAAGAAGACCTCAGAGTTCTGATTGCCGAATAACATAACGTTAGTATTCTATCCTTGTCCCGAACTATGAGTTAAGAAGACGCCCTCTAAGGCTGAAGTCAAATATACATCTAAATGGCTTATTGGGACGCTCGGATTAGCGAGCAGAAGGGAACGGTTGTTCGTTTTATTCATTGGCTTAAAGCATTTTGTGCCAAGTATGGAGCCCTGCGTTCCTTAATGTTTAAAGACCGTCATTGCGCATGCCCTTTTTCCATTCCGCGTTAGATTTATAAGGACTAGCGGTGCCTAAACACAAAACTCAAGGTCGTGTGAATTGTGGGTAAAAACGAGAGAGTAGCTATTTGCGATGGAGGCATATTTCGGCCTGACCTCTGGCATGGTGAAAATGCGGAAGAAGGCGTAGCCATAGCTTATCAAGAGTTGCTTAAGAACGTGCCTAACCTAACGGCAGCCGACATAGATGCGTTGTGTATGAGTTACTTCAGCGATCACTTGAATGGACAGCTGTGTATGGGATGGATAGTACAGGACTACTTAGGCTTGCACAATAAGCCAGGCTACAGAGTTGAGTCTGGAGGGTCTACATCAATAGATGCCATAGTCAATGCCTACTATATGATAAAGTCAGGAATGTTTGATGTCGTACTAGTTCCCGGCTGGGAATGGATGTGCGAGGTTTCCGTTGCTGCAACGAATGAAATGATCGCTTCAGCTGCAGATACCGACTGGGACTTTCCAGTCGGTGGGTATTACAACGCGTTCTATGCCGCTCTTCAAGTTCGGCATATGCAGCTGTACGGGGAAACCTGTGAAGATCTTGGCAGAATTGCCGTTAAGAACCACAACAATTCCACTCATTGGCCATATTCTCAATGGGTGAGCCAACACGGCACCTCTCCCATAACGCTCGATGATTACTGGAAGAACAGACTAGTGTGCTGGCCCTACAGAGTTCTCAACTGTGCTGTGATGAGTGAGGGGGCCTGTGTTCTATTGATGGCAACGGAATCAAAAGCTCGCCGCTTCACTGATACCCCTATGTGGATAACTGGAGTTGGTGTAGGGACGGACTCGATGAGGCCAGGAGACAGAACGGCTGATTTCGCCTACGAAGGTATGAAGAACGAGGCGAAGATATATCCTGACTTTGTTGAGCCGATAAAAACGCCCTATCCAGACATGGCGAACTTCGCCTCTTTGCATATAGCTGCGAAAAGGGCGTATCCCCAAGCTGGTATAACCAATCCACTGAAAGAATTAGATCTGATAGAGCTTTTCGCTCCTTATGATGGCGTTGAACTTTGTTTATGGGAGGATTTAATGCTTTGTCCCAGAGGAGAAGGAAAGACTCTGATTAGGGAAGGAATAGTTGAATACGGCGGTGAATGCCCATCCAACCTTAGCGGAGGTTTGACAGCTTCAGGACACCCCGTGGGGGCTACAAGTCTGTATTATACTCTCTTCCTGTATTGGCAGCTTGCTGGAAAAATAAAGGAAAAATGTGGTCCGATCGGTCTACAAGTGCCTGATGCGAGAAAAGCGCTCATTACTGGACACGGTGGAACTGGTTGTCAAGGAGCGGTGATAACCTTCGAAAGAGATTAGAAAGGAGGGAGTGAAATGACAGAAGTTGGAATGGAAGAAATAAAACTGAAAGTTAGGAAGATAAAGCGTACAAGGCGTGAAGCAAAATACAAGCATTATCCAGTAGTAGAGGACCACTCAACAGCTGCTCACGAATACTGGGAACCAATAGTCAACACGGGATTATGGTCAATCAAAGGATATCAGGTTGTGAAAGGTCCTTGGGGTGGGGGCACGGTTGAGGACGCACTGAAGAGGCCGCCCAAAGAATTCATGGTGATAGACCGCGCCGCTTTTGCATTGTATTCTCACAGCTATGGACTTGTTTCGCCTTTTTTCAGAGGATTATTAGAGGGGAAGCTGAAGGGGACGAAATGTCCCAAGTGTGGCACTGTATACTGTCCTCCTAGAGCTCATTGTTGGAATCCCAAATGCAGAGTAGCTGATTGTGAATGGGTTGATCTTCCATTGAAAGGAACTATCCACACTTTCACGGTGCAATGTTTGGCGGCAGCTCCTTTTGAGCACCAATTGCCGTTCTCAATGGGCTGGGTAAAAATCGATGGCGCAGATACCACTCTGGCCATGATGTTGCACATACCTCCGAGAGAACTCTTCATCGGGCAAAAAGTCAGGATTGAATTTGTGCCGAAGGATCAGCGAAAAGGGGATTTAACGGACTGCTACGCGGTGGCACTCCCCGGACAGAAGGTTCCAAAGTGGGCTTGTCTTCAGAAGGATCCAAAAGAGCTGGAGTCTTTAGAGGCGTCAATGACAAAGACTGTTGAATTCATCAAAAAGAGGTATGGTCTCGACAACAGCCCTGAAGTGCGGGGTTGGTAATTGACGCAAAGTTCACACTAAAATGCAGAGCAGTTAGTCGCGCATCGTATGCTGACTATTTATGTGCTCCTAGATTTTTCGCCTTGGCTCAGTTGAAAGAATCTATAGCGTAAGCGTCAGATGATGGACAATTTTAGTGGACTTACGGATGCAAAGATGTGAAAGGATGAGTTATGAAGACGCTTTTGGAAGAAGAGAAGATCAAGCAGACGATTTTGAGGATTCCTGAAAGTTCATTTACTGTCCTTGATTTTATCGAAGTCTTCCAAGAGTTGTATGGGGAGGATTGGAAACGACTGGTTAAACGTTTCGGGCAGTTCGGTGAGAAACGAAAATATACGGTGAACACCTATCTCTCCAATCGTCTCGACCTCTACTCCCAAAAACCCCACTCTTTGCTCCACCCTTTCATACGATACAGCAAGGGCAAGTTCAAAGACTACAGAAAACCCACAAAAGAAGAGCAGAAACATTTCGGTCGCTCTTGGATAGCTCTCTTTAGAAAGAAGAGGCAATAGAAAAAGGACGGGTCCCGGTCTCTCCGTGCCTTTGCTTAAATACGGCTTTTCACCCATATACCTAACTCCAAAACGGAGGAGCATACTTTGACTCGAAAACCCCTCGTCTCGATCGTCTCAGCTGGACTGTCCAGATTTGGGAAAAGAACAGGACTGTACGGCAGAGAACTCTTCGCGGAGGCTGCCAAGGAAGCTTTCGAGAGATGCCCAAACCTGGAGCCTAGAAAGGACATAAAAGCCCTTTTTGTAGGGCACATGGGTGAGTCCTATGAGCATCAGGGACACACAGGACCAACGGTCTCTGACTGGGCTGGAGTACTTCCAGTAGCGGCGACTAGAGTTGAAGGCGCCTGTGCATCTTCTGGCATAGCTTTGAGATGTGGAGTCCTTGCCGTGCTCTCAGGAATGTGCGACGTAGTAATGGTGGGTGGAGTCGAAAAGATGACTCATAGAACGACACCGGACGTAACGGAGTTCTTGGCGATGGCTTCTGACTATCCCTTCGAGCAGTGGCATGGAATAACCTTCCCAGGCTTGTATGGTCTGATGGCAACAGCTCACATGCATAAGTATGGAACAACTGAAGAACAGATGGCAATGGTTGCCGTGAAAAACCATCACAACGGTGCCTTGAACCCAAAGGCTCACATGCAGAAGGAAGTGACCTTGGAGAAAGCCATGTCCTCCAGAGTCATCGCATGGCCCCTGAAGCTCTACGACTGCTCCCTCATAACAGACGGCGCCAGCTGCCTAATACTAACAAAACCAGAACTCGCCAAGAAATTCGCGGACGCGCCAGTCCATATAATAGGTTCAGGGCAAGCCAGCGACACCATAGGTTTGTATGAAAGAGAGAGTCTCACAAGCTTGAAGGCGGCGAGGCTTGCTGGAAAGGAGGCCTATCGCATGGCGAAGGTCAAGCCCAAGGATATAGATGTAGCAGAGGTTCACGACTGCTTCACTATAGCAGAGATCATAGCGTATGAAGACTTAGAGCTCTGTCAACCTGGAGAGGGTGGAAGCCTTATCGAGAGTGGCGCAACTACACTGGAGGGGGATACCCCCGTCAACACGAGTGGAGGACTGAAATCAAAGGGGCATCCGGTTGGGGCAACGGGAACAGGACAGGCTTACGAACTGTACTTGCAGTTAACTGGACAGGCAGAGAAGAGGCAAGTTGAGGGGGCCGAGATAGGCTTAGCCCATAACGTGGGAGGATCGGGTGCAACTGCAGCTGTCCACATCTTCAGGAGGGGGTAAATGTGGCTGAGACTCGCTCATTCACCATAGAAGAGTTCTACAAGTTTGTAAGCGAAAGGAAGCTGATGGCTGCGAAGTGTAAGAAGTGCGGAAAGCTTCTTCTCCCACCAAGACCTGTGTGCACAGAATGTGTCTCAACAGACCTGAGGTGGGTTGAGTTAGAGAAGAGGGGAAAACTGCTAACGTATACGGCGATTCACGTCTCGCCCTCACAGTTTCAGTCTATGGCTCCCTATGTTGTCGGTATCATAGAGCTGCGAGGCGGTGCAAAGTTGCCAGGCATGATTCGAGACATCGAACCTGAGAAGATCAAGGTTGGCATGCAACTTGAAGTAGACTTCGATACTACTCAGCCTTCCGAATGGCCTACGTGGCCAAGATACTTCTTCAGATCACCCTGACATCATGCTAAATCAGGGTCGACTGTTCGTTGTCATGAGAGTAAATATACACCGCATTCTCGATACTTCTAAGCTTGTCTATCGACTGTAATGCTTGATCAGAACGATAGAGAACTCCTGGAATGTTTCTTCGCTCCAGGTTCTCCCTAAGAGGCGCAGCATCACCGCAGTAGACGTACTTCTTCTCGTTTTTTCTGATGACGATGGACTGGTGTCCTATGGAGTGTCCTGGCGTGGGAATGACTTCAATTTCATCAGTTATCTTGTGGCTTCCCCGTATTGGCACATACTCAACATTTACATCAAAAAAATCTCGTATGTAACTGGCTTTTTGAAACCTGTCCGGAGCGTAGGCGTAGCGCAGTTCGTCGGCTTGCACATAGAACTTTGCGTTTGTGAAATCTTTGTTGTTGCCACAGTGGTCGAAGTGTAGATGCGTGTTGATTACGATATCAATACCCTCAGGCCTTATGCCATTTCTCTGCAGTAGCGCTCTCAGCGCTTCATTTGGTTTCCTCTTCACTGTATGAAACCTTTTGTATTTCTCTGGAAGATCTCCAATCCCTGTGTCTATCAGAACCCTCTCTCCACTCGTTATGACCAGCAGAGGTTTTAGAGCCGCCTCATAGATTTCTCCCTGATACTTCGCGTACACTAGGAAACTCTTCTCGATGGTGAAGCGTCCGTCGCTGAGAAGATGTAACTCCAATATCAGTACTCCAATAGACTGTCGAAGTCCTTGCTATTTGAACATTTAACTGTGATATTGAGGTGAGGAAAACAGTGTTTAGGCTGGCTTGAACCTGTCCTCTAGCTTCTCTAAGACCTTGTGAAGAGTTGTATATTCCATTGCTTCAGTGCTCAGTCGTGCAGGCTCAAACTCGCCCATGCGACGCAAAGTAACCATGTAGTCCACAGCCTCCCGACGTGCCAAATCGAAGGCGGGATCATCAAAGAGATCACTTATCATTGGTTTACCTTCATCATCCTCAGCGATTTCTCCATTAGCGACCTGAAAACCGAGAGCCACAATCCTCGGAGGCCCATCAAAAGCAGTGCACCTGCTGTTCTTCAATCCAACAGGCATAAGTGGACCCCAGTGACTACCTCGCATCCACCCTTCGACAAAGTAACTGTGCATGAAGGGTGCCAGAATTTCACCGAGTGCCGGCAAACCGTGCTGAGCCCTTACAATAGAGACTGGGTCATCCTTCCCGATGTATTTGCCTGCGATCAGGGATAGCCTAGTTGTGCTGGTTGTTGCGCATTTTAGATCGTCTCTGGCACGCCAGACATGGGCAACTACATAACGTCCAGGTGTTCCGATTAGCGCGATTAACTCATACATTTCTTTTGGACACTCCAAGACAACTTTCTTGTTTTCGATCACGTCCAGAACTTCGAATTTGAAGCCTCCAGCCATGTTGGGGTCGATTATTAGACCAGCTGTGTTTGTTGGGTCGGCGAATATGCGGAACATGGGATAGTTGAAGGCGCCAGGCTCGGTCTTGTCTGCTGCGAAGACGACGATGGGATCAGATTGTCTCTCTTCGATCTCCATCTCAGCTACGCCCGGTCCCATTCCTCGAACGTTGCCGCTGAAGGCTGTCCTCAAAATGTCTTGTCCAGCGCCGTACAGTTTCAAACTTCCCGCCTTTTTGGCACCTTCTTTGAATATGTTCCAGGCAAGCTTGTGAATCTCTGGATTGTTTTCTCCCTTTGTGTGGACCATGAGGAGTTCGAGGTCGTCTCCTGCGTTGAAGACGTAATAATTGTTGATGAGTTCCCTTTCTTGAGCCTCTTCCAGACGTTTTTCACCAATGCTTAGAATGGGTTTTGGCACCACATGGTGTCCAGCTAACGATCCAACATCACATTTGATAACGGATATGGTGGTTTTCTTAGCCATTAACGCCTCACCTTATGTAAATTCTCGACCTAGTGTGTTTATTGTTTTCTTTAAAAGGTTTCCTTAGCCTTTCTGCACAACTGGCTGAAAACTACTGTACAGAAAATATGCACCTTCCCTTCTAGAGAGATGAATTAAGAAACTAAATAGCGACAACCTTCATCCGTGTCGCTAGCACCTGGCATTTAAGAGGCAGAACTCGAATCAACTTTTTATTTGTTTAGATACGAGTAGGTATGGGAAGAGATAATGGGCGAGCTTACCGCTGTATCTGCCAAAATACCCGAAGAAGTCTACAAGGAACTTGTTCTCCGCGTGCCTAACGGCGAGAGAAGTAACTTCATCCGTGAGGCAATAGTGGAGAAATTGCGAGAGGTTCCCAGGCCTGACAAGATTTTTGAGCTAGAAAGGAAAATCATGAAGCTTGAAACGGACATCTCTAAAATTAAAAAGTCCTTGGCCGAGCTCGAGCTTCTGACGTATGAGAAGGATAAGGTGAATCCACACGCCTTTTGCATAGACGATATCGACCACAAAATCTTAGATCACCTTCTTCACTACAAAGGAGCCACAACCTCGGAGCTTGCAGACACAGTCGGAACGAACAGATGGCTAATTCTAAACAGGCTTCGAAAGATCAGGAAACGCTCCAAGAAGCAGCTTGGAAAACCCATAGTTGAATACTATCCCGGGAGGAAATCTGGGAAGATGAAGGCTTGGTGGGCAAACGAGGAACTTGTCGAAATATAGCATAACAACATTAATCAACACTAGCACAGATTCTGTTGAGTGGAGGGCCCGTAGCCCAGCCAGGATTAAGGCACCGAACTGCCCCATTGAAACAGTGTGTAAGCCTCCGGAGCCGGAGATCTGGGGTTCAAATCCCCGCGGGCCCGCCATAAGGTGAGCGCTAGATGGTTTCAGTCAATCCCTTTGCAGAGTTTCGTAAAGAGTGTGAGACCGCCTTAAGGGAGGCTTTGAGTAGGTTATACCCTAAGATTTCTATCCCTCAGATTATGCTTGAATCTCCTCCGAGCCCCGAGTTCGGTGAGTTAGCTTCTTCGCTCTGCTTTGAACTCGCCAAACAAACCAGGGAAGAGCCGATCGAGGCGGCTGAGAAGATCGTGCGATCTATCGATGTATCCAAATTTACATTGGTCGAATCACTCAGGGCAGCTGGGAAGGGCTACATCAATTTCTATGTAAACCTTCCAGAGTTCTCTAGACTGGCTCTAGAGTCTGTCAAAGATCTTGCAACAGAATACGGGTACGTCAAGACTGGAAAACCTAGGAAAATCATCGTCGAACACACGAGTGCCAATCCCATGTCTCCCATCCACATCGGACAGGCAAGAAATCCGATGCTCGGCGATGCGCTTGCACGCCTCTTGATGGGTCGCGGACATAAGGTTTATCGGCACTACTATATCGACGATGTAGGCCGCCAAACAGCGGTCATCGCCTACGGTTACCAGAAGCTTGGAAGACCCAAGCCGGAAGGAAAGCCCGACCATTTCATAGGCAAGATCTACACAATAACAAGCTGCATAACAGAGATTGATCGACTCAAAAAGGGGATTGAGCAAGCAAAAGAACTCGGAACGACAGAAGAAGCTTTGAAATTCCAGCGAGAACTGGACGACTGGACATCGATTGCGGCGGAGCTTAATAGCAGGTTTGCCGAGCTTTTTGATAAGCTTCTCAGAGCGATCAAGGAAGATGCGAATCCTGAAGCTGAGATAAACCTTTTGATGCGTGGGTACGAGGCTGGCGAGGAAGGGGGGAAAAGCTTGGGCAGAGAGATCTGCCAGATCTGTGTTGATGGTTTTAAGGAAACTCTTCACAGAGTGGGGATTTCATTTGACTCTTGGGATTGGGAAAGCAGTCTTGTATGGAGTAGTGATGTTAAGCGTACTCTTGAGAGGCTGGAGAAGACTCCCTACGTCTTTCGTCTTGGAGGCATTTTGGAGTTTGACGCAGAGAAGGTTGTCAGTGATTTCGATCTTAAAGGGAAGTTGGGTTTGAGGGAGGAGTATGAGGTTCCGTCTCTAACGTTGGTGAGAGGTGACGGCACCACTCTGTACACAACCCGGGACATCCCCTACAGCCTATGGAAGTTCAAGAGAGCTGAAAAGGTGATCAACGTTGTCGGGATGGAACAGACTCTGGCTCAGCTGCAGTTGAAACTGGCTCTGTACGCCCTTGGCTTTAAGGCTGAGGCGGAAAACCTGGTTCACTTCGCCTATAACCTTGTCAGTCTGCCCGGCTACAGTATGTCAAGTCGCAGAGGTCGCTACATCACTTTGGACGAAGTGATAGATGAAGCTATCAAGAGAGCTCATGATGAAGTTTCAAAAAGATCACCACACCTGTCAGAGGAAGAGAAGCGTAAAATCTCCAACATAGTAGGGATCGGAGCTCTGAAATACGCGCTTGTTGAGGTTGATCCGTCGAAGCCTGTAGTCTTCACGTGGGACCGGGTCTTGGATTTCGAGAAGAACAGCGCTCCCTACATTCAGTATTCGTATGCAAGAGCCTGCAGCATTTTAAGGAAGGCGTCACGAGAACCCGAAAATCCTGACTACTCTCTGTTGACTGACCCTCTGGAACGTGACATCATTTTGTTGCTGGCTCGGTTTCCCGAGGTTTTTGTAGATGCAGCAGAGAACATGAGACCAAACGAGATCGCCGACTTTGCAAACACTTTAGCAGACAAGTTCAACAAATTCTATGCAGCGTTGCCTGTGATCAAAGCTGAGCATAGGGAGTTAAGTGATGCTAGGCTAATGCTAATAATTGGGATAAGAAATGTCTTCAAGAACGCTCTCAGCCTTCTGGGCATAGAGGCTCCTGAGAAGATGTAAGAGCGATCACAGGATTAGGTTGCATCATGATAAACGAGACTTTAGAGCGGTTGAACTACGCTGGTTACTCTTATGTCTAAGCAGGAAATCATGGATGAGGTTGCCTCTGAAGTCAAGGCTTGCCGAAAGTGTGGGCTGTGGAAGAAGCGCAGGAATGCTGTTCCTGGAGAGGGGAATCTTGATGCTGACGTGATGTTTATTGGTGAGGCACCAGGCTACTGGGAGGATGTAAAGGGGAAGCCTTTCGTTGGCGCTGCTGGGGAGATTCTTGACGAAATGCTTTTGAAGGTCGGGCTCTCCCGACATCAGGTGTACATAACTAATGTTCTCAAGTGCAGACCACCTGAGAATCGTGATCCTTCAGCGAGCGAGATCAAAACATGCACTCCTTACCTCGATCGTCAGATAAGAACTATCAAGCCGAAGATTATTGTCACTCTTGGCAGACACTCAACTTCCTACATCCTTTCCCCAAGTGGAACAAAGGTTACAGGCATCACCAAACTTCACGGAAAGAAATACAATGTAGAGCTTTCAGGTTTTCCAGTACTTGTCATTCCGATGTACCATCCCGCAGCGGTACTTTATAACCCAAAGTATAGGAGAGATCTTCAGAGAGATTTCCAACTGTTAAGGTGTGCACTTAGAAATCGTAAAAGCGACTGTTGAAACTGTTTCGAGTCTAAGTTTATAAGAAATCATAAAAAGGGGAGGGGTGTTCTATTCTGTTGCTTTTTGGTGGCTACTTCCAGTCTTTGGTGTATTCCTTTATTGGTGTGGTGGGTATCGTGTATGCCTCGTGGACGCCGGGAATTGGGTATATCTTGTTGTGTACAAAGTTCATGGCTTGATCGTGGTTTTTGGCGTCGAACCATAACCCTATGTCCCAGGTTCCGAAGACGTTCATTGTGCAATAGAGGCTTACGCCGGGGTTGGGGGTTCTTGGAAAGCGTTTGAAAGCATTGAGTACGTCACGTGTCTTCAAAGGATCTATCTTGAGCAAAACCAGGTATTTTGCCAAGTTGTTCCATCCTCCTTTTTTATGCTGCAGGTATGTTGTGGTTGTTTTTTATCGTTTATGAATTGTAGATACGAATTGTGAATATTTTTAGAAATTTCTAACTCAATTTGCCACATAAAGAATGAAATGGTAGTGGGCTTGATAGTTTCTATTCTTCTGCTCTAGCCCACAATTCCCTTTTCAGCATGTCTCTAACTGCTGCGCGGATGGCTGCGCTTCGGCTCGGATACATGGCTGATCTGACGAGTTCATCGAGCCCCTCTAAGTAAGCTTCGGGAAGCAAGACTGTTACGAGCTTCATCATCTTTCACCAATTTATCTCGCTATTATGTAGCTATAGCCTTAATAGAATTTTTGATGCATTTTGAGGGTGAAAGCTGGACTCGCTGATTTTTCATGAGAGATGCATGGAGGTTATAGTTCGCAGCTGACGTCCCGGATGTCTGAGTGATGTGAATACATTTTGCTGGTTCACTGCCTGACATACGCCTTTAGAGAGATTCGAGGTTCTTTGAAGAATGCGTAAATCTACGGTGGGGAAGCCGAAGACAGGTTTTATAAGGCTCTGAAATCTCAAGATTTTGTCCCAGACATTCTGCCAGCGTACTTCTA
>JBHIEV010000040.1:0-11949 GCA_046760805.1 Bathyarchaeia archaeon
ATGGTAGCCCGGGGGAGATTCGAACTCCCGTCAACGGGTTTCCCAAGATGGAAAGCGAGGAGATTTTCCCTCTTCCAGAGCCCGCTATGCTTAACCGCTACAGTCGGCGGGAAGGATATCTTTCCTCCCCTCCACCGGGCTTTTCCGGGCTGGTGAAGGATGAGGTTGTGCTCTAATAAATCTCTTATCGATTTTCTGGAGGGGCCAGACGTGCCCTGTTAGGAATAGATCTCAAAAGATTCTCAATTGACGCAAAATCTATCAGAAAAAATCGTAAGATTTATATATTAAAACATTTCCTTCTGTTTCAAACGGCGGCCAGATGGACAGTTTCTGATTCTGAGAATGATGAAGAACCAGAGGTGGTGACGGTTTTCCAGCCTCGCCGTTCCGTAGAGGGGAAACTATGGAAAAGAAAGGGATGCGGCAAAGACAGGCTTCAAAGGACCGATGCCCTGAGTGTGGTAGCCCAAATCTTGTCCATGATTACGAGACAGGCGAAACCATCTGCGGCGATTGCGGACTAGTCATTCATGAACAAATGATGGACAAGGGACCGGAATGGCGAGCCTTCACACAAGAGGAAAAGGAATCTCGAAGCCGTGTAGGAATCCCAACATCTTATTCTGTACATGACAAAGGCTTGTCCACCGCCATAGGTCGCGTCGACCGGGATGCCTTTGGACGTAAGCTCCCCCTCTCCACACGCCTTCAGATGTGGCGACTGAGAAAGTGGCAGATAAGATCCAGAGTTCACTCATCTGTGGATCGAAACTTGGCTCAAGCTATGGCTGAGCTCGACCGCCTTTCAGACAAAGCCTACATCCCCAGCTCCGTGAAGGAGAAAGCTGCTGTGGTGTATCGCAAGGCCCTCGATAAGGGCTTGGTTCGCGGAAGGTCCATAGCTGCAATCGCAGCAGCCTCCCTATACGCTGCCTGTCGTCAAACCGGGACGCCGAGGAGCCTCCGTGAGATATCGGAGTCCAGCCTCGTTGATAAGAAAGATGTTGCTCGATGCTACAGACTTCTGATCAGAGAGCTTGATATTAGCATGCCCATCGCTGATCCCCTCACCTATATTTCTAAGATTGCAGAAAAGACAGGCATTTCAGGCAAAACCCAGGGACTAGCCATCAAAATTCTACGTGAGGCAAAGAGAAATCGTGCCGCCTCTGGCAAGGATCCTATGGGGCTTGCAGCTGCTGCTCTCTACATAGCTTGTCTGCAGAGCAATGAAAAGAAGACGCAGAAGGATATTGCTGAGGCTGGAGGAGTGACTGAAGTTACTGTTAGAAATCGTTACAAGAGTCTCAAGAGGCGGCTTGGACTCGAATTGCTAGATTGACCGCTTTCGTCCTCTGCTCAAGGCGATGCATACTCTTTTTCTCCAGAATTCTCTTCACGTTCCAACTCCATCACTAAAAGACCTTTATAACCACAGCTCTCACATACATACTGCTCAGGCGTTAGCCAGATGTCAAACCTACTTGACAATCGAAGTGTGGAGCTGCCGCATCTAGGGCAACGCTTTCTGAGAGGTCTTCCCCTGTTCAATCCCCTCAGTACGTCACGTATGTTTTCGAGTATGCCCATGCCCTTTCTCCGCGGAACCTATTGTAGCTCTACGTTTCTCTCTGGATACCCAAGCTGAATAAGATATGAATGCACCGCATCTCGGTGGTCTCCTTGCAGAATGACTTGGTTGTTTTTGGCAGTTCCTCCGCAGGCACAAACAGCCTTAAGTTTCTTGGCTAGTTGTCCAAGGTTTGCGTCCTTATCGTTAAGGCCTTCGATTATGGTTACCGCTCGACCCCATTTACGTGTTTCTAGGCGCACTCTGATTCTTTGTTGTTCCCTGCTGATCTCCCCGCAGACACATATATCTCGTGGAAGTCCGCATATTGGACAGATTTCCGCCATAGCGCTCACTTAATCAATGGTTTGGGAGCTATTTAAGATTTTCAACTTGCTCAAACAGCGTATGCAAGATTACTTAGCAGGAATCTTATCTAATTGGTCCATGCATAATGGGTTTCTCAGGAAGGAACGCGGAAGTTGCGGAGAACGAGTTGGTGAAGCATGAATTGGTTCAAGAAGCTGAGGTCGTCTTGGGAAGGCACAGATCTGTGAAGTTTCTAGTGATCACCAACCTAGGCTTGCTCTGCATGAGAGACATAGGAGAAGAGATTAGACTCTGGGATTGCACTGATCACGTCGGCTTCGAGCACAGACTCTACCAGATTCTGGTCGCCTGTTCCTACAGAAATGCTGGTCATCAAGCTTTCATCAAGAAAGACATTGTGAAACGTCTTTGTTAGTTGATTCAGAGGAGTGTGCGGAAGGAAGTTAAGAAGGAGTTGAACGATGTTTGACAACGCATCAATGAAGTAGGAATCTGAAAGCTAAAGATGAAAGATTGGCCGATATGCATAGCTATTGCGAAGTTTGGTTTCTGGGGATGACTACCCCCCGTTTTATGTTTTCTCTCCATGGGCATGCACGTGTGCAAAGGGATTTGCAGATAGAACTTTTCTCCACAAGACTAAAAAGTATCAAGCAACATACACTGTGTGTTGAACTAAAAAGGAGAAGAGGAGATGAAAAAAGCATCTGTTGTTTCAGTGTTGTTGCTTGTTGTGATGGTTTTTGCACTACTTCCGTTTGCCTTTACTGAAGCCCCATCGATTGAAATAATGGAAGAAGCCCCAGGGTACTTGGTTGAGTTCAAAGGAAGTGGGCTTCCTCAAGACGCTGAAGCTATCATTGAAGAATGTGGCGGAACAGTGACATCGATGTTGCCAGACTTGGCAGTAATTGCAGCAATGCCAAATGGAGACCCTATAGCTTTTGAAGAAGCACTTGCCATTAACGATGCGATTCAATGCTTTGATCATGACTACGTTGTGGAGCTGCCAGATACCCCTGTAATACTGGCTAGTGAGGAACAAATTGAGCTGGAGAATGGCCCCTCATCTTTCAGTGATCCATATTATTGGCTTTATCAATGGCACCTATGGCACACCATAGACGCGTCCCCAGATGGAGCTTGGCAGATTACTACTGGGAACCCTTCTGTAAGTGTCGCCGTATTGGACACTGGAATCGACTTCAATCACGGGGATATTACGCCTAACTATGATTTTGCGTTGAGCAAAACATTTGTCCCCTATGAGGATGAGATGGACTATAATGGTCATGGAACTTGGTGTGGTGGTCTGGTCGCGGCAGCTGTGAATAATGACCCCAATGATTGGAAGTGTATAGGTATCGGCCCAACATTGAACCTAGTGAATCTCAAAGTCATGGACGCTACCGGAAGTGGATGGTTCTCTTGGGTTTTCGAGGCAGTCTACTACGCAGTTGCGAATGATATAGATGTTATCTCAATGTCTCTTGGAGGCTACCTGCCTAGGGGTGTCTCTCGCAGTTTCCAGAGCATCTGCAACAAAGTCTTCAATTACGCACAGCAAAATGGCATTGTCTGTGTCGGCTCAGCTGGAAACCAAGGATGGGATATGGATTGGGTCCATGCATACTATGTTCATGTTCCCAGTCAAAGTTCCGGTGTAATTTGTGTCATTGGAACCGACATATATAATGGCATTGCACACTTGGCTTGGGCAAGCAACTATGGGTCTAGTCTTCATGGAATCGCAGCTCCTGGAGGCGATGCTGCATTCGTCGAACCAGAGTGGTACGAACCAATAATCCCGCCTGCATATTGGCAGTATTGGTACGGATTCTGCTTCAGTACATACGCTTGGACTACTACAGGCTGGAGATACGCTTGGATGGGCGGCACAAGCATGGCTGCTCCACACGTGGCTGGCGTAGCAGGACTGATCTTAACCGTCAGACCTGACTTCAACCCACAACAAGTCCTATATGTGCTACAATTGGGCGCAGAGGACATTGGAAAGCCAGGATACGACGAATACTTCAACTTTGGCCTGTTAAACGCCTACAACTCTCTAATCAAAGCGACCAGTCGAGGCGCGGGCAAGCAGGGCTTGCGCTTTAGCGAGCAATAGTCATCAATAACTATCAACCTACCTCCCTTTTTTTGTGGGCTTTGACTGCATACCGAGATAGTTTTCTCTCCGGTCCAAACTCTCGATTCAAGTGATTCGTCCATCATAAGGTTTACGAATGTTTCTCAGCGTTCATCATAAACTAACCTTTGCTCTCAAATTAATCCAACCACGCATGGAACCTACAGAGATTTTCCTGGAGCCCGAAAAGTTCCATCACCCCTTCGTGTATTATCAGTACAGACCACCGCAGAGAAATCCGAAGCTTAAAGTACGGCACCTTCACTTTATATTCAAGAAGCTTCTGGAATGCAGTGTTGTGTGAAAATGGGTTACGAAGAAGTTTGGAGAGTGCTAGCTGATCTACTCACTGAGCTTAAAGAGAGAAGTGAGGCAGTCCCAGCCGATGTTATGAACGACCTACGCTCTGCTAAGACGATGATACAGATTCTTAGAGCCGACCCCACGCATACTGAGAACCTTCCAAGAATTGAGACGTATCTGGAAAACGTTGAATTCCGATTAATCTCAGCGGCGCAGGAAAGATTCGGATCAGAGTATGTTGAGCGGTGGATGAAGAGACTTGAGCAAGCCAGAAGAAAGACTTATGACTTAGAGAAAGCCGCCCCCAGATTCGTTCCTGGAATTCCTAAAGGTAAGCATTGGGTGAGAGTTCAAGTCTCGGAAGAAACGCCAAGAAAGGATATAGAGAGACTGGCCAAAGAAAACAGGCTTACCCACAGAGCGCAGGAAGACGGGTATGTGCTCGTTTATGGCACGAATGAAAATGTAAGATCCTTTGTAAAAGAATTGGCTGAAAAGTTTCGTGGTGAAAGAAAACTGTGAAAACTTCTTGAGAGCCTCGTTGTATAACAGTTGGAGTATATTTTCCAGGTATATTTCTCATTTATAGAATAATTTTATAGAAAGCTTTGCAATATTGGTGACATTTCCCGCTAGCCCAAAGGAGAAGGCGAATTTCAGGAAATGCCGTACATCAAGAAGATTGAGTTGAGGGGCTTCAAATCTTTCGGTCCAAAAACCTCTAGAATCTTATTAGATAAAGGCTTTACCGTGCTGACTGGACCGAATGGAAGCGGGAAAACAAATATTGTAGACGCTGTACTCTTCGGCTTAGGCGAACTGAGCGCTAGGAGACTCCGCGCCGAGAGTTTTTCAAAGCTCTTGTTTCATGGTTCTCCTGAAGCGGGGGTAGGGAACGCAAAAAATGCCAAGGTGATTATCCAGTTTGATAATTCTGATAATCGCATACCTGTTGACACCAGTACGGTGACTATTTCCCGTGATGTCCATGAGGACGGTCACAGCACGTATCGGCTCAATGGACGAAGGATATCGAGGTCTCACATAATTGATTTGCTTTCTATGGCTGGGATAAGCCCTACAGGACATAATGTTGTTGTGCAGGGAACAATTACGCGCATGGCTGAAATCTCTCCTCACGAGCGTAGGAAGATGATAGAAGACCTCGTCGGTATTGGTCAGTATGATGCTGAGAAGGCTGAAGCTGAGGAGAAGCTTCGAGCAGCCGAGATATCCATCCGAACCGCCATGGGCCGAATAGACGAGGTGCAGAGAAGAGTCGACGATTTAGAGAGGCAACGCAACGAACTGCTTCGATATAACTTCATTCGGGATGAGATGAAGCGATTCGAAGCCATGAAAACCTCCTATGAGGCTTTGGAGTTTGAAAGAAGAATCAAGGAGTTGTCATCAAGGGTTGAAGAAGCCGAAGATGAACTTGAGAAGCTTAGGCAGGCAAGAGAGCAGCTTTGGTCACAACGTCACGGAGTCGAGACGGAATGGCGGAGACTGAGCTCAGAGATAGTTGAGGAAGGCGGAACTAGAGTTTTTGAAGTTCAGGTTAGAATAGGCGATATCAAGTCAAAACTAACCGAATTAGCAACCAAGATAGATGCTGAGAGCACAAGTCTCGGGGGACTTAAGAAGGTTAGAGAGAACGACATTCAACAGCTCAAGGCAATAAAAAATGAAATTGATGAAAGTCGAAAGAGAATCCGAAGACTGAGGAGAGAGCGCGATAGAATCTCCAAAGAGATTGCAATAAAACAATCCCAAAATGACGATATCTCAAGCCAAGCCGCGATGCTACGAGAGAATCTAGGGGAAAACAGCAAAAAGATTCGAGAACTCGAAGAACAATTAGACAAGCTCTCTCAAAGCCTGATCTCTCTTCGAGGCAACTATGCCAGAAGCAGAGCACACATCAAGATTCTCTCCCGTAGACTCACTGATCTTCGCGCTCGAAAAGAGAAATTCGCATCCAACCTGAACGAGCTTAAAACTTCTCTCACCGACCTTAGAGAGGTGCAGAAAGAGCAAAAATCCCGGCTGACGAATCTGCAAAGAACCCTAGACCGCAGAATTGCGCAGAGGGAATCTGTACGGAACGAGCTTGCTAGGGCTGAGAGGATCGCCGAATCTGCCCGAGAGGCTGTGGTAGAATTCGCCACCCAACGAGAGCTGGCAGAACAAGTGGCGAGGGAAGAAAGAGCGTTGAGGAACATCGAGGAACTCGCAGAGCTCGGTGTACTCTCCGGCATTTATGGACGATTAAGAGACCTAATCAAGGTGGAAAGTGGCTACGAAGAGGCGATAGAGGTTGCAGCAGCTGGTTGGCTGGACTCTGTTGTCGTTCAGGATTTTGATGCGGCTTACGCGTGCAGTGAAACATTGAAACGCATGAAACTTGGCAGAGTTAAGATAATTCCTATGACAGAACTGTCCAACATAAAATCTGTTAGTCCTCCAAAGGTTAGGGGCGTAAGTAGACCCGCCTCGGCTTTTGTAAAATGTGCAAAAAAGCATTGGCCTGCCGTGGTTTTTGTCTTCGGAGACACAGTCATAACGAAGGATGAGAAGACCGCCTTCACCATTTCCCATCAGGGCTATCGAACAGTCACAACCGATGGAGACCTCTACGAGGCTGGAGGAGGACTAGAGAGTGGCTACTACCGCGCTCCAATAGATTTCTCTTCCATCATCCCAAGCGAATCAGCAGTTGAAAGTCTAGATCAAGCAGTGAAGGCTCTCCAAGAGCATTTAAAAAGGCAGGGAAGCGAAATATCCACCTTCGAGGAAGAAATAGATCAAACGCGAGTAGAAATCGCAAGGCTATCTGAAGCCATCACAACTCTTGAAGGTGAGATTGCACGAATTCATAGAAGCATAAAATATACAAAACAAAACGTCAAGCGCGTCGATAAACACCTTCAGAGGTTTCAGAGACAGCTTGAGGAAGAAGAGACGAAGACTGGTCTCCAGAAGGTTCAACGTAAGGCTATTCAGAAAAAAATGCAGGACCTACGCAAAGAATTGGCTGACATGCGGCTGAAAGTTGATCTGTCGCGGATTCAGGAGATGGAACTTCAGCGAGAGAGGTTGGGCGATGAGATAATTGAGCTACGACAGAATCTTGGTAGTGTGGAGACTGAGCTTTCAACCCTCCAGTCAAAGCTGGAAAACGTCCTCTATGTTGGCTCAAAAAACATCAGGATTCAGCTCAGAAAGGTGACGAAGCAGATTTCAACTCTGGAAAAAGATGTTGAAGAAGCCATTCAGCAAAAAGAAGCACTTCAAGAGGAACTTCTAAGACTTGAGAAGTCGAAGGAAGAGCTTTCCCGTTCCGTTTTGACCGCGAAAGAAGAGGTTGAAAAATTCTCGTCTCAGATAGATAGTATCGACGTGAAGATACAGAAGTTGGACAAAAAATACGAGCGAGCGGACAGATTGTTCAATGAACTTCAGCTTAAGCATCAAACACTCCAGTTGCAATTAGATCAGTGTCGCGTTCGATTAAGCGAACTTGGCTATGAGAAACCGTTTGAGGTTACGCCAGAGCAACTCGGGTTGGTAGAGTCTTCGCTTAAACTGATGCAGTTTGAGCTAGAGCGCCTCGGAGCAGTTAATCAACTAGCCACAACCCATTATGCTGAGCAGAACTCACGGTACAAGGAGTTGTCTCTGCGCATGAATGAGCTGGAGCGAGAGAAGCAAGCGATTCTCTCCTTTATGGAGGAGATTGAAAGAAAAAAGCGCAGGGTCTTCACGGATGCCTTCAATCAGATAGACAAAAAATTGAGGGGCTATTTCTCAAAACTTACAGGTGGGGGAGAAATCTCCCTTAAACTGGAGAAGCCTGAGGATCCCTTTGCTGGTGGCATAGATATGGTTGTTCAATTCCCCGACAAGCCTCCTATCCTAGTTAGTGGAGCGAGTAGCGGAGAGAGATCTGTGGCGGCAGTTGCTTTCATCTTCGCTTTGCAGAATTTCACGCCAGCAGCTTTCTATCTTCTTGATGAAGTTGACGCTCATATGGATGTTTTTCATGTGGCGAAGCTCGGAGAGCTTTTGGCTGAGGAATCTGCGAATTCTCAGTTCTTGGTTGTCACTCTGAAGCCTGAGATGGTCAACAAGGCTGAGAAGGTATATGGCGTTTACGAGCGTGGAGGGGTTTCCCACGTCATTTCTGCCACTTTTAAGGGGGCTGCATAGTGTCTTCTTCTATCCAGAAACCCTTTTACTTTCAGCCTCCGTGGAACATACTCTTCGAGCTTCACAAACTGCAGAAGATACTTCCATGGGACATTAATATCTCCTTTCTGTTGATGTCTTTCTTGGTGGAGATGGAGAAGAGAGGTGAAATCGATTTCAGGGCTTCAGGTATGGCGCTTGACTCCTCGGCTACAATATACCTTATGAAGTCCAAGCTTCTTCTGAAGCTGGAGGAACCTCCCCCCTCCCCAAAGCCCCCACCAGACTTTCTTCCACCCCCTTTACTAATTCCTCTCCGTTACGAGCTAACCTCCACTACCATCCAGCATCTGCTATCTGTGCTAGATGAGACGTTGAAAGGCGAACGGCTATTCGACTTCAAGCCGTCTTCGGAGCCTATTTCCCCCCTCCCCAGAGAGATCCTTCCTCCGATCGACCGATATTTGATGGAGATCGAGGAACAGATGACCAATCTATACTGGCACCTTCTTCATCTTGCCAATAGGGGAAAACTAATCGTCTTCTCTAAGGTTACAGCTGGATTGGAGAAATTGGAAGCCATAAAGAGATTCATCACACTTCTCTTCCTCGCTCAAAGGGGCAAGGTAAGTTTGTGGCAGAAGGAAGACTCCGAGGAAATCTACATAACTGTTATAGAAGATTCCACTGTCAAAGGAAACGAAGGAGAAAATGTCTGAGCGACTCGAAGATGAGAAATCGAAAAAAGATCTGGCTTTACTTGAAGCAGCACTCTACGTGGCAGGGCGCCCCCTAGATCTAAAAACCTTGGGATCAGTCATCAGGACTCGCTCCAAGAAGAGAACTCTTAAGCTCGCCAGAATGTTAAAGGAGAAGTATAGAAATCAAGCTACCGCCCTTGAAGTTCTAGAGCTTGAGGATGGCCGATTTGTTCTACAGCTGAAGATGGAGTACACGCCTAAGGTGCAAAAGCTAGCAATAAGGCCCCTTCTTTCCAAAGGTCCATTAAGAACGTTGTCTTACGTTGCTTATCGACAACCAGTGCTCCAACCACAGGTAATTGACGTGCGCGGTTCCCATTCTTATGCCCATCTTAAACAGTTGGAGGACATGGGATTGATCGTCCGTGAAAAGGCCGGACGAACGAGGTTGTTGCGAACAACTGGCTTCTTCGCTGACTACTTTGGATTAAGCCATGACACACGGACTATGAAAAGGCAGCTCAAGAATATCTTCGAGGACTTCACAAAGGTAAACCCAAAGGAAGAGTAGATTTAGAGACTAGTCCTAGAAGGGACATTCGCTGGTGGGGCAACCGCCTGAATACTCAGAATCTGCACTAACATGCTTTTCAGTAACCATCTCCTTGGTCAATAATGGGCCCACGTATAGAACTTGTTCCTTTTTGCTTCCATACCTGTAAATCGTTATGCCTTTGCACTTCAGCTTGTAAGCCAACCAGAAGATTTTTCTAACGTCTTCCACGGTGGCGTCCGGGGGGAGATTAACCGTCTTCGACACCGCATTATCCACATATTTCTGGAAAGATGCCTGCATTTTCACGTGCCATTCTGGATCAATGTCCAAGGCTGTGACAAAGATTCTCCGAATCTGCTTCGGAATTTCCTCCAAGTCTTGTACCGACCCTGTTTTGGCGATTTTGACCATCAAATCCCTGCTGTAAAACCCTTTTTCTCTCGCTACTCTCTCAAACGTGGGCTGTGTTTCCAGTAGCCTTGTGCCTTCCATGACGTTGCGCACGAAAGCCACGGCGAAGATTGGTTCTATCCCGCTTGAACAACCAGCGATTATGCTGATTGTTCCTGTGGGTGCGACTGTGGTGACTGTCGAGTTTCGTATGGTTTTGTAGCCCTTCTTTTCCCAGAGGCTGCGCTTGAAATTGGGGAAGGAGCCTCTCTCTTCTCCTATCTCGACAGACTTCTTTGTAGCCTCTTCGCTAATGAATTTCATGACCTTTTCAGCAAAAGCTAAGGCTTCCTCCGAATCGTAGGGGATGCCCAACAGAATGAGCATGTCTGCGAAGCCCATCACTCCAAGCCCTATTTTTCGATTAGCCTCCGTGATTTTTGCGATTTCTGGTAGAGGAAACTTGTTTACGTCTATCACATTGTCCAAGAAGTGAACGGCAGTTCTAGTGACTCTTCTCAGTTTCTCCCAGTCCACATCTCCCTCCTTAACCATCTTAGCTAGGTTGATGGAACCTAGATTACACGATTCGTAGGGTAGCAGAGGTTGTTCACCACAGGGGTTGGTGCTTCGGATCTCTCCTACTTCTGGGGTTGGATTATGCCGATTTATTTCGTCAATGAACACGAGCCCTGGATCCCCACTCTTCCACGCATTTATAGCAATCAAATCGAAAACGTGTCGGGCACGCAGCTTCTTTTCAACTTTTCCGTTTCGAGGATTAACAAGCTTGTATTCACCATCTCTTTCCACAGCCTCCATAAACTCGTCTATAACCGCCACAGATATGTTGAAGTTACTCAGGGCGCTGGGCCCAGACTTTGCTTCGATGAACTTTTCGATGTCGGGATGCGTGACATCCAAGATTGCCATGTTGGCTCCTCTTCTTCGTCCTCCTTGTTTGATGACGTTGGTGGCCGCATCGTAGATGGTCATGAAAGACACGGGTCCCGAGGCAATGCCCTTCGTGGAGCCCACGATGTCTCCAGCTGGTCTCAATTTCGAGAATGAAAAGCCTGTTCCACCTCCTGATTGATGGATTAGTGCCATGTGTTTTAGTGTGGTGAATATCCCTTCTATTGAATCTTCGACAGGCAAGACGAAGCATGCTGAGAGTTGTCCGAGTCTAGTGCCAGCGTTCATCAAGGTTGGAGAATTTGGGAGAAACTCAAGGTTTGCCATGATTTGATAGAATGCTTCCTCAGCCTTCTTCACGTCTGCTTTTTTGTCGTAGAGAAGATCAGCTTTCGCCACGGCTTTTGCGACTCTACGAAACATTTGGCTGGGAGTCTCGATGACATTGCCTTTCTCATCTTTAAGTAAGTATCTTCTCTTGAGAACTTTTATGGCGTTGATTCCCAGCTTCAAGTCGTCAACGACATCGAAGAAGGTTTTGAACTCTCGAATCTCGGTGCGTCTTTGACGATACAGAATGTAAGCCTTAGCGACATCAACATAACCATTCTTGACCAGAACTTCCTCAACGATATCTTGAATGTTCTCAACGCCGGGAACTTCTCCTGCGAATCTTTCGTTGACGAGCTTTAGGACAGAATCCGAAAGTCTTTGCGCTAGTACTCCATCAGCATGCTCCACGGCTGTCAAAGCCTTTAGAATGGCGTTCGTAATCTTCTTCTGGTCGAAGTCGACGATTCGACCATCCCTTTTGCGAATCTTGGTAACTTTCCTCGACAAA
>JBHIEV010000041.1:0-11738 GCA_046760805.1 Bathyarchaeia archaeon
CCCCTCACGACAAAGCTCGAATATCGAACTGTTGGAGCAGATTTTAGAATTCCCTACACCACACGATAAGCCTTTTCACATGAAAGTCGATACATAAACGGGGAATAGTATATGCCGAAGGAGATTAACGTAGCACTAGCACAAACAGATTGCAGGATTGGAGATAAGAAGTATAACATAGACTTGATGAAGAAAAACATCAAACGGGCAAAGAAGAAAAACGCGGACCTTGTTATTTTTCCAGAACTCTCTTTGACAGGCTACCTAACCCGTGATCTTACATATAATTTGGCAGAGACAATTCCTGGACCGTCCGTTAATTCTTTAGAAAAGGTTGCAAGAACCCAGAAGTTACACATGGTTTTTGGGATGCTCGAGCATAGCGAGAAAGCGCGCGCAGTCATTTACAACACCGCCGTTCTGCTGAGTCCAAAAGGGCTCGTCGGCAAATATCGAAAGGCGCAACTGCCAACGCACAGCGTCTTTGAGGAGAAACGCTATTTCCGACCAGGGTACCAATTCCCGGTGTTTGAAACAGACATCGGAAGACTCGGTCTCATAATTTGCTATGACCTATTCTTCCCAGAGATATCCCGCCTGTTAAGAGTGAAGGGCGCAAAGTTCATAATCTGCATATCAGCCTCCCCAGCAGTGCGACGAAAGTTCTTCGAAGTCTTCACGGTGGCCAGAGCCATTGAAAACACGGCTTTTCTGGCTTACGTCAACCTCGTCGGCATAGAAAACGGACTACAGTTCTGGGGAGGAAGCAGAATAATAGCCCCAAACGGGCACGTCATTGCCCAAGCGAAGTATGATGAGGAAGATCTTATAGTAGGAAAAATTGACTACTCCGACTTGAAGCGGACAGAGACATTCGTTCCAACGCTCCGTGACTTGAGACCTGAATTCTTCGACTCGTTGAAGAAACACACAAAAGACTTGTGAGGAAACTATTATGGATAGAATCCGCGTAATCAGAAACGAAGATGTGGAAAAGGTACTTTTGGGAGTGCCTCTAGGCCACAAACACCTGCGGATCTCCATGAAACTGAAAAACGGACCAACTCTAATCTTTCAAGAGGCAACCATAGCAAACATCTCACGCGCCTATGTCACCCTTAAGACGCATCCACGCATCCAGACTCAAGAACTAAGAACGCAAACACTAACAGAAGAGCAACGAAAAGAAGGATACGCCACCCATCAACTCATTGAAACATCAAGAATTACCCGCGAAATCAACACGGAACTGAAGGAACTTCTAGAAAAGGGTCGAGTCCTTACCTAAAGTCGCTCACAATCCTCTCTATTCGATCTAAAGCCTCCTCTATTTTCTCGTATTTGGTGGCGTATGAGAATCTTAAGTAGCCCTCACCATACCTGCCAAAAGCAGAACCTGGCACAGTCACAACCCTCCCCTTGCTAAGAAGGTACTCAGAAAACTTCTCTGACGATTTCCCAAACTCCTTGATGTTCGCGAATGCGTAGAAGGCTCCTTCAGGAAGGGGACAGCTAAACCCTTCAATTTCATTCAGCCTCGAATGAAGAAACAAACGGCGCCTGTCAAACTCCCTAACCATGCTCTTCACAACTCTCTGTGGCCCCTCCAAAGCAGCAACGGCAGCATATTGAGCGGAAGCATTCACACAAGCACTGACGTATTGATGGACAAGCATCACAGGAGAGATCAATTCCTTAGGACCCAAAGCGTAGCCGACACGAAAGCCAGTCATAGCGTAAGTCTTGGAGAAAGACCCTACAACGATTGTACGCTCCTGCATCCCGGGAAAGGTAGCCAAACAGTGATGCTTAACATCCCCATATGTGATTTTCTCGTAAACCTCGTCAGAAATCACGATTAGATTATGTTCTATGGCAAGTTTTGCCAGTTTCGCTGTTTCATCATAAGACAGAACAGAACCAGTGGGGTTGTTGGGCGTGTTTGTGATAATCACATGTGACTTGTCTGTGATGAGTGACATCACAACATCAGCGTTAAGCCTGAAGCGGTCCTTCTCAAGTAGAGGCATCGAAACTGGGACTCCACCCGCTAGCAGGACCCCAGGTTCGTAGCAGACAAAGCCGGGATCTGGAACTAAGACCTCGTCACATGGATTGACCAACGCAAGCAATGCTAAGGAGATCGCTTCTGTCCCTCCAGCGGTAACCAAGACCTCAGAGTCAGGGTCGTATGATAAGCCGTAGTCTCGTTTCGTCTTCCTTGTTAAGGCTTCACGCAGTTCAGAAATGCCTGTCGTAGGGGGGTAGTGTGTTTTGCCTTCATCCAGAGCTCTCTTAGCCGCCTCAAGAACATGAGGAGGAGGTGTGAAGTCGGGCTCGCCTATCCCCAAACTGATGACGTTAGGGACGCCCTGTGCCAGTGAGAAAAAACGGCGAATACCAGAGGCTCTAATCTTCTTTAACCGTCTGGAACTTTCGAATCTCTTCAAAACTTTACTTCCTCAGACTCTCATTTCTCCTAAAGCATAAAATGTTTGCGTTTGTCATGCTATACAAAACCTATGTCAACTGTGCGAAAAGGGCGAACACCGCAAAACTTTTCTGCCTGTATACAAAATTGTATCCCTTAAGCCCACTCTATTGGTGGACAGATTGAGCTTCAAAAAAAGTGCCCAAAAATGGCTGCAAAGCTACCTAGACGACTCTTTCGTAAAAATACTAGCAAAAAATAGTAATTTGACGAGAATCCAGCTTGAGACTTTGTTAATCGATATTCTAGCGGAGAAAATGGCTGGAAAAAGGCTAAAGTATGAGGAGAAAGCCGAAATGCGGCCTTTAGCAGTAACAAGAGGCGCTTTCAACAGAACTCTAAGACAGGCCAGAAAGAACATTATTCGATCTATTTATACTGTCCTCCTCCTTGGGTACTTGGGAGTCTTTGAGGACACGAGTCTAACTCCCTATCTAGAAATAGCAAATAAGTTGCAGAATTACATGAACTCGTACAGAGAGATCCTAGAAAACAAGGTTGCTAAAGAGGAACACCTGAAGATTATGAATAGACTACACGAAGAATTAGAAGTTAGCTTGGAACAGCTGTCAAAACCAAAGGCGCTTTCGCCTGATGCGTGATATCACAGATCACGCTAAGGCAACGAACATCAACTCCGCGAATCATGTGGGCCAAAATTATCGCGTATAAAAACGCGCAATACGTAGCCAAAATCGAAATCAGGGCACAAAACAACAAGATTGACTGAAATCCCCATAGGCCCATAAGTAATTATGTCGCACGCTCTCAGAACATTGCGTCGAAATTGTGAGGTCACACATCACAAAACACCATTTCTTTGATGGTTACCACAATGTTTAAGTTGGATTTCTGTGATATTGTGATATGTTATGGAAATCACATACATCACGTGTGAATCACACACTCGAAGTTTGGATAAGGAGGCCTTCCTTTAGTGTTTGACCTGTTTCTGTTGGCCTCCATTATTCTATCCGCCGTGATTGTGATCGTATCTGCTGCTTATTATAAGCAGATAAATGGGCTTCGAAAGAGGTATGAAGAGGCTCGTGATGTTGTCGGCGATATCGTTTTGAGCTTCAACAGCCAATTGAAAGGATACAAGGAGAGGCTCGACGATCTTTCACATAAAGCTGCAGAGTTCTCCCCTATGAATGAAAGAGTAGCCAATATCATAAAAGAACACGAGGGCCAACTGAAAAGAGTCGTTAGTAGAATCGACATCCTCTCAGAAAGCAGTGAAGAGATTAAAGCACAGATCCTGGATACAAACAGAAGACTAGATAGTTTAGTTACAACACAGGAAAAGATTTCAGAGAAGGTTGCAGAGGTTGAGACACTTGGAAAGAGGCTGTCTGTAACACCTCAGGCAGAAAGCGCCAAAATAGAGGCCCCGATTCCCATCAAGAGAGAGAAGGCCTTAGCCCCCCTCACGGAGACAGAACTTCGCGTGCTCAAAAGCCTTGCTGGTGACGGTTCTAAGACAGCTCCAGAAATAAGAGACGAGATCAAGCTTACGAGAGAACACACAGCACGTCTGATGAAGAAACTCTATGAGGAAGGGTACCTAGAGCGAAGTACACGCAAGATACCTTACACATATCGAATAAAGAAAGAGATGATGAAGATTCTAGAGAAGCAAGCCTAACATCGCGAGTTTACTGTCTTTCCCGCTTTTTTCAGTCTTCTTAGAGTTTCGTCCATCTGGGAAAGAGTTTTTGAGTCTGGAAGGTCGTACGCTTCCTTTTCCCTCTCCTCTAAGTATTCGGGGTAGTGGATGACTTTTATGGGGACTGAGAAGCGAATCTTGGGCTCCGAGATGAGCAGTGCCTCTCCGACATCGAGCATCTTTATCTCAGTATCGCTGTACTCTAGGTAAGGAGTATTCTCTGTCAACCAGCGCCTGTCTCTGCGTAACTCGGTCTTCATCACCACTTTTGTCCAGAGTTCGGCGAAGACATCGAAGTTTATCCGTGACGGCCTCGGTGTCACAGCATTTAGCCCGACCCTATATTTTCGATATGTGAGAGCTATATCAGAAAATACTGTCTTTGGCAGGTTTGGGTCGAGGAATTCATGAGCCTCCTCAAGGGTTATCAGGAGTGTTGGAAGTTTCTTCCACCGATCATAGTTCCCTTCCCACATCCACTTGTAGTGAAGCGCCACGCTAGAAGCCGCTAAGCAGGTGATTCTGCGTTGCTCCTCAGAGCTGATTCCTGATATGTCGACTAGGCAGGTTATCCCCTTACTCAGGTTCTCGATGAGGCTGTCAACGAAACTGTACTCAGATGGGGCGAACAAGTCTTCGGGAAGGGACGAAAGCCTGATCATAAGTGCTTCAATCACGCTTCTCTGTTTATATCCCGCGATCTTAGCCACTCCAGCATGGCCTTCGGTCCCGTATGCGTCCCGAGACTTTTCTATCCAAGCGCTGCCAAGCCTCTTGTAGAGCCTCTGGGCGAGTCTGAATTGGGGAAATCCTATGTCTGGGAAGAGTGTTAGAAGCTTGCTGGGAATGATCGTTCTGAGACCTATACATAGCTTTCCCTCCCTAGCAGAATAGAAGCGGACTTTGCTATGAAATAAGGGATGATCTCGAAGACCCCTCTGCGGCTCTATTCCCTTCCCGCTAAGAAGCTGTCCCGCAAAGTCAAAGATCAGTCCGACAGTTCTAGGACTGTGATCTATGACTTGAGCATTCAATATCAATTCACAGTTTGTCTTCCCAGAACCGGTCATCCCAAACATTCCCATCATTAAGGGGATGGCCTCAAAGCCGATGCCCACCGAGCCAAGCAGATGTGTCCCTGAGCGTAGATGCCCTATCTTCAACTCCCCTGCCAGCCTCAAAGCCGAACAGTCTTCAGGGCTTGCTGCATGCACTTTGTCCATGTAATCGGGATTAAAGGTTGGAGAATGGATTTTCTCGCCCTCCTTCTCGAGAAAAAGCATGGCGTCAACATATCTGTAACTTGAGTATGGCCCAAATGATTCTTTGCCATCTGCCTCACGAAGTTGCTCGTCCATTCTTAGCGTAGAAGAGCTTCCAGCATCCACTACCCTCGCATAGAAGCTCTTATTCCCTGAGTCTATTCTAACTATCTGACCGAAAGAGAGGTTGCTTCCTCGTTCAAGGAAGAAAGAAACCTTATCTCCCTTTACATCGCGAATAAAACCCACCGGTTCAGACATTTTCGATCCACTCCCACTGAAAAGGGTGCTTTACACCATGCAGTTGATCCGGGAAGTTGCATGATAGCTCTTCCGCGCGGAGTACATCGAGCAAACCTGAGGTAGCGAGAGTATCCTCAACTTGATCATGGTAGTGGAGAAGCTTCGAATCAGACGGAGCTGAAAAATCATGAGCGAGCCAAAGGGTGACTGGGTACCCGAGGCATCGCGGATCTTCTGAGATGAAAGTAAGTGGGGAAAGTAGCTCATTGATTTCACATGTCGTCAAGTATTCCATTATGTCACACCGAAAGATCCTTGGGCTTTCTTCACTAAGCTTGACGATGGACACGTCGCCATATCGATGTTCGTGTATGTCTGCCTTTGCGAGTGGATAGTATACCCAAACAGGGTAGGAAGGGGAAAGCATGTACGTCGCAGCTACGAAGTCACGACCCTTATCATCACGTAGCATTGGAGATCGCTTACTTATAGCTAGGAGTTTGATATTTTCTTCTTTGCATTTTTTGTATAAGTCTACACAGAACTTCCTTTCCCCTCCGAAGTAGCTGGCGCCGTCCAAGAGTATGTAATCGCTTTCACCGGCAATGCAAACTAAGTTCAAGCCTACCTTACTTTCAAGTTCTAACCTAGCATCCTGAAGGATTCTGCGACGTACATAAGCATCTCCTACCACGGTGCGTATTCTCTCCTCATAACCCCAATGTACGTCGCGGCCTTTAACAGAGGCGTATGCCGTCCGCAGGAGGTAGACGCCCCAATTGTTGGCTCTCTTCAACGTCCTTGTGGAGCAGTCTACAGCCAAGAAATGTACGTCGCAATCCTCCAACTTTCTTAGAGGTCTGATTCTGTTTTTCTCAGGCTTGGCAGTTATTACGGGCTCCGTCCTCATTTCATGAAAACCAACTGCTCGACCCCTGTCAACGTACTCGCTTAGTTTCTTCTTCATCTCAGCCAGGTCTTTCATGACTTCTTCTGTCATTTGGCTTCTTCCCAAAGTTGATCCTCTAACCGTAAGGCTAAAGATAAGATGCATAGACCTTTATCGCGTTGTCTACTTATTATTTTTGAGTTGCTGGCTAGCAGTTATTCGCAGAACGGGCTCCCAACCCCTTTGTTTCCACTGGAGGCAAAAATGCTTCTGCCGTTTAAAAACCTGGTCTCAGTAAAAAGTTTTAGTATAACTCTAAATTGCTTTACGGTAGTTTTTAAATAGGGTCTGGCTCGTTATGTCTCAGAGTCTGTTCCTTTTGAGAAAGGAACCCATTCCTTCTTCTTATGTCCACGTCTGTTCCATTGGAAATACGGGGGTGGGTCTGTTAATTTTTTGTGTTTGGCATTTATTTTTTTGGATGAGAGAGTTTATCATGCGGATATATACGCTGCTATGAGCGAGATAGGTGGAGCTGACCTAAATGGACAGAGGCACAGCGCTGGACAACGTCTTTGAACGGTTCCTTAAAGGCACTAGGGTCCTTTTTGATAGAGAAGTACTGCGACATGACTACATACCTGAAAATCTTCCTCACCGCTGGGAGCAGATCCAGTGCTTAGGTGAAATAGTTGCCCCCATCCTTCGGGGTTCTCGATGCTCGAACATCTTTATTTATGGCAAAACCGGGACTGGAAAAACTGCTGTAATGAAGTATGTTTTGAATAAATTAGGGGGTAAGGCTCAGGAGCTTGGGGTCCCTTTGAGGACCTGCTATATAAACTGTAGGTTGGCTGGGACGGAATACAGGGTTTTGTCGAGTCTGTGTAACAGCGTCGGCGTTGATATTCCTTTCACTGGCTTGGCGGTAGGAGAGGTCTTTGACCGATTTGGAGAGGGGTTGGATTCCGCTAAGCTTCTCTTCTTGCCTGTATTGGATGAGATCGACTCCTTAGTGAAAATGCGTGGTGATGTCTTGCTCTACGAGTTAACGAGAATAAATGAGACTCTTCACTCAAGCAAGGCGTCCATCATCGGAATCTCAAATGACCTTCGGTTCAAAGAATTCCTCGACCCGAGGGTCTTAAGCTCCCTGAGTGAAGAGGAGATAGTTTTCAGGCCATATGACGCGGCTGAACTGCGTGATATCCTCTGGGATCGTGCCAGGTTAGCCTTTTACGATGGGAAGGTACTCGATGGCGCCATCAGTTTATGTGCTGCATTAGCCGCAGCTGAGCATGGTGATGCTCGAAGAGCACTAGATCTTCTTCGAGTGGCTGGGGAGGTTGCAGAACGTGAGGGCGCAGAAGCCGTAACGGAAGACCACGTACGGCGTGCTGAGAAGAGAATCGAACATGACCGAGTTATGGAAGCTGTTAAGAACCTTCCGTCCCACTCAAAACTTGTGCTGCATAGCGTTCTCCTCCTGAGCAGAGCAGGAGTCAATTTTGCCATCACTGGCGACATCTACGAAGTCTACTGTGAACTCTGCGGCCAGTCGGGGCTTGCGCCGTTGACTCAAAGGCGTGTAAGCAGTTTGGTTAATGAATTGGACGCAATCGGTCTGTTAAATGCGAGAGTGGCGAGCATGGGCCGCTACGGGCGTACCAAGAAGATTCGTCTAGGCGTGGCGCGTAGCCTTATTAGAGAAGCCTTTGCCACTGATGATCGGCTCAGCCATCTGATAAACTATGCCCCGAAATGTGTTGCGGAAATCTCGATTGGTAGGCGTTGAAGACGGAGGATTCTCAAGAGAGGCTGATGTTCAAGAAGCTATGCTTGTCTCTGTCTTGCTGGACGGCACGTCAATCATCGATTTTAGGATGCATAAGATCGAAGTTGACGGCTTAGATGCGACGAAGAAACTCCTCACCATGGTCGGTTGTTGGCTGTTTGACAGTGTTATGCTAGCAGGAGTTTCTTTTGCAGGATTTAATCTGATAGACGCCAACACGGTCTTCGCTGAGTTCAAGAAACCAGTCATTGTGATATCGAGAACAAAGCCAAACAACGCCTCTGTGAAGCGAGCTTTGCTTAAACACTTTGATGACTGGGAAGCTCGTTGGAGAGTTATCGAGAGACTTGGACCTGTTTATGAGGTTGCTTCTGTTTCGGCCGAGTCGCCCATATACGCTGAGATAGTTGGAGCAGATCTAAACTGGGCGAGCAATCTAATCCGAAGGCTATGTTCTTGCTGCAGGATTCCTGAACCGATACGTGTGGCTGGGCTTATCGCGCGAGGTTTGACTCGTAGGGTGTGGAGAAGTTGATAGTTGTGATGTCTAATGTCTGGAGGTTCACAACTGGTACAATCCCTGGTGTAGGAACTAGCCCCATCTCCTTTTGATAGCTGGTTTGTTCTTGCCAGGTGCCTGAATTGACGAGGAGGGTTCCTCGGTACGATTCATGTTTTAGTACATGTACGTGTCCGCAGTGTAAGATGTCTGGGGGCTTCTCTATAACCATGAAGTCCTTCTTTTCTGGGGCTATAGGGGTTTTCCCTCCATAGACGGGTGCTAGATGTCTGCTTTGCAGGAGAAGTTTCATTGCTTTTTCAGGTGAGTTGAAGCTCACCTCGGAGGAGACGGAGACTATGTCGTCTAGACTACGTCCGTGACTGAGGAGCAGTTGTACATCATGGAAACTCACGGTGCTCGGGTTTCCCAGAGAGTAAACCTTTCTAGCCTCATGGAGGGGTTCTGCGTAGTCCTGTGGTATTGCTGGTTGTGGGAGCGCCTTTCGAGAGGCGTCGTGGTTTCCAGGTATGATTACTACTTCTATGTAGTCTGGAATTTCCTCGATGAATTTCGACGCCAATCGGTATTGCTCGTAGATGTCTGTGATGGCTAACTCTTCCTTCTGCTTTGGATAGACCCCTATTCCGTCGACGATGTCGCCGGCGATGACAACATATTTTACGTGGGCTGCCGTCCTCTGCGCTTTTGCGTTTCCGAATTTTCCGTTCAACCACAGTAAGAAGCGGGTGAATGCCTCTTTCACAAACATCTTGCTTCCCACATGTAGATCCGATATGAGGGCGGCGTAGACCGGCGATGGAGCTAGGTTGGATTTTCTTTGTGGGGTATCGGGCCGGATGATGTCCTGTGCGATGAGTAGGTCGTTTCGTCCCTTGGTTGCAGCTATGCAAACGACTTGGTCTGGCAGTAGTTCTCGTGCTTTTTTCATAATCCTGTGATCTTTGTTTGGAGAGACGAGTATTGTGGCGGTGGCCTTTAGGTCTTCAACTCTTAGGAGGAGTTTCGCTTTGCTTTCCCTCTTCTCGGTTATCATGCAGATAATCTTGATCTTGGAGTTGACTGGAGCTTTGAGTGCGTCTGATATGGTGACTGCGTCTTTGGTGTCGATCCTTCGTCTCAGAATTCTCTCTAGTCTCTTGAAGCGGTCTTGAAAATACTCAAGGTATTCTTCGAGGGTTCCGCTTTCGCATATATCGTTGGTAGGGTCTTTTACTATCTTTATCTCCGCATCGATATCTTTCGCGTAGGCGTGGAAGGTCTTCTTGGCTTTGGGAAAGGGGTGTGAAGGTGACGGCGCTAGAGGTGGTTTCTCCTTTAGGGCCTCTGGGAAGGCTTCTCCGGCTATTTCTTGCAAGAGATTCTTGTCTATGAAAAGGGTCTTCTCAGGGAAGTTTTCCATTCTTTTGATGGTTTCTTCGATTAGTTTGGTTGGGTCCTCTGTTTTGGAGAGGCTGTTTAGGAAGTCGAACGCTTCTTTGTTGAGTTGATACCCTGCTTCTATCGTTAGGGATACTGCTCTTTGAAGCCTCTCGCTCACTTTTCGGTATCCTCCTAGTCTAGACATATTCCGAGCGGATCTTGTGGTTTTGACATTGGCGTCAGCTTTTGATAGTGTATTCTTATTTGGATGTGTTAATACTTTATCTGGGAGTGATTATGGAGCTTCGTAAGGTTCAAAGGGCTAGTAGTGGGACGTTCTTTGTTTGTCTGCCCAAGGGGTGGGCTGAGCGGGTCGGGCTCGATCGTGGTTCTGTTGTGGCAGTGTCTGAGTTGGCTGATGGGCGTTTGGCTGTTGATGCTAGGTATGATGTTGAGCGTGAGCCTCGGGTAGCTGTGATCGAGTCTTCTCCTTATCTCGATCGTGAGATTACTGGTAAGTATTTGTTAGGTTATGATGTTATTAGGGTTGTGGCTGAGGATAGGATCAGTCCTGAGGATCGTGAGATTGTTAAGGCAGCTTCGAGTGGTTTAGTTGGTTTGGAGATCGTTGAGGAGGATTATTCCAAGATCGTTTTGCAGTGTCTTTTGGAGCCCTCCACTTTTCCTCCAGGGAAGATTTTGAGGCGGGAATATGCCATTGCTGCGGGTATGCATAGGGATGCTGTGAGGGCTTTCGTTGGTGGCGACGTACATCTGGCTAAGAACGTGGTGGCGAGGGACGTCGAGGTGGATAGGCTGTATTTCCTGTTGGTTAGGATTCTGAGGACTATAATTCAGAGCCCTGGTCTGGGTGAGGGGTTGGGTGTTAGGGCAATTGAGTGTCTTGATTATAGATTGATGGCGAGTTTGGTCGAGTCTGTTGGTGATTTAAGTGTGGAGGTTGCTGAGAAGGCTGTAGAGTTGAGTGGTAAGGGACTTGGAAAGGGGGTGTCTGAGCCTTTGCTGAGGTTGCATGAATTGGTTTTTGGCTGTCATGAGAGGGCTTTGGAGGCCGTGTTTGGGAGGGATGTCGGCTTGGCTGAGGGCGTGAGAGGCGAGCGTGGGCGTGTTGAGGAGTTGTTGGGTGATGCTGAGCAGACGGTTGGCGGGGCTGGCGGTGTTGGGGCATGCGTGTTGGCTGTGGCTGGGTTGGTCGGGCGGATCTTTGATTGTGCGGTGGACATCGCTGATCTTGTGATGCGGAGGGAGGAGTAGACTGTACGCGTGCGCGCCTAGACCCCCGTCATCTATATGCTTCAAGTAGGCTTTCAAATATGAGTGAGGGGTGGCAGAAGATTCTTTAGGGGTGTTGCGGGTTTTTGGTGTGCCGGGGTGGCAGAGTGGTAGTGCGCTGGCCTCGAGATCTTTGGTGTGGGCTAATGGGGGCTTAGACGTGTTAGCCAGTGGGTCTTCGGGCCCTCATGGGTTCAAATCCCATCCCCGGCGC
>JBHIEV010000042.1:0-11546 GCA_046760805.1 Bathyarchaeia archaeon
CCTCTGGAGCTCCTAGTGGCAACGATTCTAGCCGCTCAATGCACAGACGAAAGAGTTAACGAAGTAACCAAACAGCTCTTCAAAAAATACAGGACAGCAGAAGATTACGCAAAGGCTAATCTCGAAGAGCTGGAAAACGACATCAAACCAACAGGCTTCTACAGAGTTAAAGCCAAACGCCTCAAAGAATGCTGCAAGATGCTCGCTGAAGAGTACAATTCTGAAGTCCCCAGGGACATAGATGAGTTGACCAAATTGCCTGGCGTGGCTAGGAAGACGGCAAACCTCGTGCTCTCAAATGCCTTCGGCATCAACGAAGGAATCGCCATGGACACACATGTAAGGCGGCTCTCGAAGAGGCTCGGACTGAGTAAGGAGAAGCACGTTGACAAGATTGAGAGGGACCTAATGGAGCTCATTCCAAAGGAGAAATGGTTCGACTTCACGTATCTGATAGTAGCCCATGGAAGAAACGTCTGCACTGCAAAGAAACCTAGATGCGGGGAATGTTTATTGAAGGAACTGTGCCCCTCTGCCTTCACCGTCTAAGCAATGTATTTTCTTCCTGTCTTCTCAAAATCCTTGACGATTTCCATAACCCTTTTGGGCACATCAATCGCGTCTAATGGGATATCTTTCAGCAAAGACCAGGGTCCTGCCTCGACCAACTTTGAAGTAACATGATCATCCCCGAAAGACGCTCTGGAGACCCTATACACCAACGGTCTCACCTTTGCCTCACGAACATGCCCTAGAGCGTGCAGATACTCATGAAGCAAAAGAACGTAGACGAAGGCGTTTATTAGGCGCCTAGATTTTGTCGTTGCTTCGACAATGTTGACGAGAGTTCGATTCAAGACTATGTTGTTCGTTCCCAAGGGATGGTATGCTCCAATTCGGAGGGGAAGATTGTCAAGGAATAGCATCATCCCCACCCTGTGTTTCCCCAGAGAAGACTTCACCGTGTCTTTCACTATTTCCCAAACCTCGCCGTATCCTTCAGCATTATCCAATCTGAAGCGGTAATCATTCGTCCTTGAAGAAGTCTCATTTTCAGGTTCGGTCATAATGCTTCCCTTCACTCATTCTTCTTGAAGAAGAGCCAGTTCTTCCTTCCCTTGAACCTTATCAAACAATAAGTACCCTTCAACCTCTCGCCCTCGATCTTGAAGATCAACTTGTCCTCCTTTCTATCCCTCAAGACATAATGCCCTCTGTCCCAGATTTCAACAGTACCCGCACCATACTGTCCCTCGGGGATTGTTCCTTCAAAATCTGCATATGCGATAGGATGATCTTCCACTTCTACCGCCAGTCTCTTCACGCCCACTTCTAACGGTGGGTCTTTTGGAACCGCCCAGCTCTTCAATACTCCGTCCATTTCCAGCCTTAGGTCGTAGTGTAAGTGTGTGGCTTGATGTTTTTGAATCACATAGATATTTCCACTTTGCTTGTTCTCATCGCCACTGGGCTCTTTTGTCTTCTGAAAATCTCTCTTCTTTCGATATTCATCAAGCCCCACCCATAAACCTCCATTCGGAAGAATCCCTTCAGATCAGATAAGGATTGTGTATATGCTAGTGGGGGTGGAACCCATTATCGAATAACCGCTTTGGCTTTTGCCTCCTTCATCTTTCTTAATATAGGAAGAGCTGGTTGCCCCTTCTTCCATAACGCTTCAAAATGTTCATACAATATGTCGGCTAACGAAGGCAAACTTATCCAAACTGCAAGTTGGGAGCCTCTCTTCGGAGGCAAAACCAGAACCGTTTCTCTCCTGTCAGCAATAGCGAATCTAAGGCCCTCATACCTTAGACATCTCACTTGGTCACCAAGGTCAATTAACTCCTCATACTCCTCCAATTCATCATGCGTCCAGTGAGGACTAATCTGCCTTACGACTCTTACAGACTTGTTCTTCTTCAAAACATGCTTTACTGCCTCAAGAACCTCCTTCTCTGGAGGGCGAATGGCTGTAGTAGCAACTACGAACTCGTTTTCTATATTTCTGATTGCTTCGCAATACTTAGCAATAAAAGCGCTGTCTCTTCGCGTCACCCAAACCCTTTCCTCTTCCGGTCCCATCTCTCGGCTCTTGTGGTGAAGCTTGGACAAAGAAGAACTCAATCTCTCAGCAATCTTTCTTTTCTCCTCAAGTTGTCTGAGCATTTTTCTTTCGAGTTCTGTCATTATCTTCTCCAACCCGACGCGAGGGTCTACTGCAGCATACATTCTCGGTCTTCCGGGTTGTTCCATCAGTAACCCCTTTCCGACAAGGCTGTTCAAGACATCGTAGGTTCTCGGTCTCGGGATTCCTGATTTCTGATTTACCCCTCTAGGGGAAAGAGGACCATGCAATAGGAGAGCTATGTACGCTTTGGACTCGTAGGGAGTGAGACCTAACTCTTCGTTTAGGAGCTCTACTAGTTGCTCGTTGCTTTCGATCATTTCCTTCTTCCCTCTATTATGAATAGTCGTGAGGGTTTATAAAGTTTGTTACACAAATATCGTGTAACAAAACCACAAAGTTTAAATGGCGCGGCGTTCATATCTAAGATAGAGGTTACACGCAAAACGTGTAACAATCTCCAGAGGCATAAAAAATGTTTGGGTTGACGAGAAAACTCGTTGCGGCGAAACGAAAAGTCTTCAATGTGTTCAGACTCATCGGCGGCTTGGAAAATGAAGATTCCAACGTTTCTTCGCCCAGTCATATATTCGAAGTTGCTCCGTATGAACTAGTGAAGCCGCTCAGGAAATATTCCTTAGAAGCGGAATTCAAGAAAGCGCAGGCGTTGGCGTATTGGCGTATGTTGGAGAACCGCCCAAAATAACACATGCAAATCGAAAACGCCCTCAATCCCCCTTTTTTCTGAACAACATACATTTATGTAGAATGGATGCAGGCGCCTAACAACATAACTTCGCTTCTTCACATTTCTTGATCGATTGGGCCTCAAAATCCTCCAGTCTTGTGACTTGGATTGTATCGCGGGCGCGTCAGATCACTAAATTCTAGCAGGAACAGAAGCATGCCCGCGTTTGCTGGGGAATGGAAATTCATGCCCACATTTGGGGCATTTGGCCATGTCACACTGCACAAGGGACGGGCATCCTGAACACGCGAATGTCCTGCCATAGCTTATGTCAAAGGTAAAACTACATTTGGGACATTTGATTATATGCTTCTTCTGTGTCATAAGCGAATCACGCTTCTACCCTGTATAAAAAGCTTCCATGACTTCATTAAAACCTTTATCTCTCGTTATTCTTGTAAGAACCTCGACTGTTAGGTCATGTGTCCGCAACGGGAATATTAAAGCACCCGCATGAAAGTATATCATCTATCGATATTTAATATATCAACGGAGAAAGGTTTGAGACCTAATATACGCGGATTCGAGAGAAAAGCCCCGAGAAAGGAGTTTGACAGGGTAGCCAGAGAAGTATTGTATTCTCTCGCAATCCAGCTCAGAGACCTCCTTAAAGACGACAACACAATAAACGTCTTCAACGTTTATTTCATTTTGAATGATGCTCTACAGCAGCTGTTTCAGAGGAGTATTGCGGTAACTGATTCGCCAAGACTAGTCAGGAAAACAAACAACGCTTGCACTCACTTTGAGGCCCTAAAGAACCTCTCCGAGAATGCTCCAATCCCAAACGAATGCTCGATTTGTCCAAGACTCGTGCATTGTTTCAGTAGAAGAACGGAAGCCTAACATTTTTTCGGAACAGATAATCTTGATACTTCATAAAGAAAGCTTTTAAACAGATGAAGCAGTAAACTATTGAGTTTGGATAATATAGTTGAAATGGCATGTCAATGATTTCAAAGACCAAGCGGGCTGAGATCTATAAGGACCATCGAGTGCAACTACTTCTAAGCAAGTTCGTAAGCGGAGAACTCAGTAATCTAACTCCCGTCTATGATCCAAAACGTGGATACAGATATCCAGTTGCGGAAAAGATAGTGGGTGACCCTGCAGCCACTAATGGGTTTCTAAATCATCTCTTTGACGTTGGCATCCTAGAAAGAGAACTCTATGACAAGATAATCTACTGCCCAACGTGTGATAAAGCCAACGTATCCACACATTACTGCTGTCCACACTGCAAATCTTTCAACATAAGAAAGAGCGCCCTTGTTGAACATGTCCCATGTGGATATATCGACGCAGAAGAGAAGTTTCTGAAAAAGGGTAATCTCGAGTGCCCGAAATGCGGCAAAAAACTGTCAAAGCCGGATGTAGATTACAGGAAGGCTGGAGTCTGGTGTACATGCAATGAGTGTGGCAAGAGCTTCGATATTCCCGTCACCTTCCATTTCTGTCGTGACTGCAGTCAAAACTTCTCGTTTGAGGACGCCCTCTACAAAAACGTATACCTTTATAAGATAAGTGCTCAAGCAATGCGAGAAGCAGCTTTAGGACCGATACTCGTCGCACCGATAAGGGAACTTTTAGAAGAAGATGGATTCGATGTGGAAACTCCAGGATTCCTGAAGGGGAGGTCAGGTGCAAGTCATATGTTTGACATCATGGCTTCCCGTGGTGGAATATCTCGAAATGTCACGGTGATAGATCTCGCAACCACCACTGATGATGTGGTTACCGAGCAATCTGTGATCGGAATGTTTGCCAAGGTTTATGATGTATCACCTGACAACGCTTGTTTGATCGTGATTCCGAAGATAAGCGACGATGGAAAGAGACTTGCAGCTCTTTACAAGATCAAAGTGATTGAAGCGAAGAGTCGGAAAGAAGCAGTAGAACGTTTGAAGACCTGCTTGGAAGAAAAGTAGCTCTCTAGACAAACTGTGTCCCTAAGGCGCTCTATAGTAGTCTATAACTTTGGCGCCTCTATTTGTCATAATCATAATATGATACACAGACCCAGAACCCCAACTGTAAGTGACATTCAACCATCCGTGATCTTGGGTTCTTAGCTCAAATGGTGTGAAAGCGGGTGATGTATCATTTATGTAAACGGTTGACATCTCAATTGTCATCTTCCCCACGTTTCGAAGGTAAATCGCAACCTCCTTCTCTCCATTCTGCTTAAACCACACATCCTCTACCACAAAGCGTTCCCCCATGGTGTCACGAAGGCTACCTGTGATAACATACGTTGCAGTCGTGGCAACCGACATGGCAGCTACGGCTATGACGAGAAGTAGGAGATTGCTTACGACGGGAGTGATCCCACTCTCATTCTTCAACATCATTTCTCACCTCATAAGAAGAACTTCAGAGCCACATACCCGGCTGTGAGGAGGACCACGCTGTGTTTTAGGCCAGCACTGACGGCCCCCTCACCCATCTTTCCTGCAACCAAGCCGCCGAAGAAGGCTTGGAGTATGCTCATGTGAAAGAATATCCTCCTCACTGCTTCAGGTGTCAAAAGATTGAACCCGACGATTGTCAACTCACCTATCTGAGAGAAGAAGGTCTTGAAGAGCATGACAATGGTGAAGAGGAAGACGAAGAAAGCAACATAAACAATCGCAACATAGGGTCTTATTTGAGCCTGTAGTTTCTTCTCTGATGTTAAGGTTGACTGCACAAACCTGCCCATAGGGTCAAAAACCTTCTCAACTTGCCCACCCGACCTGCTCGCTTCAACAACCAATGGAACTGTCCGCCGCATCAACAGGGTGTTGACACGTTCGCTAAGGGCTTCAAAAGCCTTCTCAAGCGGCATCCCCCACGACATCTGAGCCACCGTTCTCCTAAGCTCACCAGTCAAGGGTCCATAATCCCTCTTCGCGGCTTCTTCCAAAGCTTGCGGAAGAGTCATGCCTGTTTGCTTAGCTTGAACTACACTCCGGAATAGATCAGGCAGATGTTCATCTATCGATCTTCTCCAACGATAGTCTATGTATTCCAGTACAGCTGGCGGGAAAACGCCAACCACCAGTGCCAAAAGTACGTATTCATCGAAGAGTGGGCTGTCCCAAAGGGTTGTGCAGGCTGTTACAACTATGATCGCGGCTAAGACGCCCGATACGATCCAAGCGACTTTCTTCTCGCGGGCTTCAACCTTAGGCACACTCATCGCCTCGGAGTGAACATGTCGAGAATTATCAGAAACACAATTGACCCAATGGGTATGCCGAGATAGGTCAGCAGATACAGCAGGAGGCGAGGGTTAAGCAATCCCGACGCGCCTCCACCAAGCATGGCCATCACCGAAAGCATAACCACCAGAATTAGAGGACCAACAACAAGCACAGTCACGTAGAACTCCGCTAGCATTCCGAAAGTGTCGGACAACTTAGTTAGAGCGATTTGCTTTAACTTCATAAATTGACGCGATTTATCGGTGAGATACCTTGTTAAACTTCCGCCAGAGTGGACGGTGGCTATAAAGCCTTCAAGCAATCCCTTGAATCTGCTCGAAGGTGTTCGACTCGAGGCAGACTTCAAGGCAGAAAGAATGTCAAAGCCAAACAGTTCCACATCCCTCACTATGGTTCTGGCTTCATCAGAAACAGCGAACGGAGCCTCGATCTGAGCCAATGAACGGAAGATGCGGTCAGGAGGCACATCTGCACCAGCTAATATAGCCATATAACCCGCAGTGAAGGGAAGCCCATCATCCAATCTTCTCTTCAAATCATCCGCACGATAGACGGGAAAGACGTAAAATCCGATCACCACTAAAGCTCCAGCGAACAGACTCGATCCTACTCCAAACAGAAGCGAAGGAAGATAAGGGAGATGAAGGAGAAGGATAAGATTGACAGGAACAAGGATGAGAAGGGAAATAGAGACCAGCAAACTGGCAAGAATGGCTAAACTAACATACGCTCTGAAGCTGATTTTTATCCCTGATCTCCTCAAATTCACATCTACGCCCCTAAACAGGGGGAGAAAACGAGCGGTCTTCCCTCCGATAAGTTGAAAAGCGAAAGCCTGAGGCTTTGTCACACCCACCCTAAGAGTCTCAGCACTGTGATCAACACGGCTTAGACCAAGTGGAAATAACGGGCGAAGTTTCCGCTTAACATGGCGGTATGCCTTTCTGATGCTCTTTCTTACCTCACTTTGGCTCATCGGACCCCCACCTTAGCCCTTCGATAGACACGATCAGGATTAGCATAATATTCACGAATCACGTTGGCAACGTCAGTGTATCTTCGAATGTTGTTTCTCACCAGCCACTCCAACACAACCTTTCTACGATCAAGCTCCTCTCGGATCTCCTTCTCACTCACACCCATCCTTTCCATGTGTCTCTCCAAAACGTGGCTATGACCCGAATAGGAGAAAGTATCCTGCTTCGCGTTCCATTGATACAAGTCATTAGTCACAAATTCTTTTGTCTCGGGGTCTAGATCTACCATCTCACAGACGGTGTGAATTCTCCTCGCTGGTTTTCCATTAATCTCTGTCCGCAACTGAACCACCACCGTGTCAATCATGGCGAGTAACGGCTTCGGGATGTTCATAGGTTTGGATTCCAAACGGCGAAGAGCTGCATCCATGGACTCAGCGTGGATCGTGCCCATACCCAAGTGACCCGTTGCCATCGCCTGAAACAAAGTATACGCCTCTTTCCCACGGATCTCGCCCACAATAATATAGTCAGGTCTCTGTCTAACCGCAGTCTTCAGAAGATCAAAGAGAGTGATTGCCCCATCTCTTCCTTCACGACCGAAACCGGGACGGACGACAGAGGGAATCCAGTTTTCGTGAGGCAAATTAAGCTCTGCCGTGTCTTCAACACTCACGATCTTCATCTCGGGCTTTATGAACATGGATAAACAGTTGAGCGTGGTTGTCTTTCCCGCAGCCACTCCCCCCACCACTAGGATGGAAGCTCTGTTTTCGATTGCGTACCAGAAATAGGCAGCCATCTCTGATGAGATCGTCTTGAAGGAGATTAGATCTGAGATAGTGAGAGGATCCACACGGAACCGGCGGACCGTAAACGTTGATCCCCTTCTAGTAATCTCTGTTCCATAAGTGAGTTGGATTCGGCTTCCGTCTGGAAGGGAGGCATCGAGGATGGGCCTTGCGATAGAAATGTTCTTTCCGGCGAGGTAAGCCAGCCTGATTATGAAAGAGTTAAGCTCTTCGACATCTTCGTAGATGATGTTAGTGGGAAGAGACTCGTATTCTCTGTGCCAGATATAAACTGGTATGTTCACTCCATCTGCAGAGATGTCTTCGATCAGGTGATCCTTCATGAGAGGGTCGATTCTTCCATACCCAACGAAATCGCGTATGATGTAGTAGATGAGCTTGTCTACAGACTCTTTAGCGATCTTCAGGCGATAATCTTTAATAACTTCTCGAACCCTTCGCTCCAGATACTTTTCTGCTCTCTCCTTTGTCTCAATTTCCTTGAGACTGACATCTATCTCATCCATCAACAGAGCCTTAATCTCCGTCAGTTGATCCAGTTCGCCTTTGACGAGGGTGGGCTCAATCACCTCGTAGCGTACCTTCTGCGTGTCGGGCTCTCTAACAATGGCTGCGTAAGCGTAAGGCTCGTTTATGGGATAGACTTCTCTGAACATGGAGGGCTTTTTTTCCTCTATCACTTCAGCCTTGGGCTCCATCATCTTCGCTTTCACCGCTTTCTTTTGCGGATTGTCAGCTTCTTGATTGGTGATTGTGCAAGAATTATAAGGTATAGCAAGACTTAATAAACCCTATGAACTTCAGGTCACTTCTCAAATTTTCCTCTTACAGAAAATTCTGACAGCTAAACAGTCAAGTAGACATCTAAGCTGCCCAGAAGGGCGATTTACGTCTCATCATATTAACGAACTCATTTAGCACCTCAAGTTCTTCAGGAGACAGACGATCCTGAAATCTTTTCAACAAGTCTTTGGCATCAGCCTCTGGCACTCTAACGTAGAGTACATCCTTCTCGTAGATATGCCTCCCAACAATAGGTTTATCCAATGAGATCGCCACCTGCATTCCAGTTTCTGCTTCTGTGATGGCTTCTCCACGATCTTGAATCTGCTTTATCTCGCCAACATCTTCCCCGTCTTCCCTAACAAGCGAGTATTTCGGCTTAATTCGACCTGCCAAGACCTCTGTCCCGACGATGGCTGGCTTCGCTCTTCTGAAAACGTAGCCAGGTAGAAGCTTTATCTTTCCCGGCTTAACCAATCTTTCGAACTCCTCTCTGAGAAGCGTCTCCTTCTCGCTCTTCATCCATCCGAGGTAGTCATCGATTAAGTGGTAAATGATATTGTGCTGGAAGATGTGGACTCCTCTGGTTTCGGCTTCTTCCGCTGCGTCTGAGAGAGTTTTCACATTGAACGCGAGGATGACTCCGTAGAAGGGCTCATGCTCCTTGACGACGACGGCCTCCATGACGTCCCTCTTGGAGACGTCACCAACATCGGCCAACCTTATCGGAATGTTGTTTCGCGTTAGACTCTCAGCGATAGCTTCGAGAGAGCCTAGAGCATCAGTCTTAAGCACAACTCCCTCCACATCCGTGGCGATCCTGACTTTCTCAACTTCTTCAGAAACAGATTCAATGTATTCTTCAAGGCGGTCTTCCGAAGGGACTACGTAGAGTGGTGCTCCAGCAAGAGCATTCTCGAGACCCGGCGCCGCGATCTTCACTCCAGCCGCGGCTGAAACACTCTCTACGGACGTGAATCGGTCTCTTGGATCTCTGATTTCGTCGAGAGGTTTGGGTAGGAGGACTGCGCGAACTTTAGTTACTATAGGTTCCTCTTTGCCCCCCACGACGATAGTGTCGCCCTTTTCGAGGACGCCGTCATAGACTACGGTATTTATGGTTATACCAAGCCCTGTTTCTTCCTTGACTTCCAAGATAGTGCCCCTTGCTGGGACTTTTTTTACTTGGAGTCTAGTCTGAAGGTATTGCTGAGTCAAACCGACTAGAACCGCAAGAAGCTCTGGTATACCTTCCCCTGTCTTTGCGCTGGTTGGTACTATGGCCGCTATTTTGGTGAAGTCTGTTATCTTGTCGAAGCGGTCTGCTCTGAAGCCGAGTCTTGAGAATGTTCCCATTATGGTATAGAGGCGTTCGTCGAGATTCTGGCGAACAAAGGGGTCTTGATCTTTATAGGAGGCTAGGAAGAATTCCTCGGGCTTGGATTTCCAGCCTGGTATAAGGTCTATCTTGTTCGCAGCCACAAGAAACGGCGTTTTCCTAACCTTCAGAGTCTCAATAATCTCGTGAGTTTGAGCTTCAAAGCCCTTTAGGATGTCAACGACGAGAATCACAATGTCTGCAACTGCGCCACCTCTCCTTCTAAGGTTTGCAAAGGCCTCGTGCCCAGGTGTATCAATGACGAGTAGTCCTGGAATCTTTATCTTACCCCTCAGTTTTTCTAGGAGAGGGCCACATATTTTGGTAAGCGTGTCAAGAGGGAAGAAGCTTGCTCCAATGTGTTGGGTTATACCACCAGCCTCGCGTGCCTGAACACTGCTCCTTCTGATCTGGTCTAGTAGCAGAGTTTTCCCAGTGTCGATGTGACCGAGCACGCACACGATGGGTTGGCGTATGGGCATAAGCGTCCCTCAATGTTTCGATGTTGCTAATCAATCAGATCAATCAACAATAGCACTTCTGCATTATAAACCATTTCGCCAACAAATCTGCACTCGTATGGCTATAGCCCCAAAGGACGCACCAATTGGTTTCATTAGGAAATGGAAACTCCTTGGATAGAAAAAGAAGAGGAATTTTGTGGGAGAATCGGGGATATTTTCACAGTCACAATATGTAACTACAAAGTGTGACCTCTACATGTGCGTCTCCTTTTAAAGCCTCCACTGATACAACGCTTTCACAGACAAAAATTGAGGTGAATGGAAAATGGCGAATTGGATAAGTCATGACCGAGATTTAAAGAAGTATAAAGAAGGGAAAGAGCAGGGTCCCAGAGCACAAGGATTGTTTGGCATAGTCAAAGGCATATATCACAAGAAAAAGCGATATATGTCAGCAACCATCTTCTCTGGACACCAAACAATGAAACTCCTTAAGGATCATCAGAGAAAATTTGAACTACAAAAATCAAATGCCATCATGCACATCTCTACGCTAAAAAGCCGCGTAATATAAAAGCTACAAAGCCTCCATACCCCCATTCGGTCGGTGACACACATGTCTGGAGACATGAAAGTTCCACCTAGATCCACAATCACTTTAGGCTCAGTAGATGGCGACCTTACTATTGGCAGAGGTGCTACCATAAGAGGAGAAGGCGTTCCTCCGAAGGTGAATGTTTCAGGAACAATCGAATGTTGCGGAGATTGCATGTTTCGATGTAATGTGTCAGCAGATGACTTTGAAGGAGAACGCGGAGATGTTGTAGTTCAAGGCGATCTTGAGGTAAAAGGCGAAGTAGAGATTCAAAACGGGCGTCTCGATGTGGAGGGGACGCTGAACGCAAAAAATGTTGACATAGACAAAAGTTTGAGGGTTGGCAAGGATTTAGAAGCTGGAGACGTGGATGTCGGGGGCAGCTTGGAAGTGAAGGGTAACACAAGAGTCAGGACTATCGATGTGGGAGGACGCTTCAGAGCACTCGGCGAAGT
>JBHIEV010000043.1:0-11233 GCA_046760805.1 Bathyarchaeia archaeon
GAACCAAACGTCATATACGTGGGAAGAAAGCCCCCGATGAATTACGTGTTGGGGATCATAACAGGTTTCAGCAGATCCAACACTAACGTAGTGTCTTTGAAAGCGAGAGGGCAAGCAATAACTACCGCCGTTGATGCTGCCGAGATAACCAAACATAGATTTATGAAAGACCTGAGCATAGGCGAAATCACCATAGGAACCGAAGAAATGCCACCGAGAGAAGGAGAAAACAGAGCGAGAATGGTTTCAACGATCGAAATCACGTTAACGCGCGCTCCCCCAGCAAAGAAGGAAGACGAGAAGAAGCACCAAAAGACGGAGTCTGCAACCCCCATACCTACCACAGAGCTGACCAGCATAGAGGGGATCGGGGTTAAGAGCGCAGAGAAACTGAAGTCCAGCGGTGTAAACAACGTTCAGGACTTAGCAAACTTCGACCCAAAAAGGCTATCAGAGAAGCTTCAGATTTCAGAGAAGAGAGTTTCAAAGTGGATTGACGAAGCTAAGAAAACCATAGAACAGTAAGTAATGCGCACTGGGAAACGAGCCAAATGCGAAAAAGAATATTGCGGGGGCGAGGTCGACCCCGCGGGAAGCATCATTCCTCTGCAGATTTCAGGCTTCTTCAGTATCTTGCCTTGGTCTCCATGAAATATGGAATTGATCCCCACAATTTATTTGAGGGGTTCGTTGAGGCCTGGAAAAGTGAAGAATCTACATGCGCAAGCCTATCAATTGAATGCCGTAAGCAAACAAGAGACGGCGCCATCTTTCTCATAACCAACAGTCGCAAAGTCGTTGCACAATTCTCCATACCAAAACACATCCTTGAAGAGAGCAGGCCACTCAAAGAGGTTACCCATAAGCTACCTGTGTTCAGTTCAATAGATCAAATCCGATCACTATCCGATTTGAAATATCTAAGGCTTGCTCATACATAACCATAGATCCCAAAGTAAGCGAATTTGAAGCCCTAGCAAGCGCGCGCATTTTTCCCATATTTACGTTTCGATTCTCGACTTTCTCAGACGCTTCTTGCGCTTCTGCTGTTTTTTTCTTAGCTTTTTCTTCCTAGTTTTCTTCTTTTTCAAAGTTTAACCATCCATTTAGATAGTTTGCTTTCAGGTTCTCAGCTTCTTTGGGAGCTTCGCGCCTCGCTCTTCTATCTTCTTTGACTGCGCGTTTGAATCTATCCACTTCATTTTTGTCGCTGTGATGATAAGATGCGAAGCACGTATGCATCTAATCATTCCTCATAAAAAATCAAGTCCTTATCCTCAAGCATCTTGTGAAGCTTCTCGACAGCCTCGGAGACGTCGTCTTCACGCTTGGCACCAGTGCAAACCAGGTTTCCGCTGGCGAATAACAGAATGACAACCTTAGGTTCGTCCATCCTATAGACCAAACCTGGAAATTGTTCGGGCTCATACATTGTCTTCTTAAGCTCAAAGGCCGCCTTCTCCAAATCAATATGCCCACCCAAAGTTACTGAGGCTACAATATTCACAACCTTGACCTCAGCCTGGCCAACAATGATGATCCCACAATTCTTCAACTCCCTAACAACCTTCTTCACGGCCCTCCTCGCCTCCTTCTCAGACCTAGCACCTGTACAAACCATCTTACCAGAGCCGAAAATTAAAGTGGCAGTTTTAGGCCTCTTCAAACGAAAGACTAGGCCGGGAAACTGCTCTGGGCGATACTCAACTCTGGGGCACCCCTTCACAACAGCGTTCAAGTCAACCCTCTGATCTAAAGCCGCAGATGCAACAACATTCTCAATCTTAACAGAAGCCTTAATCCTCGGCATCTCAACACCGCATACGAGACTTCTTCAACATTTGAACGGCCTCTTATAAAGAAGCATGCATGTTAGATGCCACAACATAGGCAATGGCTAGTCTACTTTCGAATTTCATCACAGGAGGAGCAATTTAGCACTCCGTGTAATGCTACGACCAAGAGAATAAACATACGGAGCGGCACCTGAATTGCCCGCAGAGTAGTCTCCAACAACGCTGAATCTGTGTTCTTGCTCAAAATGGCATGCATTAAAGAATTTTGCATTTTTATCTTGGGAGATACCTTAATATAGACGGAAGAGTCTGTTAAAGGCGAAGTAAAAATCTAGAGTAGGAAGAATTCAAAAGGCTGGTAGCGCTTCTTTTTTGGTTTTTCTCTCCTTAAATCTTTGCTTCTATTGCTACGAGTGAGGTGAAAAGATCGGTGAAAGGTACAGTGAAGAGATGGCTTGGCTTCAGAGGATACGGCTTTATAGGCTCCGAAGAGCTTGACAAGGACGTCTTCGTACACTCCTCAGACATCCAGGGCAAGAGCTCCCTCAACGAGGGAGAAAAAGTGGAATTTGAGGTAGAAAGCTCATACAAAGGCCCGAAGGCCGTGAGGGTCAAACCAATCTCTGAATAGAACACTGAAGAAATTCTAGAAGTCACAACTCCAAAAGGAGGGCTCCCCCTCCATACCCTTGTATATTTTCTTGTATGCAAAGTGAGATGAAAACTATGAAATCAGCAAATAAGCAGTTAAGCGAGTCAAAGCAAAAAGAAATACGAAAAGTGGAAATTGAAAGACTGGAAGAAGAAATACCTAAGTTGAAAGGTGAGAAGCGAGAAAAAGGAATGAAGGCTTATCGCAGACTCTTGTCATCCTCAGCAGATCAACTGGTCTATTTTATGAGGATGTAGCAGAAGGGTCCGAAGTCTCCTAAAGGAACACTATGAAGGCGGCTTATGATTTGGGTCTTTCCGGTTTTCAATTCGTAATGCGTTACAGAATCATCTATAAATTTGAGAAAGCGGGAGCCACTTCGAAGGAGAAAGCTGTGACAATTGAAGAGGCTGAATTGGACCTCCAAGAACAACAATGGTTAAGTTATTTTGCAGGAGGGCTCTTCAGCGAGATAAAGAAGACAGAGGACAAACGATATCACATTTAGAAATACGGGTCATACATAACAAGTAGGTGGTTTTTCCACGCACACGTGTATACGGAGTAGCTAGGAAATGTGTGAACTCAGAACCGGCCAAAAAACCTGTAGAAGATGTCCGGCAAGAAGCTATTGTCAGAGGAAAAAAGGGAGAAAATAAGACAAACCATGACGCACACAGAGCTGCCGAAGAAGACGTGAAGACATGGGTTGCCAAAGTAGATGCGTGAAAGAATTTTAGATATGGAAGTGAAAATCGGCTATGTCCAGTATGGTGATCCTGATAGATGATGCTGGATGGGGAGACCTTATATTAGGTGTAGTAATCGGCGCCCTTAAACTTCCAGACTGCAGATACATGGAACGCAGGATCCCAGTCTCATCCTTCCAGCCGCCAAACTTCGAGAAGAAAAAATATTTGGATGACACAGTGAGGATTGCCGATGAAATAGTAGAGGTTATGCAGCCTGACATGGAAACCAGTTTCAAAGTATGCTCAGGATACGTTCTCTCCAGCGTACGAAGGCACTTGAGAGAACGGGGATTCAAGGTGGAGGAAGTGGAAGTCACAGGGGAACTCCAAGAAAAGGTTGAACGCGGCTACATAAGATGGTGCACGGAGATGGGAGTTCCAGCAGAAAGACTGGAAGATGAAAGGCGCTTTTGGACATTTCTAGAATGGGTTGCGGAAGAACCCAAAATCAGAGAGAAACTCGTGAAGACAGGATGGAGAAGCTGGAAAAAGAAGTGGCGAGAAAAAGCATTTATGAGAGGTAGCATAGCATGTTAAGTACGCTCATTTTTAGATTGCTGCCGCCCGTAGATTTTATGCGTTATCCTGGTGATCGTGATGATGACTGGGAAGACCCAGATGATGCCGAATTTGAAGAAGAAGACGCATACATGCAAATAGAAAGGGGTAGCAGTTTGAATGCTTGAAGAAACAATCGTGGGCACAACAGTTGGGATGTTGATACTCCTTTTCTTCTTCACTAATTACCGGTTTTCCACAAAAAGACATAAAATGGAGAGACCTACTCAATTTCAAAGACCGGGCATTCCATGTCCTATTTGTGGCACAGTCCTTGGATCGTCAGATCAGCTCTGTCCTAATTGTTACGTTCCTCGAGAGAAACTCGTCTGATATTTGGTCTTAACAAGTGTACATGCAAGCATGGAAGATGTCCTTTGCGGAACTTTAAAGTGTCTTATGCCTTAATACGGATTATGGATGTTAGGGATCCTTGAAAAGAAAGAAAGGGAAGAAGAGAAGAAAGAGAGAGAAGAGAAGAATTGAGCAGAGAAAACAGGCTAGAAAAAGCTAGCGCATGCGTGCAACGGGTCGTTAATGTAGAGAAACTTTCTCTGTCTCCTATTGCATGCACAAAAATGTGTCAAGAGTCTAACGTTTTTTTGAGATAGAATGATCAAGATTTCACTTATTCAGAGATTGATTTAACGTTTGAAGCTCTTGGTCCTCTTGGGCTCTCTTTTATCTCGAACTCTACTTTTTCTCCCACTTTCAAGCTGTGCTTTCCTTGGATGTCTGAGTTGTGAACGAACACGTCCTTGCCGTCCTCGGTGGTTATGAAACCGTAGCCGCTTCTATCCATCCATCTCTTCACTGTTCCAGTTGTCAAGCGATTCACCTCTTTATCGTGGCTACCCCTAGGATGCAAGCGGGCTTTTTAAACGTTGTTATGCAAAGTAGTCCGCAGATTCTTCGGGGCTACGCCCGTGTGTTTCTGTAAATATCAATAATAGTGCTAAGAAGAGTGTGGGGTGTACGGGGGAACGTGGAAGCATCTCCATCAGTATGTGAAATTCATTTTCGTTACGGTTCTGCGGCATGGCTAATTTTCTTTGCTTCTCTATCACAACTCTCGTTGAATCAAGGACTTTGTAGCAGCTTATAGTCGTCTACTTTGTCTTTTTCTTGATCTTTAGTGTTCGTAGCCATCTTTTAATGAGCTCTTCATCTAATGTGGGGGGAAGCGTCAACTTGGTTTTGGTCATGGGTTCACCCTTTTTCGAGTGAGGTTTCCTCACTAGAGTGTCCGAGTGTTTTTCGATCTCTCTTGCTTCCTCAGCTAACTTGGCAGCTATTTGGGCTATCTCATGTGCACAGGCAACTAAAGGAATGTATTTCTCTCTTTCCTTCTCCACAAAGCAAGCTCGAGTGTCAATCTCAGCCACCTTCTTTGTCAATTCATAAGCAGCCATAGCTTTGGCTTTGGCATAGGGGTTTTGGAAGTCGGAGTGATCTCTGATGGTTTCGGTGTCAACCAGCAACCTAGGCAGGGCAGGGGGTAAACCCTCTTTGAGGATGGCAATTAATCTGTCAGTCTCTTGTTGCAGTATTCTCAGAACTCCAGTAATCGCTAGTACTTTGATGACATTTGAGTTGAAAACAGCCATTTCTATGGGGTCTAAAAACTCTCTGCGCGCCCCAATAAGGGGATCACCCATGAGTATTATATAGCCCAGGCCCTGTTCTTCAAGTTCATTCCGAATACGCTTTGCCACACCGTCTGAGATTACTACACTCGGTACTCTTCTCTCTGCTAAGATTTCCCTCACTTTGGCTGGTCCTGGAATAGCGGGGTTGGGAGAAATGAAAATTACTAGGTCTGGGTCAAATTCGAAGAGTTTTGGCAAGGATTCTTCGATGTCTTCGATGTCCATTTTGGAGCCTGTAGTCACCGTTCGCACTTTGACGTCTCCACGTTCTGCAAGTTCATCGAGTAGAAGTTCAAATATGGGAGCCGCTCCTATGTTGCCGCATTTGAAAACCCCTACTTTCACTTTCTCCAATGGAGTCACCAACGTGTGGTTGTTGTAGATGCTTATATAACTTAACGCTGTTTTAAGGTTGAATATATACCCTACTAGCTGGTATATACGGTATTACGAACAAGTATATATTTTGCAAAACTCCATTAAAGAACTGCGAATCAGAGGTGGAAGAATTGGAAACCCTTGAAATAGCGCCCTTAAAAGACAAGAAGCTAACAGTCTTAATGGTCGAAAAAGAATATAATGAACCATTTTGGCTGGTTGAACCACCACAAGATCAACCGTCACAAAAGCTAGACCGCCTTTCCAGACCGTCTATAGCCTTCCAAAGTTTCTTAGAGAAACTGATAAAGAGAGTCAACCCCGACTTTGCGACAGAGGAACTTGGCATGCGCTCCATTGAGAAGTTCTACACCGCCAATGTCCTGGCAAAACTGTTTGAAAGGAATAAAATCCCCTTCCATCCAGTCGACATCGATGAAAATGCAAGATCCTATCTAGCACTCCATGTAGATGAAAAGAGACTGCTAAGAGATCGAATACTTGAAGCATTGGCTGAGATCTCTAGAGAAAAGGATGAAACGGAGGAGTCCAGCCTAAAAGAGGAATACTTGGTAGCTTATGGACAGTATCTGCAAAGCGAACTTGAGGAGCAAGAGCGCGAAGTAGGTTTCCCCGTTAGAGAAAGCTGGATAGTCATGAAAATTCTGAATAACGCTAGGGAACTGAACGGAAAGGAAGAGCTTACATGTCTTCACATAACTAGCCCAGAGCATGTTGACGGAGTCAAGAAACTTTTACAGTCTCTCAATGTTACAGTTGAGAGTGTAAAGATTTCAAAGGAAATAGCCTCGACTTACTCAGGGCCTTCTCACTCCAAAGAGATGGAAGATCTACTGCATTCAATGCGAATCAAAGTTAAACCAGTCATAAAAACCGTTTCTGAAGAAGCACCTCACCTTTTGTTTTTTCTAGACGCAGATAGAATAGCCAGCCCCTTCGACGTCTGCATGGCATATGATGCAGGGTTCGATGCAGTCATACCTTATGAGAACGTGACCCCTGAAGACGCTAAAAAGATCGTTCAAGACGCTATATTTTCAAGAGGCCCTAAGGCAGTGAAGCACACCTGTTTTTTCATTGGAGGAAAAGATGTTGCGAAGGCTGAAGAGATATCAGAGGTTGTAAAGAACACGATGTTTCCACCGTTTGAAGCCAGCATAATAATTGATCCTGGTGGTGCATACACTACAGCGGCCGCGGCAGTGGCAAAAGTTGATGAAGCTTTAGCATCTCATGAGCTTGGAAACTTCAAGGATAAAGCCTGCGCTGTTTTTGGAACAGGTGTTGTTGGAAGAATTATAGCTGTTCTTTTGACGAGACTCGGGTGTGACGTTACGATTGTAAGTTTAAACCCGAAACGTACACGCGGGGATGACTATGCAGCGGAGCTTGCAGAAGCCCTACGCAGCAGATACGGGGCTGAAGTGGAAGGGGTCTTTGCGCCCACATCAGCGAAAAAGTTAGAAGTCTTGAAGAAGGCTGAAGTGATATTTTGCGCTGGAACTCGGGGAGTTCGAGTCATAGAGAAGAAACTATTGCAGAAACTGAAGCTCATGAAGGTTATGGCTGACATAAACGCTATTCCACCTCTGGGAATAGAAGGGATAAAGTTGGAGGATGATATGCGTGAAATCATGCTTGGGATTTTCGGAATCGGAGCACTTACAATAGGACGGCTGAAGCACAAGGTTGAGAAAGAAATGCTTAAAGAAGTACGAGGAAACGGGAAGGGCACCTACAATTACAACTTCGCTTTGGAACTTGCACGGAAACTCCTTAGAAAGATTCGTCCCACCGAGCTTGCAGTGACTCTAAGCTACCCAACTGAATAAACGAAGCGAAAGACGGGTTCTAGGACTTTGGCTTGAAGGAACGGTCGATAGTAATCTCGGCTATGTCCGCGGCGTATTCAGCAATTCTTTTTATGCTTTCACGGATGGAACATGTTGCACAGATTATAATGGGATTCTTCTTTTCGTGCAAGAAGGACCAAGATGCAATCTCCCGATCCAGTTTCTCAATGAATTTCTCCTGTTCTATGATCTCGTCAGAACTAGCGCTATCCTTTGAAAGGAAAGCCTCAACTGCCTTCTCATAGCAGTTAATAGAGTTGTTGCCGGCAGTCAACATAAGTTCCACCAAAGGATCCGCTATTTTCAGTCGTTCTCCTTCGAGCATGACAATGTGCTTTGCGATGTTGGTTGCACTGTCAGCAACCTGCTCGATCCTATGCACAAGAGTTTGCAAGTCTAGGCAATCAATGGGCTCCAGGCTAAGTTTATTCGCGAGGGCGGGATCTAAAGTGGCTCTACGAAGTAATCTGAGAATAAAGAAAGAAAAGTGATCGACGTCATCGTCTAAGGAGTAAACGGTCTTTGCTAGTGCTACATCTTGATCTCTCAATGAATTTAAGGCGTCTCGGCACATGGAATTGGCTATCGTGTGCATCCTCTGAATTCCTGATATCACTGAAGCCTTTGACTCATCAACAAAAGTTACCATATAGATGTTCTTAGCGTTGGACTCCATAATCCTCATGTAAAGTATTCTCACTATATGGCGAATTGCTTTTTGCTGGGTTACAGAAAAGATCTTCTTTGAGACAAGTCTTATGGCCGAGTAACCATTCAAATAGCAGGCGATTATGTTACGAATGACCGTGACGGCTCTTTCATCTGGATCTACATGGAGAGTTACCTCTCTTGCCCATTTCTTTGTTCCCGTCCCGGGGAAAACAACCAAAGAACGGTCCCGTTGAACGGCTAAGGAGACCACGTCACCTTGCTTTAGCTCATTCAACTTTGCCCAATGCTTTGGCAGAGAGATTACAAGGGACGACCTTCCCAACGACATGACTTTACGCTGTTCCATAGTTCGCATTACCCCGTAGAACCTTTGCGATAGCTTCTGTATATATACAGGCTATAAAATATATATTTCTACCCTAATTAAACCCTCACACGCAAAAAGTTAATGGTTAAGAACAGAAATTGATTAGAGGGATTGAGCGACCCATGAATGAAAAGCGAAACAATCCAAAAGCTAACGAAACAAAGACAGCGTTTGAAGAACAGCAGGATAGACTCAGAGCGAGAATGAGCAAAATCAAGCACAAGGTAGCCGTGATAAGCGGAAAGGGCGGAGTCGGAAAGAGCACAGTCACAGTAAATCTAGCAATGGCGTTCGCCGTGCACGGTTTTGCCTATAGCGTGGGCATCCTTGACGCAGATATAACGGGTCCCTGCGTGCCAAAGATTCTCGGGTTGAAGGGGAGAAGTCTTCAGGCTGGACCTCTAGGCGTATTCCCAGCAACTGGTCCTTTAGGAATCAAAGTAGTCTCTATGGACTTTCTGCTCCCAAGCGAAGAAACACCGGTTATTTGGCGTGGACCCTTGAAGATGAAAGCGATCAGTCAGTTCTTGTCAGACATCACATGGGGGGAACTCGACTTTCTCTTTATCGATCTCCCTCCAGGCACTGGCGATGAGCCTCTGAGCATTATGCAGTTGATCCCTGAGATGGATGGCGTTGTGATAGTGACCATTCCCTCGGAGGTTTCACAGATTGTCGTTAAGAAGGCGGTAACCTTCTCCCGGCAACTGAACATTCCCGTAATTGGTATAATCGAGAACATGAGTGGTTTCGTATGTCCAGAATGCGGCGCTGAGGTTGACATCTTTAAGGTTGGGGGCGGAGAGAAGATGGCAGAAGACCTAAGAATTCCTTTCTTAGGAAGGATCTCATTAGACCCGACAATTTGCGAAGACTCCGACAAGGGCGTGCCTTTCATAGTCGAGCATATGAACTCCCCGGCAGCAAAGGCATTTATGGGCATCGTTAAGAAGATAGAAGATTTTCTGAAGCATAAGGAAGAAACGGTAGCCCGTTCGGAGGAGAGTTCGCAATCAGGGTCTTCAGAAGACGGTTAGAACATTTACTCTAGCAACAAAGAGTTATGAGATGTTTACTATGAGTGGGAAAGGCGAGGTGAAGTTTGTCGGGGTGGTTGAGGATGCAGGTGAGGACTCGACCGTAAAGGTTTTTCCAGAGTTTTGCATGGGACTACAAGGTCTCAACGAATTTTCGCACATCATCATTCTCTACTGGCTTCATCTCCGAGACAGCGAGGAGGAGAGGCGCGTTCTCCAAGTTGTTCCCAAGAGACATCCAGGCGCGCCTCAGGTCGGCGTCTTCGCTTCCAGAAGCCCAAGCCGACCAAACCCCATAGCACTCTGCGTCACAGAACTAATGAAAATTCAAGACTGTACTCTACTTGTCAAGGGACTAGACGCGACTCAGGGTTCTCCAGTAATCGATATCAAACCGTACGTTCCAAGAGCCGACTCTGTTCCAGACGCCCAAGTTCCAGAATGGGCATCACGTGGACCTCCAGCCTAACGCTTTTCAACCCACACAACAATTTCACAGAACACTCAACCTATTTGTAGCCTATTAAAGGAGGCATGTTGAAAACAGTGTTTTTTCCAAGGTTACACACACCGGCAACCCCAAGACATAACACGCAAGTGCATATACCTTCCTATGGAACGGGGTTCGCCACGAGGTTTTTATTCCCTCTACGCATTATTGGTCATATCCTGTCATGTTAAGGGTTGAAACATGCCACTAGTCATCTGTGTTGTGAGCAGAACAAAAGCGAAAGGCAAAACAGCCCTAATCGAGCGACTAACCAAGAAACTCACCAGCGAAGGATTCAAGGTGGCAACGGTCAAGCACATAAGCAACTCCTTCGACGCAGCCAAAAAAGACACATGGAGACACCTAGAAGCCGGAGCAGCCATGACAGTAGCCTCCACGAAAAACGAAATAGTGACTATAACAAGAACCAGAAACCCGCCACTAGCAAAAGCGTTAGACGCCATCTACATCGAGCCTGACCTAATACTTGTTGAAGGGTACAAGAAGTCCTCGTATCCAAAGATACTCTGCGCAGACACTGCCAAAGACGCACAAGCCGCATTCAAAGAGATTTCAAACGTCGTTATGGTTTCAGGCCTAATTGCCGACAAGGCTGATGAGAAAAAAGAACTGAAGAAGAAATTCCCTGACACGCCAGTTTACGATTTTGACGAAGTCTTTTCTGCCTTGAAAGAGATGTTAGTCGACTCTTTGTGAGACTTCCTCCAGCAAACGAAGGTATTGGGAAAGCTTCGTGTAAACATAGTTCGATAGGCCTATCCTTCTCTTACATTTCTGTTGTCAAACAGGTTCATTTTCCATCAGCGTTATTAAGAAAATCTATAGTCACTTCATACTTCCTAATATTAGTAGCATGACAGAAGGGGTTTTATAGAGAGAACGGCATCTCTAATTGCTCTCTCTAGTTGTGCTGGAAGAGAAAGGAATTGTAGGAGAAGTGGGAGAGAGTTCTTGTCTCTCCTACTACTCTATGGTGATGTTAATGGA
>JBHIEV010000044.1:0-11099 GCA_046760805.1 Bathyarchaeia archaeon
ATGGTGATGTTAATGGAAATCAGAAACAGACTGGAAATTATGGCAGAAATAGTGACTCTGTGCAAAGAGCCGCAGATTAGGACGAAAGTCATGTACAAAACAAATCTCTCTTGGCAAATGCTCGTGAGGTATCTTTCTCAAATGCAATCGATGGGGCTCTTAAAAGTTCACCACAGTCCAACCAGGTATGCAACAACGCAAAAAGGGTTAGAGTTTCTAAAGAAATGGAGAGAGCTGACAAAACTCTTCTAACTCATTACATTTCTTGCACATGATCCCAATTCTAGGACTTGACTCAACGAAAGTGATCAGATAGCTCCCAACCCTTAAATTGGGGATTGTAGCACCATTTGATCTGATGAAGAAAGTAGAAGATTTCAAGATAACTAAGTCAAGAGATTCCGAGAAGATTCTAGAGCAGATGGCGCAACAGGGCGGCTTTCAAGGAAACAAGCTAGCCAAAGCAGTGGATGTCTTAGAAAAGATGATCAAGGATGAGAAATCCCTGAACTTCTTATCTTTCCCAGCTTCTCTGGTGGCTACTGGGATAAGAGGCGTCTTCAAGGAGATGATAAAGCGAAGGTGGTTCAATCTTGTGATCACGACCTGTGGAACTCTAGACCACGATCTCGCAAGGAGCTGGGGAGCCTACTACCAAGGCTCTTTTAAGCTAAAGGATGAAGAGGTGAAGAAGAAGGGTTACAGCCGCTTGGGAAGTATTCTTGTTCCAGACGAGGTTTATGCTGATCTGGTGGAAGAGAAGGTTCAAGCCTTCTTAAGGGAAATCTACAGAGAGAAAAAAGAATTGGCGACCTACGAACTAGTCTGGGAACTCGGGAAAAGAATGGAAACCGAAGATTCGATAATCTACTGGGCTACGAAAAACGAGATTCCCGTAGTAGTTCCAGGGATAACCGACGGGATGGTTGGGTATCAGTTGTGGATGTTCTCTCAGGATAAAAATTTCAAAATAGATGTTCTAAGGGATGAGCAATTATTGAACGATCGGATTTGGGAAGCTGAGAGAAGTGGAGCGCTAATAGTTGGCGGGGGGATAAGCAAACACCACACCATCTGGTGGAACCAGTTCAAGGGAGGATTAGACTACGTGGTCTATCTAACCACGGCAATAGAATTGAATGGCTCCTTGTCTGGAGCAACACCAAGAGAAGCCGTCTCCTGGGGCAAGATCAAAGAAAAGGCTGAGAAAGTCTTCATATGGGGAGAAGCAACGTCCATACTACCTCTAATGGTCTCCGCCCTAGCAAGGAGGATATGAGAATATCGCCTTAAGCTGTTCATAATTAACATGCGTAAAATTTAACATAAAAAGAAAAATGGAGAAGTTGGATAGGAAAGCGAGTGGCGGCAGATGGGAGGATCGTTCACTTGATGGAGATAAAAGGCGTTGTTGATTTAAGTCTAGTGGATTGGGACGGAAAACTCTCTACGGTCGTCTTCCTTCCGAGATGCAACTTTCGCTGCCCCTTCTGCCACAACTATACCCTCGTTCTTCAACCAGAGAAGGAGAAGACGATTCCACTTGAGCGTGTAGAGAACAATCTTCTGAAGAGAAGACATTGGCTCGACGGCGTGTGCATCACCGGTGGAGAGCCAACCCTTCACGCAGACCTGCCCGACTTCTGTTCAAAACTGAAGGATATAGGTCTGCTAGTTAAGATAGATACAAATGGAACTAATCCTGAAATGATGAAAGCACTGATTGAGGCAGGACTTGTTGATTACATTGCTGTGGACATCAAGGCCCCTTTAACTTTAGAGAAGTATTCAAAGGCGATTGGTGTTGACGCGAAGAAGCTCTTGGGAAATGTGAAAGAAACGGTTCGAATCTTGTTGAATTCAGAAGTCGATTACGAGTTCAGGACCACTGTAGTGCCAACCCTCCACAGTAAGGAGGACATAGAAAAGATAAGCCGTGACCTACGTGGCTGCAAGAAGTATGTTCTGCAGAAGTTTGATGTCAGTGTCAGGAAGAAGACCCTTGATCCAGCTTTCAGCGGGTTGAAGCCTTTCACAGATGAAGAAATGAAAGACTTTCTCACAACAGCTCGAAGAAATGTTCCAAACACAAAGATAAGGTAAAAGGTAAGCACGGGATAATGGAAGAGCCAACATATTCCCACAATGTGTGAGGAGCGTAGACCACTCGAAAGCGTCGCACAAACAAATTCTTCTTCTGATTGTCTCTTTTCTTTCCCTCATTTCTGGGCTTTTGGAAGGGCAATATGGAATAGTGTCGCAGTTTGTGAGGTACATCTGCTCCTCGTGCATCGGCTTAGGATAGTGAGCAACATTATGAATTTAGGGCGGTTGCGTCACATAACACAGGTAATCACTTTCTTCATATCTAACATAGGTCTAATTCCAACGCTAAAAACCGGATTCATCTGTCCATACTTCTACTGCTATGGCTGCCCCCTCGCGTCTACTGCGTGCCCGATAGGAACGTTACAGCACTTCGTGATTTTCCTTACAGTCCCTTTATACCTCCTTGGTACGCTGGGCGCGTATGGAACAGTCTTTGGACGCGCCTTTTGCGGTTAGGCTTGTCCTTTTGGAGCTTTTCAGGACATATTGGCCGTCTTCAAAAGAGGAAAAAGGAAGCTTCGACCTTTCACCTATTCAAAGTTCGCCATGTTTTTAATCGTTATGACTTTAGCCTAGATCACTCTGGACACCTTCTTCTGCAAGTTTTGTCCGGCTGGAAGCCTCTTCGCAGCGCTTCCCGCTCCCTTCTTCTATCCATCTCTCAGTCTGGGTTTCTTTTTCTATGTTCACATTGCAACTCTCGTCTTGACTATTGTTCTGGTTCTGCTTTTCTCTAGGTTTTGGTGTCGTTATTTGTGTCCGATGGCGCCCATAGGAATCTTCAACAAATTCTCCCTCTTCACCATATCCCTTGACCCAACCAAATGTGCGGAATGCTTAGGATGTTTGGATGTGTGCCCCATGGGGATAGACAAACTGTCGGACATCGGTTCGTCAAGCGACTGCATCCTATGTGGGAAATGTGTTGAAGCCTGCCAAACAGATGCCTTGAAGATGAACGTGAGAAAACGAAACAAGACTTAATATGTCTTTCAGCAGATTATTTGATACAACATGCGGGCTAAGGCGAGTCTCCTTTTGATGTCTTTGGCAATCGTGCTTACTTTTGGCGCTAATCCAGTAGTTGGAAAAGAGAAAGCACCAGATTTCACACTAATTGACATAAACGGGAACGAATTTTCGCTCAGTAACCAACTTGGGAAAGTTGTCATATTAAGTTTCCTTGCGATAGAATGCTATTACTGCAGGTTGGAGATGCCTCATCTTCGAACCCTTTATGACAAATATTCTCCAGATCAACTAATGATAATATCAATAAGCGTGCACCTTTAGGATACGAACGATGACCTCAGAAACTTTGCCCAGCAATACGACATGGAATGGGCGGTGGCTCGTGACACCGCCAATGTTGTTGATAAGTATGGCGTATAGCCTATACCGCATTAAGTCATCGTTGATGGCGAAGGGTATAGGAGACATGATCACATTGGGTTAACAGGAGAGGCAACGCTACGCTCAGAAATTGATTCCTTGCTTTCAGGAGATGGAAACGGCGACTCTGATGGCGATTCTGACACAGGCCAAACCTGCCCACCTTGCACGCTTATAGCAATCATAGGAGGCATAGGAGGCATAGTTGTTCCTAGTTGTTGCTCTTGTTGTGGCAGGCCGAGTTTTCCAGTGGTCGAAGCCTACTAAGAAACGCAGAAAACACGGGCACTAGACTGAGTGAATATGCGCTTACTCACACGTGAGCACGTTGAGTACGTAGCACAGTTGCCATCCTCTCTACAGTTTCATATTTCTCGTCGCCTAGAATTATGAAGTCTTCAAATTCACTGTTTTCTTTGGGCAAAAGCAGAACTCTGGAGATGACGAACAACTCCAGCATGGTCTTTCCTATATCTAACGAAAATATCATCGACTTATCGGTGTTTCCAGCTATCACTCCCAACGACTGCTTCTTTTCCCTATTGACCACAACTGCCCATCCTTCATCTGGTTCAACACTGGAGACCGCGAAGCCTTCAGCGCGTTTGAAATGAAAGATTCTATCTCCTCTCGGAAAGATCACATCGTTCTCTTCGAAGACCCCGCCAACGTTCGGGGATATCCAGAGGCAGTTGTTGAACTTGAAGCTCGCCGTTGTGGGGTTTTGGAATCTGCGCTTGACTTTGACGACGTTGCTGAAGGGCAGGGTTAAAAAGGCAACTGATCCAAGAATTCCTTTCAGTTCCTCCTGTTTCTTCGCTTCATAGGTGAACTGGATGCCCTTCCAAAGTCCTTCTTCGACGAGTTCTGCCTTGAAAGCCTCTTCGTGGGTTTTCGACTTCTGGAAGTTGAATTCCTCATCCAAATATAGCGATCTTATTCCGCCAGAATAGTTCTCCAGAAAAACCTTTGTCTGTATGTTCGGAAAGCTTGTTCCTAACTGATTCAATGCAGACTCTTTTCTGAGGAAGTATAGGCATCCCGCGAAGTCGGCGCTCGCTTTGAATTGGAGTAGACCATTTGAAATGCTGAAGACGTTTTTGTTCTGTTCCTCTCGCGTGGTAACCTCTGTTAATCCTTGAGTTCGTTTGGAGAGTAAGCAGAGGTCTAGTGGGAAGAGTACTTCTTGGTTGGGGGCTGAGAAGCTTAGTTTTCCACTGAAAACTCCCAACTCTGCGTCGGACGGAGGAGTGATTGTTATGTTTGTGGTGAAGGGATTGTTGGCTGTTATGTTTTGAATCTCTATTTCTTCTGGCTGAATCTTCCACCCTTCAGGGGGAATTATGGTCAGCTTGCCTGTGGCTGGCTTGTTTCTTGTGTTGACGACGGCGAGTCGGGTTTTCAGTTCGTGACTATCGAACAACACAGTGTCAGCTACCTTTACGTCGAAGAGTGGTTTTGCATATGTGGGTTCTTCCTCTTTCGGGGACAACCTCTTGTGAATAAGAGAGTGGTATCTCTTTCTGATTGTGTTCCAGTTTCCACTCTCAATAGCATAGTAGAAGGGTGAAGTGGAGACTGCTTCTCCCGGCTTTATCTCTCCCAGCTCGTATTCCGGAAGGAAATACGATTCTTCACCACCTCTGATTTTGAATAGCTTATCTTTTGACCATATCTGCCCAAAGCAGTATTTCTGAACTGGATCTTCGAAGCAAGCCCATGATTCTGCATATTTGTTTGGGTCGGTTGGCAAATCTGATTCTGAGACGGGGAAGGCTATCGTCTCATGCTCCAGAATCCCAGCGTCCAGCGGGACGACCACTTTCGGGTATATGTTTCCGAAGGTTCTACCGAAGATTCTCGCGTTTAATCTATACGTTACCTTAGGGTTAGTGTTGATGACCTTGATCTGATCCTTGATCAGTGAGGTTCCAAAATAGAAGGTCAGTGTTCGCACCATCTTGACGCCAGGTTTGTCTTGGTGCATCCGAGAGAGAACTAGTTGAAGATCCTCAGGTCTTTCAATCAACTCGTAATCATGGTCAACGGGTCTTATGAAACCGAAGGGCGGGCCAACTCCAAAGCCACCACGGGTCCATATCCTTTGGAGTCCTGTGGGAGAACGTTTGTAGGTGATCATAAGGCGTGCGCCACGTAGGTACACTGATGCCTGAATGTCCTGGTTTTCAACAACTATCGATCTTCCTTGTTTTGTTTCTTCGAAGTAGGAGACCATTCCGCCTGGTTTCAAACATTTGATATGAAGAGTTTTGATCTTGGTCTCGATCTCTGAATCTCCGATCTTGCCTTTTGCGAATAGTTTCAGCGGGATTACAGAGGTTGGCTGGTCTCTCGGTATCTCAACTTCTGCTCTAAAGCCTGCATAGCTCTTTGGTGGTATCTCCACAGGAACGGCGTGTTGCTGTAAAGACAGCCTCTCTTGCTCATCGATTAGGCAGATGTCTCCACAGAAAGTGTCTTTTGAGTTGTTGTAGATGTTAATCTGGACTGCTCCTTCCATTCTTGGACTGGTGATTATGGATTCAGGCTGAGTTTTGAACTCTAGAGGAGCAAGAATGCGCATTCCAACTTCGAGGGGAACCAGTTCACCGTTGATGATGAGGTTTGCCTTTACTGTCTTCTGTTTTCGTTCAATGTCTGGAACTTCAACCTCTGGATTGACCACAAATCGGCTGTATAGTTCAAGGGACGCTCCCTGCTTGACGGTAAAAGACTGTCGAGGTTGTTTTGTGAAATTTAAACCTTCGAAACCGGACAGGAAAACTGACCCTTGGATGGTGTTCTTAGTATTGTTCTTGATGCTTATGATGAGAGCTTCTTCAACACCCGCGATCACTTTGTGGTCTTTCAATTTTGCAACAATAGATAACCGTTCACCATCCATGTCGCGTTCGATTCCCATGATAGACCTGCCGTACCTATCAACCCAGACCTTCAAGTTGTCTCCATCTTTGGAAAACTCATACAGGAATACGTCCATCTCTCCGAGTTTGATCTCGTCAGGGACAAGTTCCAGCCTGCGTTTCTGGGTTGAGTACCAGTCGTGCTTGTCTAGGAACTGCTTTGCCAAAGGGAAGTTTTTGATTCCAGGAATGTAATCCTGCATTCTAACACTGGTTTCGGGTAACCAGAACATCCCGCTTTTCTTGTATAACGGCACAGCTCTGAGGTTCCCGGCCCAAGTGTCGAGATCAACACGTCTAAGGTTCTTTTGAATGGCTATCTCGAGCGCCCGAAGGATCAGAGCCTTTCCATGTTTCTTCCCAAGGTAGTCGGGGTGAACGCCGAATACGCCTATGTAAGCGGCTTCTGGGTCTTCGTAGTGGGGATGAAGGGTGCAGATTCCAGTAAACTTCCCCTCGTGGGTTGAGATTAGGATGGAGATGTGTTTTATAGCGACGGGGAAAGAGTCGAGCACTCTTTCAGCGGTGTATGGAACGCCTCCTGTGAATCCTCCTGGCCACAATCCTTCCTTGTCAAATGAATTGAAGAGATCAGCGAGTTTGGAAGCGTCTTCTTTCTTAAACTCGATTATCGCAGGCGCGAAGTTTTGAGTATTGTTCATCCGGAAAGCTCTCCTAATAAAATTTAATGAAATGTTGAAGCTTCGGTGAATAGAGTCCAACGGGATTTAAACCTTTCGATGCTTGTGTGGAGACCAGTGTAAACCGTTTTTTGTTGTACGTGTTCTATTCTGCCAGCGATTTAATTCCAAACATGAGCAGGATTCCTATTATAAACATGATGAAGTGCACGAGATTTCTCCTAATATTTTTTCCGTGCTTAATTTCTGGGATCAGGTCCGAGGCAGCGATGTAAATGAAATTCCCCGCTGCAAAAGGCAGTAGAAGCACGGCAGCGCCTTCCACCATTGAAGAGAGATAGTACCCTGCGATTCCACCGAAGATTGCTGTGATGGCTGATGCATAGTTCCAGATTAGTGCCCTAGTTTTTTCAAAACCCCCGTAGACCAAAACCCCGAAATCTCCTAATTCTTGGGGGATTTCGTGCAAGGCTATAGCGGAGGTAGTAACAATTCCCACTGGTAAACCAACCATGAAAGACCCCGCCATAACCAATCCGTCAATGAAATTGTGTACGAGATCAGAGATGAGGACTAGGTAGGAGACGGGTTTTTTCTCGTGTATGCCGTAGTGTTCATGGCACCATTTGATAAACTGCTCCAGAACAAAGAAGATGCAGAAGCCGACGAGTAGGTATAGGAACAGGTTTAGAGTAGCAGATTTCAAAGCGACAGATGAAGCAGCTACCTCTGAGATCGCTTCAGGTAGTAGATGAAGAAAAGCTCCTCCTATTAGCCCTCCAGCTGACAAGGCTACGAGAACTAACAAGATTCTATTCAGTAACTCCTCTTTTAGAAATAAAGCTAGAGCCCCAACCCAAGCTATCAAGCTAATGAGGAAGGTGCTCCCAACTATCCAGAAGAACTCTATTTCCATTCTATCCTTCCAACCCCAAGGAGTATACGTGTATGATATTGAACGCCGTTAAGTCTTTTCCCTATTTTTCGGAAAGGCGAATTCCCATTCGCACCAGATGTTTGGCGGTCTCTTGTCCGGCGGGCATATCTTACATACAGTTTCTACTTCTGGATTCAACTCTTGGGCGAAACTTCTCAGGTATTCGAATCTCACCTTTTTGCATGGGAATACTTGCAGCCCTTTCCTTATTCTTGTCAGCTGGGTTCCGCATTTCGTTACTCTGAAAATGGCCTTCCACTCAGTGATTTCGGTCTTCTTCTCCGGAATGTCTAATGCCCAGCTTGTGTTTTTGAGGGCGTAGATTAGGGATTTTGGGTTAATCTCCTTTATTTCGAGGATGTCTCTAAGGTGTCTTGCCTCTATCCTTCCCATAGTCTTCCAGCATCTTGCGTCTATCTTAGTGGCTGCTCCCGTGCGGAATTTGTCTTCGATTCCCAGAAAGTAAAGACCATCAACCCTCCAGAGGTTCCTTATATGGAGGAAGAACAAGTCCAATAATTTCTCTTTCGAAAGTTTTTCAAGCATTCTTCGGTCTTCGTCTCTAGTCAGCTTCATCTTCAACCCCGGAACTACAACTAGAAGTATCATGGCCAACATAAAACTTGCCATAGAGGCAGCTATTCGCGGCGCTTAAGGATATTAAAGAATGTAGTGTCATTTCGGGTTCTCAGTGAGATCGACTAGGGGTCATTTTCGAATATGTTCGGGCTGTGGATCCTTGCAATATGCCGAAAGCGAGTATAGCTGTCGATGCATATTATGTCTGGTTGCGCAATAAACATTTTTTGTGTGCTCCCTCTAGGACACTAATGGTGCTGAAAGAGAAAGGAGGAATTCTCAACGGGCTGAGAAGGGAGTTCCCTCGTCCCTCCTTCTCCCTCCAGCCATAACGCATCCCCGTCTATGCATTTTCTTGCAGAAAATGTTCTTCGCACATGGTGTTCTATACTGTGGACGGCTTGTTCTGAAGTGTGGAATTATATAGTCTGCAACATGATCTCTGGATGGTGAAAAGATGGAACTGAGAAAATATCGTGTGCAGTTGACTATTCTGTTGCTGTCAATAGCCATCTTCTCTATGGCAATAGTCTTGATGCCGCGAGATGGAAAAGTCCCAGAAGGTTCAGGTGGGTCATCGTTTCCATACGGAATCTCTCCCGCATTTGGCACTTTATCAGCCATTCAGGTGGGTGACGAGCAACTCAACACGATTTCGGTGACTGGTTCGGGAACAGTCTCGATGCAAGCAAATGAAGCAACCGTTACTCTTGGGGTTCAGACGGAGTGTGGATCTGCTTCCGAAGCGGTTAGGCTGAATGCTGAACTGATGAATGCCGTTATAGATGCGATAAAGGCTCTAGGCATAACTGAAGAGGACATGAGAACGGTATCCTACAGCGTCTCCCCTGTGTATGCGAATTACGACTACACTCGCATAGTCGCCTACAGAGTGGTGAACATGATTGCAGTGAAAGTCACAGACATGGACTTGATAGGCAGCGTGATCGATGAGGCTGCGAGGGAAGGGGCAAATAAGATTCAAGGAGTCTCCTTTGGGTTGTCAGATGAGAAGCAACAAGAGCTTAGGGAAGAGGCTTACTTGGCTGCTCTCGACGACGCCGAGGGAAAGGCAGAGCTTATAGCGGATAGGCTCGACCTAACCATAACAGGTGTTTTATACATCACCGAGAGCGCCTATCAGCCATACCAACCATACAGCAACTACGAATTTGCAATGCTGGGTGAGGTGAGAGCTCCTACACCTATCATCGAGGGGAAACTCAGCGTATCCGTAACGGTGCACGTCATATACTCCTTTGAATAGAAGGAGATCCTCTCTTTTCCTTCGCTTCTTATGCGTTTGCATAGCTGACACGCTAAGGGAGTTTAAATCAAGCTAAGATTTTTAGAGTCTAATATAGCCCAGCATGTTAGAAAGTGTTAATTTTGAACTGGACTAAATCCAAGCACGTAGTGATCGCTCTAGAAGAAAATGGGGCGTTTGCGGACACATAATCATATGACACGGTAGAAATTCGGCGGGAGCGTTTTCACATGTGGTTGAAGGCTGCTGTTACCAAGAGAGGAGCGGTTCTCTTAGGTAAACACTTGGCTTGCGACGGCTTCGATGAGGCTAGACCCTTGAGGGTGATAACTCACGCTCATTCTGATCATCTGCTTGGTTTGCGAAGAAGTCTGATGAAGTGTGAAGCAGTAATAATGACGCCAGCTACGCGGGATCTGATAAACGTTGTTGATAATCCGCCTCTTGGTAGGGAGAATGTAAGAACCCTTGAGTACGGAGAAAGTTTTTGGTATAACAGTGAACGAATAACTCTCCTTTATTCAGATCACATTCTCGGCGCGGCTCAGGTTCTTGTGGAAGATGAGGAGGGAACGAGGATTCTGTACACTGGTGATTTCCGCATTCCCTATACGCCCATAATCCAAACAGACATTCTAGTCATAGAAGCCACTTATGGAAATCCCTACCGCGTCAGACCGTTCAAGAATGAGGTTAAGGATGCTCTTGTCTGTTTAGTTGAAGACACCGTGAAGGAAGGACCTGTTTATCTCTTTGGCTATCACGGGAAAATTCAAGAGGTCATGCAGATTCTGCACGAGGCTAAAATCGAGGTTCCTTTTGTCGTGCCTGAGAAGGTCTTTCGTGTTGCTAGAGTCTGTGAAAGCTATGGAATGAGGTTTGGTCGTCAGCTTCTTTTGCCTAACAGTGATGAGGCTCAGTCAATGTTGCGTCATGGTGATTCCTTTCTTGCTTTCTATCACATGGCCTCTCGAAGGCGTGTGGATGGTGATGCTTTTCGCATCTATGTCAGTGGGTGGGAGTTTTCGGCTCCGTGCCGTATGATGAGTAGCAATGAGTGTAGGGTTGCATTGAGTGCACACTCGGATTTCTACGGGCTGTTGCAGTATGTGAAGGAAAGTAGGCCGAAGATGGTTGTAACAGATAATCACCGGGCTGGGGATGCTGTTGCGTTGGCGAGAGAGATTCGGAGGCGGTTGAGAATTCCGGCGAAGCCCCTGCCATCCTAAGTACGCATTGTTGGCTTTTTT
>JBHIEV010000045.1:0-11019 GCA_046760805.1 Bathyarchaeia archaeon
TAGGCAAATCTTAAGAACACTGAAGTCAAAATGCTTCAGATCGAGATGGTCGTTGTGGCAGCTCGAGAACGAGAGACCTGTTTTGGCACAGGTGAAAAAGACTACTTGGGCTTAATGTCTTTCGGAACCTTCATTCTGATAGTAGGCATAGTCTTCACAATAAACCCAAACCTAATATCAAATTTTCAATGGTGGATCGAACAGATGGCGAACAAGGAAAGCTTGGTCAGACCACCCAGAGGACTAGTCACCAGCGCCACGTTATTCTTTGGTCTAATAGGACTATCCGACTTCTTCACGGCAGCCATCAGACTATGGATAGGCAAACCTAGAAGGCGAGTCCTAGTAGACGTACTGACAGGAATCGCCCTAGTGATCTTCGCTTATCTAATCTATCTCTATGGCAGCTATACACTTACATGGCAGATGGCAGTGGCAATTGAAGTAGTGGTTATCGGGCTCCTCGTAATAGCATACAGCCTAGCTAGACACGTGTTCTGGAAGTGATCACACTCCCATTCAGCTCTCTAAGCGCGCGTTCGCATTACCGAAACCAACTAATAGCTGTGCGAAACATAATCCTGCCTGTACAACCGAAATGTCGGAAGAAGGGAGTGATATGTTTCTCAGGAGACCCACCAAACCGAAAGCAAAAATCTCGGCAATCATGAACAAATATTCCAAGAACATCCATTCCATTTGATAGGGGATTCGTATGCGGTTCCGTCCCCCAAATGAAGGACTGCGCCACGCAGAGAATATTGTATGGTCTAGACGTAGAGGAACTAGTTTTTGGGTCATATGGTGTAGCGGGATGCTGGGCATCGGGGGTGGCGTTTGCACCCTCGTTGTCTATCTCATGTTTGGAATCATTTTGGGAATACCCTTGTCAATCTTGATGATCATTGGATTCTTCTTCATAATCCGATCCTTCATCAAAGGAAGGCACACCAAGTACTTCCTCACTAATGAGAGACTGATCGAAACTAGGAAAGGGACAGTCACTAGGGAGGTTTCATTGGACAGATTCAGAGGGAAGCCATTGAACCAGTTCGTCGCAAAGACAGTCATAGGTACAATCAACAACCAACCAATCTACAAAATACGGATTCACGACCCAGTGTCAGGAGAGGTGCTCATGGAACTGAAAGATTTAGATGAAAACTCAATAAGGGCTTTCGAGAAAATGGGGCAAATAGTTAAATGCTCCTATTGTGGTGCCAAAAACCCTGCAAACAGCCTAGAGTGTAGACACTGTGGAGCATCCCTATAATCACCACGCTTTCCAAAAAGAAAGAACCCAGAATCAAATGACCACCTCTCTACGTTCAACATGGGCACTTTTCCCCACAAAGAATAAACAAAGTGACCAAGACACATAATAAGATGCGATAGGGGTTTGGATTAACACAAAGAGAATTAGGAGCGACACAATTGCCGATCATCACCAGACTCAAAGAAGAATTCTCCTTCATCCAAGGAAACTACGCCATACTCGTCCTAAGCTGGATAATCATGGACTTCGCCATGGAACTCCCGGCCACCTACTACTCCCTCTACGTCATAGACCCCGCACTAGGAGGCACAGAGACCATACTAGGCGTCATAGGCTTCGTCTCCTTCATGGCTCTAGCCCTAGTCCAATTCCCAGGAGGCTACCTAGCCGACAAACACGGAAGAAAATGGCTTATATCAACAATGACCTTCGGAGTCGCACTATCATACATCTTCTACGCTCTAGCCCCCAGCTGGCACTCCATCATGCTCGGAGCCCTCGTCGGAAACCTATGCCTAATCTACCAGCCAGCCCTCCTAGCCATGATTGCTGATTCACTGCCGTCTAAACAACGGGGCATGGGCTTCTCCATCATCACCCTCATCACCCGCGTAGCAACGACACCTGCACCAGCAGTCGCCGCCTTCCTCGTAACCACATACAACTTCATCCCAGGCATGAGAATATGCTATCTCATCGTTGTAGCTTTCTTCCTTACCGCCGCCACTTTGCGATCTCGACTGAAGGAAACGGTTGGAGAAGGGGGAAGAATAAAAGGAAGTGAAGTATTGGGTTCTTACCCCAAAGCCATAAAGGAGGGCGTAGCTGTCTGGAAGAAGGTACCTCGATCAATGACCTATCTCTTCCTAGCTAACATCATAGGAACCCTCGGCTTCTCCGTATGCCAACTCCTTTTCAGCGTCTACGCAGTCGACACCTACGATGCCCAAGGCGACATCGTACACCAATCCGTACTACGCATCTCACCAGTTGACTGGGCAATGCTAGGCATGTTCCTCTTCATAACAATGATACTATTCGCCATCCCCTGCGGCAAACTAGTCGACAAAGTGGGAAGAAAAATTCCTATGACAATAGCGCTGGTCCTCCTTGTGCCCTCCATGCTCCTCTTCGTCAACGGAGATCTGCTAAGACTGTACATCGCAATGCCCCTAGTAGGCGTATCACAAATACTAATGATGGCCGCATTCTCCGCACTACAAGCCGACCTAGTCCCCAAAAAACAACGAGGAAAAATCATCGGATCCTCAAACTTCGTCAACTACATAATAATGGCCATAGGCATGCTATCCGGAGGCATAATCTACGAACAAATCTCCCCCCAACTCCCATTCCTACTCCCAATAGCCTTCATCATCCCCCAACTCCTCATAATTCTCTTTCTAGTACACGAACCAGAAAAAAGAGAAGAATAACCTAAGATGTTTCTCAGATCATCTCCTACCATCCAAAACGTAGCAACTTTTGAAAAAGATTATTAAGCTGAAAATCCCCCTAATTCAAAAACCCTAATCACTCTAACGGAAAAATGCGGATTTACAAAACCATAAGAGGCATAGAGAATGGCGAAAATACTCATCTCATACAAAATCCTTCCCAAAGAGGTCACAGTCGATCTGGAAAGGCTAAAACAGAAGATAAGAGAGAGAGTGCCCGAACACTCTACTGTTCACAAATTCGTCGAAGAACCTATAGCCTACGGACTCACTGCACTCATCGCGCACATAATAGTCCCCGAAGACAAACCAGGCGGCCTAGACGAACTGGAAAAGGCTCTCCAGAAGATCAGCGATATCAGCCAAATACAAACCCTAACAGTCCACAGATTCAGCTAAGGCCTTTAGGGTTGGTCACATTTTCTCAGGCTCTACCCACTACCGATATCTGGGCAGCTATTTAGTTGCGACAGTAAATCCAATGTTGCTCGCTGATATTAATGGAGTCCACACTGATGGCGTGTCGAATTCCATCCACCAATGACTGACTTGAACGGTCTCCTTCGAGAGCCCAGTTACATTTCGCAGTAGGTGCAGTAGGTTGTCGCTCAGCCTTAACCCTTTGACGGGGCTTGTGATTTCGCCATTCTCTATCTTGAATAATCCATCTCGGATTATTCCAGAGAAATCTCCCTTCCTGTAATCTTGAAATCTGACGTATGTAATGTTGTTAACGAAGAGCCCATCCTTAACCTCTTTAATAAGCTCCTCATCACTATATTCACCCTCTTTCACCAAGACGTTCCATGGTAGGGGAACCCATGTTCGGTACCGTCTTGTTCTAGTAGCGTTGGCTGTTGATTTTGTTTTATGTTTCTTTGCAGTTAGGCTGTTGTGCAGATGAGTCCTAAGCACTCCGTTCTCAATAATTGCTGTCCTCCCAGTTGGATTTCCTTCATCATCGAAAGGAGTACTCCCGATCCCACCAGCAACCTGAGCATCATCATAGACGGTTACCCTTTCACACGCCACCTCATCTCGCAGCTTACCTGCAAAGCACGAAACTCCAGCATCAACATAGAAGGCAGAATCCATTCCTGTGACTATGTCAAAGAGAACGGCGCTGGCAGCTCTGCCGAAGACAACATTATATCTTCCCGGCTTCTCGAACTCTGAACGTAACGACATTTCTGCAAGCTTTCCAGCTTCCTCGCCAGCTTTCTCTGGGTTAAAATCGTCTAGACTAGTTCCACACGTTATTCCGACGCCAGAAGATTCACCATCAGCTAGAGAGCGTATAGATAGATTCATGGTTGTTTTCTTTCGTTCACCCTCGACATTCCTTGACGAGATTAATTTCGATTGGGAATCTTCTATAAGCAGCGTGCCAGCAGATCTCTTCGCTCCATATTTCATTGCGGAGTTTATCGCCGCAATCACATAATCTACACTCTTCTCTTCAAGCTTTGAAATTCTATTGTCGTAAAGTTTTGGAATATCCTTGTATCGGAATGGCCCCTCAGGTAAAGGAGCGTAGTTTTCATGAGGTTTCATGACTTTTGTCATGGCTATGAGGTCTTTCAAGGTTTTTCTCACAGAATTCCTCGACGTATCTGTCATCGTGGCGGTTAGCACCTTCTTGTCTCTTTCGAGTAGAACCTCCGCGATCATTTCATCCCAAGTTTTCGTTATGGTAATTTCATTATTTCCAAACCTAATCTGTCGCAATGTCTTATCGGTTGTTAACGCTACGAGCTCGTCCGCACCCAATTTCAAGCCTTCATCAAGCAAGAGCTTAGACATTTCTTCAGCTTCCATCACTTTATCCCTCCAAGCTCTACATCTCTCACCCTAACATTTGGTCCACCATGCCAAACAGGGGCTCCTTGTGAGGGATCGCTCTTCCCGCAAATCGCTCCTTCAAACTCCAGATTCTTACCTAGCGCGTCTATGCTACTGAAGAAACCCGGAGTTGTTACCTCTAAGATAGGCCGCCGAACCATTTCACCCAGCTTTCCTTTTTCAATAAGATAGCATTCTCTCCCTATGAACCTCATGTTGTATCTCCGATCATCGATGTTCCATTCACCAAAAGTCTTCATAAACACCCCGTACTCAACACCCTCAAGAAGCTCTTCAAAAGTGTAGCTTCCAGGAAGCATGAACGTGTTAGCCATCCTGACGATGGGTTCTCTATCAAAAAATTCGGCGCGGGCGGCTCCATTGCTCTTCACTCCCATCTCGTATGCCGTCTCACGATTATGAAGAAACTCGTTGATGACTCCATTCTTTATGAGAAATCTTCGTCTTGCAGGTATGCCTTCATCATCATAGAGGTAGTGCCCGAAACTATGTTTGACTGTGGGATCATCAACAACAGTAACGATTTCAGGTCCAATATTTTGTCCAATCATGTCTCTAGTAATGAAGGATTCCCCTGCCTGAGCCGCTTCTCTGCCCAGGATTCTATCGGCGTCGTATGGGTGCCCAGCAGATTCGTGCATCATCAACCCAACGACTTCGGTCCCCAGAACGACGTCAACTTTTCCTTTCGGAGCCTTCATAGCAGTCTTCAAAATTCTCCCCAAAGTTCTCGCTTTTTCCACGGCATAGCTGACAAGATCCCAATCTCTCACTGCCTCCCACCCTCTACTTTCACCCTTCGCGATACTATCTTGTTCCGTTCCCTTTACTGGATCCGAGGCTGTGAGTAAACCGTAGAAAAGGATTTTAGGAAGGAAACTTGAAATTTCAGTACCTTCGCTATTCAGAAAATACTTCTCAATTTCATACTCAAGAAAGTAGAAGTACCTGTTAACAACCTTGGCCCCTACTTCCTTTGGGGAAGAAACAGCCTCGTCAACGTCCCCAAGAAGTTCCATCTTCTCTTCAACAGAAACATCCTCAAAAGAGACTTTGGGCTTCACGTCCCACCGTTCCTTAAAAGTCTTCTCAGATGATAGGCTTGTTGGCTTTTTCATAGTCTTGGCTGATGAACGAGCCATCTTCACAGCTTCTTCGACTCGTCTTTTCAACAGCTCCTTGTTTGGCTTATTTGCTGATAGAAAGCCTAGTCCTCCGTCCACTAATACTCTGATGCCGATTCCAGAAGCACGAGTAAATCTGCCGACATCCGGTTTTCCATTTACTAGAAGATACATGCTCCTGAGATCATTCTGAAACCTCCCTTCAGCGTAGTCAGCTCCCAACCTTTCGGCATAATCTACAGAGAAATCAACTAGATCCCTCAATCCGTTCCCAACCTCTACCCTCTACACGTTCTGCTTATACGAATCTCACAACAATCAGTCTGGTTTTATAACTTTATCTATCCTGGAACGTACTTCAAAGGCTCTTTCTAGAGCTTTAAAGAGCACTTGCCACCTTCTACGTTTTCGTAGTCATCGACAATGGAGCAATATACATATTCTAAGAGATAGACACAATTGATCAAAACAAGTAGGGCTGTTACAGAGATGAACGAAATCAAAGTTGGCTTGTCAGATCGCAGTTGCGTACACATCGGACACTGTTGCTTCTGTGCAGAAGGAATCACACGGTTGATGAAACCATGAGGTTGGCTCGCTTCCTGCATTCAAATATGGAATCCTACGGCATCTTGAAAGACCACGGAATAATCTGCCCCTTTGCATTGCCAAAAGCCATCAAATATTCGCCTCCCCTCACCCTAGATGAAGTCATAACCCTTAGCAACAAGGGTATGGAAGCTCTAGAACGACTGATGAAAGTCTCAACAAAGAAAGAGAAGAGGAACGCCACAATCAGTGTTGATGACGTAAAACTCCTAGCACCAATACTCTCACCTCCAAAAATCCTCTGCCTAGGCCTAAACTACAAAGACCACGCGAAAGAACAAGGAAAAGACACCCCAGACGAACCAATCATATTCATGAAGCCACGCACAGCCATAATCGGTCACAATCAGCCAATAATCCGACCGAAATTAGTGAGGCAACTCGACTATGAGGCGGAACTAGCCGTGGTCATCGGCAGGAAAGGAAGGAACATTCCAATCTCAGAGGCTAAGAAGTACATTTTTGGATATACAGCATTCAACGACGTAAGCGCTCGTGACATCCAGTTCAAAGACAAACAATGGACCAGAGGCAAGAGTTTCGACACATTCGCACCCACAGGACCATGCATCACAACTGCAAATCAAATCGAAGACCCCAACAACTTAGGCATTCAGACAAAGGTGAATGATGAGTTAAGACAAGACTCTTCTACGAAAAACATGATTTTTGACGTATATGAGATCGTCCATCATCTCAGCCTCGTAATGACGTTGGAGCCTGGCGACATAATTGCAACTGGAACCCCCGCAGGAGTAGGAGTCTTCATAAAACCATTACCTAAGTTTCTGTCGCCGGGTGATTTGGTTGAAGTGGAGATCGATGAGATTGGGACGCTAAGAAACATTGTTCAAGAAGAAACGAACCCAACGGAATGGTCGTCAACCCGAAAAATTGATGAGCGTTTCGCAGACGTATCCTGAATTCTTATCCTTAGTTGATAAATGAGAGCAGATACGTTAGACGCGACTAGTATATCTTCTTTCTATTATCTTGACGTAGTACATTCCAAAATCTTTTATCAATTCTGATAAACATCAGCGGACCCTCACTCTTAGAGAGCTGCCGAGCTCTTTTGAAAAGGTTGTTGACAACAACCAGCATATCATCCCCTTTCTGCGACGTTTGTCCAATCTGAGGTTTTATTAGGCCTTCAGCGAGGACTGTTGTCCCACATATCTCCCCATTCTTTATCAACGCTTCTATAGCCATCTCCCCAATTCCGCTCCACCTTCCCATACCCCATATAGATTTGCTCCTACCCGAGAACTCGCGGATGTCCTTCAGATGCGAGTGTTTTTTGTTCCCTATAACGAGTTTCACCCTCTCATTCCATTTCTTCATCCACATACCTGTCCAGAAATCCACAAATTCCTCCAGCTCTTCTAGTCTTTCATAGAAGAAGCGGTTCACCTTCTCTCTCAGTTCAGATTCAGCGTTTTTCTTCCCAATAAGTTTCCAGTGAACCTTCAAATAGTTTCTTAAGTCTTCAACCGCTATGAATAGCATCTTTCTATCCGCGCCCCCCAAGTCGAGTTGGGGAGCTCTCTTCCTCAGGCTCTCTGACAGCAACAGGAGAAGAAAATCCATCTCCTTACCTTTCTCCTTCCTCTACATTTCATAGAACAATTGGTGTCAAATAATATTATCGTTTATTTCATTCTCTTCCATATGTCAAGCCTGAGGCTACAGAAAATATAGAAAATAGTCCTAGAGAAGTTCCATCGTTCCCTTCGTTCTCTTACCACGCTTATGCGCACGAAAAGAGCCAACGGCTTGATGGATATACTAATATAGGTTTTTGATATTCCAGATACAGAAGGTTAGGCTCTAAGGAAAGTGCAAGGATGAGTGAAGCTCAACTAAGAGTTGGAGACGCAAGGCAACGAGATGTGGGCAGAGGAATCGCAAGAATCGACCAGAGAACCATGAACAAGCTGGGAATCTCTGCCGGCGACGTAGTTGAAATCAAAGGCAAAAGGACCACAGCAGCAATAGCTTGGCCAGCCTACTCGGAAGACCAAAACAAAGGGATCGTAAGAATTGATGGGTTCACCCGCAAGAACGCAGGAGTGGCGCTAAACGAGTACGTGATAGTCAGTCCAGGGAGAGTCAAGGATGCGACAAGCGTCATACTAGCTCCCATCGGCATGCGATTAAATGTTGACGAAGACTTCACAAACTTCGTCAAGAACAGGCTCATGGAAAGAACTTTCGTCGAGGGAGATTCCACCCTCGTCATGATGCTGGGACAAGCCATACCCTTCACTGTAACAAAGACCCGCCCCCACGGAATCGTAAGAATGACATACGACACAAATCTACAGATCCTGAATGAACCAGCCCCCGAAGCCAGAGGAATGCCTCGCACCACCTACGAAGACATAGGCGGACTGCACGAGGAGATCCAGCGAATACGAGAGATGGTTGAACTGCCTCTAAGACACCCCGAACTCTTCCAAAGGCTCGGCATAGACCCCCCAAAAGGAGTCTTGCTACACGGTCCACCAGGCTGTGGGAAGACCTTACTCGCCAGAGCGGTAGCAAACGAGTCAGAGGCAAACTTCTTCTCAATAAATGGTCCTGAAATAATGAGCAAGTTCTACGGTGAATCGGAGGCAAGGCTACGGGATATCTTTCAACAGGCCGAGAAGAACGCACCTGGCATCATATTCATCGACGAACTCGACGCCATTGCACCAAAGAGAGAAGAGGTCACAGGAGAGGTGGAGAGAAGGGTAGTTGCCCAGCTCCTAGCCTTGATGGACGGCCTTGCGGGAAGAGGCAACGTAATAGTCATCGGCGCGACAAACAGGGTGAACGCCCTTGATCCCGCTCTTCGGAGACCCGGAAGATTTGATCGGGAGATAGAGATCGGAGTACCAGATAAGAGGGCACGGCATGAAATCCTACAGATACACACCAGAGGGATGCCACTAGCTGAAGACGTCAAATTGGAGAAACTTTCCGAGATGACACACGGATACACTGGCGCAGACTTGGCAGCTTTGGGTCGTGAAACTGCTATGAAAGCGTTACGCCGATATCTGCCCGAGATAAACCTTGAGGAAGAACGCATCCCGCCCGCCGTTTTGGAAAAGATGGAAGTCAGAATGGAAGATTTCCTAAATGCCTACAAAGAGATCACCCCAACCGCGATGAGGGAGGTGTATATCGAGGTCCCTGCAGTTCATTGGAAAGACATTGGTGGCTTAGAGGATGTAAAGAGTGAACTTAGAGAAGCTGTCGAATGGCCCCTGAAGAATCCAGAAGTCTTCGTCAGGATGGGAATCAGACCTCCGAAGGGAATCTTACTCTTCGGTCCACCAGGTTGCGGCAAGACTTTGCTGGCTAGAGCCGTTGCCACAGAGAGCGAGGCGAACTTCGTCACCATCAAGGGTCCTGAAGTCTTTTCTAAGTGGGTTGGCGAGTCGGAGAAGGCGATTCGCGAAGTTTTCAGGAAGGGCAGAATGGCAGCTCCAGCGGTGATCTTCTTCGATGAATTTGATTCGTTGGTGCCGAAAAGGGGTCTGGGTTATGCTGACAGTGGTGTGACTGAGCGTGTCATCAGTCAACTGTTGACGGAGATGGACGGCATAGTAGCCTTGGAGGACGTCGTTGTCATCGCTGCAACAAACAGACCTGACATTGTTGATCCTGCTGTCCTTAGGCCTGGTAGGTTCGACAGGTTGATTTATGTCCCCGACCCTGATGAAAAGGCAAGGTTGGAGATTTTTAAGATTTACACAAAGGATATGCCCCTGACCGAGGATGCTGATTTGGCTCAGCTGGCTAAGATGACAGACAATTATTCAGGCGCTGATATTGAAGCATTGTGTAGGGAAGCAGCGATGAACGCGTTGCGTAGAGATATAGAAGCCGGGAAAGTTGCTTTAAGTGATTTCAAGGCTGCTATGGAAAAGGTGGGACCCACCATCTCACCAGATATGGAGTCTTGGTACAAGACTTTTATGAAGCAAGTTAGGCGAGTGAAGAAACCAGCCACCCCTGTGGCCTAGGACGGGTTGAAACGTGGCTGTCCGAACGTGGAGGGCTGAGCCGTTGGATGTGAAGGTTGTGGAGTTCTTGGAGAGCAAGGGCGCTTTGACTGATGATGAGCTGCTTGGTCTGTTGAGGGAAGTGTATAATGATGTTGGATTTGGAGAGCTAAACAAGGTTTTGATGAGGTTGGAGATTGAGGGCAGGATTCGCGTCTCCAGCTTGGTGAGAGGCAAGAGACGGGTTGAGTTGAGCGAAAAAAGAGAGTAGTGCGGTTGTAATCAGACTTTCTGCGGTTCTGTGTGCGCAATTATTGATCTAGCACACGTGCAAGATAGGCTCCACTACTACTCTTCCAAAAAATGAAACTTGCACGCGCAAACAAAGAAAGGTTGGAGTTCTTTTGCTCAAACCTACACTCTCTGGAATATTCCGAATTCATTTCCCTCAGGGTCCAGAGCGAAGGCAAACCAGCCTATTCTTGGCACCTCTTGTTTCTGACCAATGATCTTACCTCCGCGTTTCTTTATCCTCTCACTGTATTCATCTACCGACTCCACAGCGACGTAGTTGACCGGTTTATGCTCTGGACTTTGCTTCTTCATCATTCCTCCATTGATACCCTAGTCGTATAGGCATTACCTTCTCGTCAACAGCTACGGTTTCTATATTCCAATATTCCAATATTCCA
>JBHIEV010000046.1:0-10984 GCA_046760805.1 Bathyarchaeia archaeon
TGTATGTGAAATCTAGCAGAGGGGGACAGGTCGACCCAGCTAAAGGAACATTCCAGTTCAGTGCTCAAGAGGCCTATAAAATAGAGCATGGAAAAATTTCAACTCCACTTCTCGACGTTTCACTATCAGGACTAACGCTGGAAATCCTGAATAACATAGATGCCATTGGCAAAGACTTTGAAATTCGTGTAGGCTCATGTGGAAAGGAGGATCAATTCGTACCTGCAGGAAGCGGAAGCCCGCATATTAGGATAAAGAGTGCCGTTGTTGGAGGAAGGGAATGATAATGGACGCCCTTGAGTATGTCATTAGAAGAGCGGAAAAGGAAGGGGCAAGCCAAGCGGAAGCATTCTTCTCCAGAAAAACGGAGTTGCAGATCAGAGCAGAAAAAGGAGAGGTTAAACTGGGTGAGCGTAGAACCGATAGCGGAATAGGAATCAGGCTGGCCATGAAGAGGAAAGGCGGCTATTCCCTGGCCTTCACCTTTACAACAGACTTCTCCGAAGACTCCATGAACAAAGTAGTAACGCGCGCGCTAAAAACATGCCGTGTAAGGAAGCCCGACCCCGACTTCAAAAGCTTCCCTGACAAGAAAGCCTACGCAAAGGTTACAGCCATCTACGACAAAAGAATCTCCAAGCTACCCCCTAAAGAAGCCATCGACCTCGTAAGCCGCCAAATGCAAGCAGCATCCGCCGACAAGCGTGCAGAAACCGTACGAGGACTTACATTTCTGCTAACAAACGAGATAGCTGTGGCGAATTCGTTAGGAGTTTCAGGAGACTATAAGAGTTCTGGTTTTTACTCTTGGGTTTACGTTCTAGCCAAAGAAGCTGATTCAAGCGGTGCAGGATTTGACGACTACTCCAACTGCTTCTGGGATGAAGAAAAGCCCGTAAAAATCGCTGAAAACGCCTTAGAACTCGCCATCCAGCAGTTGCACCCGAGAGCCGTCAAAGGAGGAAAGATGGACCTAGTCATGGCTCCTGATGCGCTCTCAAACCTTTTAATATACACGCTGATCCAAGAAGTAAGAGCCGATCAGGTTCAGAGGCAACGATCTCCACTTGTCGGGAAGTTAAATCAACAGATAGCATCCGAAGTCTTGACTATGAAAGACGACGGAAGGCTCCCAAGAGCTACTGGCTCGAAGATCTTCGACGACGAGGGCGCCCCGACAACGAAGACGCCAATAATCGAGAAGGGAGTACTGAGAAGTTTCCTCTACGACACCTATACCGCAAAGAAAGAAAATAGAGAAAGCACCGGAAACGCCGCTAGAAATGTACTGCTTCAGCTGGTTCCAAAGTATAGATTGGAGCCCTTCATCGGCCCAACAAACATAGTCATAGAACCTGGAACCAACTCCAAAGATGAGATCGTGGAGGATGTTAAGAATGGGATCATAACCAAGGATTTCATAGGCGCGCATACCTCCAATCCTCAGACCGGCGCATTCAGCATGGCACCTTACATGGCCTCCAAAATCGAGAACGGAGAAATAACACATTCAATCAAGGAAGCGATGATAGGAGGAGACATACTGAGTTTGCTGAAGAATGTGAAGATTATTGGGAATGATGTGAAGCAGGTTCAGTTCTATAATGCTGCGTTGATAAAGGACGCCACCCTGATTGCGCCGACGATTCTGATTGGAGACGTCTCAGTAAGCGCCTAAAAATCACTCTGAAAATACTTGCAGTGCATGGCCGAGGCTAGGCCTAATGCGATGGCATAAGTGAGTAACTTCTTGTTTCTGAGCTGAAGGTCGTTTCCTTCAATTATCCATAGACTTGACCTAGTCATCCTAATGGGACCTATCACAATTAGCTTTAATAGTCTATTCAGCAAAGACAAGTCCATGACAGATCCCTATTTAGAAAAGCTTGCAGATATACTCGTGGACTATTCATTGGGTGAGGTAGATCTTGCTCAGGCTTGGAAGAATGGTCAAAAGAGGCTTATGATAACCTATGAGCCGCCAGCCGATGAACTGGCGAAGCTAGTCACAGAGAGAGTGCTGGATGCTGGGGGAAACGTCTTCCTTGATGTCGTTCCGTCGTGGTATCCCTACACCTTCTATACCAGAGCCTCAGAAACCGTGTTGAAGTCAAAACCTGAAGAGGCTTTAAAGAGACTAGATCATGTGGCAGCTAGACTTTCTATTAGAAGCGAGACGAACACTAGGTCCATGGCTACAGTCGATCCTAAAAGAATCGCTATGAGAAGCACAGCCATCAAACCATACAGAGACAGAGCCTACGAAGTCGACGACAAAGGGGATTTCCTGATTCCATGGTGCGTCACTCTGTTCCCGACTGAAGCCTACGCCCAAGACATGGGAATGTCGTACAGCGAATACACAGACTACGTCTGGAAAGTCATGCTGCTAGACCGTGACAATCCTATGAAGGCTTGGCAAACAGTTGAAGAAAAACAAAAAGAATTAAAGAAGAAGGTGTTGGAAGGCTCTAGAACGGTTAGAATCGTTGACAAAGAAGACGAAACCGATCTCAAAATGAGTGTTGAAGGGCACAGATGGATCACAAGTGAAGGAAAAAGAAACTTCCCATCAGACGAAATCTTCAACGCACCCAGAAAAGACTCTGTCCAAGGAGTCATAACGTTTCCAAAACTACCGCAGTATTATAGCGCGCGTGCTGGACCAGAAGTGAGCGGAATAAGAATCAAGTTCAAGAACGGGAAAGTTGTGGATTGGAAGGCCAAAGTTGGTCAAGATTACCTCGACAAATTCCTAGAAGAAAATCCTGGCGCGACAAGTCTCGGTGAAATTGCGTTGGGTTTGCATCCCGGAATACAGAGGATTTCTAAGCAGATCTTGTTTGACGAGAAGATTGGGGGCACAGTTCACATCGCTTTTGGTTCGGCGTATAGACTTCACGTTCTTGGGGACAGAGACAAATCGCAACTGAACGAATCAAGTGTGCACTGGGATATGATAAGGGACATGAGAAAGCCTTCAGCGTACGTTCTGATAGACGAAAAATACAAACTCACATGGAATGGCGCAACTGGTCGCTGGGTAATCAGCAGCATGCATTCATGAATTGACTTGCTTTTCAAAAGCTAAGACCAAGTTCTTCAAACTGATGACTCTGACTAACACGAAGACATATATGAGCGCGATGTTCAAATCCACTTCCCTGCCCTTTAAGAGAGGCCTTCTCGATGAGTAACGACGATAGATTGACGCGTGAGATCATAATTCACACCCTTTTAGATGCCTTGGAACCACTTGATTATGTCCATGCCTTTTGGGAAGGAGGTGCAGCAGCCTTCGACCGAATCGACGAATGGTCGGATATTGACCTCTACTTGGTCGTAGACGATAAGAAAGTCGATGAGACATTCCTTGCTGTGGAAAAAGCCTTGAAATCTTTGTCCAATACTAAACAGAAGTATGATGTAACACATCCGCCAGAATCAGGAATCTTCCAAGCCTTCTACAGACTGGAAGGTGCAAACGAATATCTTATCGTTGATCTTGCTGTCTTTAAACTCAGCAGTCCAGACAAGTTTCTGGAACCAGAGATACATGGTAACGCTGTATTCTATTTCAATAAGTCCGATAGAATTAAGCTCCCTACTTTGGACAAAAATGCCCTAGTCAAGAAATTGCAGAACAGACTGAAGAGATTGCAGGCGAGGTTTGAGATGTTCAACAATTTTGCACAAAAAGAGATCAACAGAGGCAATCACCTTGAAGCCATAGATTTCTACCGTGCTATTACCCTTGCCTCATTAGTTGAAGCTTTGCGGATCAGGCATAAGCCTGTCCATTATGACTTCAGGATGCATTACATCCACTACGAACTGCCCATTGACGTAGTCAGTAAGCTCAAGGATCTCTTCTTCGTAGAGAATGAGAAGGATCTTCAAGCGAAATATCGTGAGGGAACAAAGTGGTTCCATGAGGTAATGTCAGAAGTTAATCAGATGAAGATGGAAAAGTTAGTGAGTCTATCTTAGCGTATACTATGCACCTGATTTTACGCTAAGGCTTCTCCTTCTCGCTGGCGAAGCATGGTTGAACAGTTGGATATGTGGAACTAGAGCCGCCACAAGTTTGTTTTCAGCCTTTTTGAGGTGCTCCTGAAATGTTGTTCTCGGCACTTTCTCTTTGGTAGCTATGGTTTGAACGTCAGCATCTCTTGGTAGGTTGTAGTAGCCATGTCGATATGCGGTAAGAATGGCATTCATCTGTCTCTCAGTTAGGCCAGAGAATAGCGCATCGGCGGTTAGGGTGAGGGAACTCGCGATAAACCCATCAAAAGGAACCTTGCGTAGGATTTTGTAAGTCCATCCCCAATTTTCAAAGCGTCGCAGAAGCTCTTCTAGGTCCTTATGTTTGAACACTATGAGACGATGATACACCCAGCCATTTTCGACCATGTTTGGGAAAATGTTCAGAATATCCAACTCCCCAATATGTCTCACTATCGTATCTTGTTTCATGCAATGGCATTCGTGTACGTTTAAGTAGAATCTGCGATCATCAGATACCTCTTCAATAACTCCCATAATAGAGTGTGTACGAATTTCGTCCATAACAAGGGGATACTCCTCTGACTTCCTCACAACAACCTCAATGACATCATTTTCTCTGTTACACCAGATGAATATACTGGCAGAAGGAAATCTGCGGGTCAAGTCCAGGAAAAAAGCGTTAAATGTTACTTTTAAAGCAACTTCAAACAGCGTCATTTTCAAACACCTATGCAAAAGAATCCACGTAGTATCATATATTTGTATAGACGTCATATGACTACACCAAAGCCCCGTCATGTGACGGCACAATACCTATGTCTCTTTTCTCACCCATACCTATTGTGGTGAAGAAATGAAAAGAGTTGATCCGAAAAATAAGAGCGCACTGGCAGGCAAACTCCTTCGACTGCTAAAACTTGGTGGCAGTCTACAGGATTCCATAGGTCTGCACAAAAGAAATGCTTGCGTTGTTGTTTCTGAGAACAGCCATTACGATCAAAAGGGAATCGAGACTGCTCTGTTGGATGCAGAACGCAAAAAGGCTGAGGCAATGGAATGGCAAAGACGCAAGATCATTTGTTAGAACAACAGAACCATAAACTCTTTTCTTCCCTTTTTTCGGGCGGAAAAAGCTAGAGATTAGAAGTCTAGAAAGATCAAGGTATTGTTGATTTTCAAAAACTTCGCAACTTCATAGGCCTCACTTATAGAATAGAAATCTAACGGTTAAGTCTTCTACCACTAAGATTTTGACAAATATGGAAGCAAGGAAAGTCTGTGGCTCAAAATACGGTTATCTTTTAGGTCACTTATTATTGGGCACCAGATACTGTCACTTTGTCCACTCTAATCGCCGGGGTTACGATGCTGTAGGGCCTTGAGGGCAGGAAGATTTGACGTGAATCCGCTGCCACTGCGCTTATCTGCTTGTAGAAGTCTATCATGTTTATGCCGATGTTCGTCTGTTTGGTCGCGTACTTGACCTCTCCATCCTCGATTCTGTACCCGTCTGATATTAGACCAGAGAATTCTCCGGTTGCGAGGTTGGGTCTGTCCCATGTGGCTCTGAGCAGTATACCGTTATCTACCTCTGAGATCAGATCTTCGGTCGTTCCCTTCCCAGGCTTGACCATAAGATTCCTAACTCCTATTGCGGGTCTCCCTCTGTAATCCGGAAACACGGAGCCAGATACCACTCTCAAAGCATTCCCTGTACTCTCTTTACCTTCTTTCCCAGCCGTGTAGGAGTCGTACAGATAGCCTTTCAGAACTCCCTTCTCTATTATCATGTTCTTTTGAGAAGGCGCACCTTCAGCGTCAAAGCCAAGTGAACCCACTCCTCCAGCATACGTCCCATCATCAACCACCGTAAACAAGTCTGACCCAATCTTCTCCCCCAACTCCTCGCACAAATATGACCGCTTGTACTGTATGTTCTCCGCATTAACGCCAGGCATGATGGCTTCCATGAAAATATTCGAAGCAGCTATCGGATCCAAGACGACAGGCAAAGTTGAGGTCTTTATTTTTCTTCCAAAGAGAGATTTGACGGCATGTTCACCAGCTGTTCTTCCAATCCATGCCGGGTCTATGTCTGCAAGCTTTCTTGACGTTTGAAGCTCAAAGCCAGAGGACATCTCGCCCTTCTCTTTTGCAGTGGCTGCTCCATCAGCATAAGCAAGGGTCGACTTGTCCTCACATTCTATACCAAGAGAGTTCACAACCGCGATTTTCTGCCATCCGCACCTAATAGCCGAGTTAACAGAGTAGATTCTTTTGTCAATCTTCTGTGACTCCGCTATCTCGATTGCCATCTCAACGAGGTCTTCAGAATCCATTTCAACGATCTTCTTGTCGAAAATCCCTCTAACTGTTGGGAGAGCTTTGGGCTCCGGAAGCGACTTGAAGTCTGGATCTGGCGTTCCGGCTTTAGCTTGTGCAGAAGCGAGTCTGGCAGCCTCCTCTACTTGCTTAGTTTCGAGGGTGGTGGTGTAGGAAAGTCCCGCGGCCCCTCTGTAGATGGCTTTTATGCTGAGGCCATCATCCGAGACAGTGTATGCATGCTTCACTGATCCCTTTTCTATCTCGACTGTGGCATGATATGTTTGAATGAGGAAGGCTTCAGCCTGTTCTGCTTCAGCCTTGAGGGCGGCTTCAACAGCCTTCACTCCTGCATCAATTAGGTCTACACTCATTTACATCCCCCCAAAAACCACTTCTCTGACTTTAATATGCGGGCCCCCATCGTCAACCCTGGCACTCTGTAAGGACTTCCCGCAGAAGCCGGGGTCCATCATCTGGAAGTCCTTTCCAACAGCTTCAGTGTTTTTCAAAACCTCCAGTATCAATCCTGATATAGCTGCTTCCCGAAGAAGGGATGTCAATTCACCACGTTCTATCATGTAAGCCTCCTCTGGTTTAAACATGAACTGTCCCTTTGCCGGGTCGACATAACCGTAGATTGATCCCTTCGCGTATATGCCTTCATCTATGTCTTCGATCATCTCCTCGAAGGTGTAGTCACCCTTTTCGATGTAGGTATTACTCATTCTCACGACGGGAATATGTTGGTAGGTTTCGGCTCTTGCACTCCCATTCGGTTCGACGCCCATTCTACTTGAGGTCTCGAGGTTGTGCATGAAACCCCTCAAAATCCCGTTTTTGACCAGAACTTTTCGCCTAGCTGGTGTGCCCTCGCTATCGTAGGGGAAATATCCAAACTTTCCTTTCAGGGTGGGGTCATCAATAACTGTCACAATTTCCGACCCGACTTTCTCATTGATTTTGCCCTCAAGAATTGACATGCCAGCAAGAACCCCGTCGGCTTCACATGCGTGTCCGAAGGCTTCGTGGATGAATATTCCTGCCAGTCTTGGGTCTAGGACGGCAGAAAACTTGCCTGCTGGAGCAGATTTTGCTTTCAACAGTCGAATAGCTTTGTCGGCTGATATCTCCCCAAGTTTCTGAGCGTGTTCTGTCTCGACAATTTCGAATCCTCCTGCTCCTGCCTCGGGCTCGTATCCTTGTTGTTTCACGCTGCCCTCTTGGGCGAAGACATACGCTGTGGCGAAGACGTAGTTTATGTTTGTCTCAACGTATGTACCGTTGGAGTTAGAGACTATTAGCGAGCCCGAAGAATCCATGTATAGCTCGTTTGTGTTCACAACTTCGTTGCGCTCTCTCGCTGATTTGTCCAAGGCTAGCACATACTCAACCTTCTCATCTACAGGAGTTTCCATCAACTTCTTTTTAGCCGAAATCTTAACGAAATCCACCACAGGCTTCGGTAGCTTCAGCTCAAACCTGGTTTTGACCTTCTTTTCAGCAGCTCTTGCCATCTTAACGGCTTGTTTGGTTGCGTTCTTCAGGGATTTTTTGCCCAAGTTGTTTGTGCTGGAGAAGCCCCACGCTCCTTTGCTGAATGCTCTGATTCCAGCGCCTTTGTTGTGGGAGTTTATGAGTTGTTTTGTCTTTCCGTCTACGGCTCTTATTGTTGTGCCAATTGTGTCCTGAACTCTTACGTCAACAAATTCCACTCCAAGGGTTAGTCCATAATCTAGAATCGATTCTAAAGCGTCTTGCATACCGACCTCTCTCCTATGTGCATTGGTTAGATTCGTTAAATTCTTGTCTCTGATTAATAAGTGGAACGGAAAGTTTGTTATTAGCTATGCCCTAGATAACCATGGTACAGTCTGGAGAAAAGAATAAGAGAGAGGATTTGCGTCTAGTTAGACGAAACTCCTTAGAGTGGAGTATCTTGCCAGACTATGCCATAGAAACCAAGGACTTAACAAAAGTATTCGAGAAGAAAGCCCAAGCTGAAGGCAGCAGTCTCAGACGACTGTTCGCCAGAGTTAGACCTAAGAAGGAAGAGATAGTTGCTGTAGATCATATAAACATCGGCATAAAAAGGGGCGAACTTTTCGGTCTCTTAGGACCCAATGGAGCTGGCAAGACGACAACAATCAAACTCCTATGCACGCTTCTTCTTCCTGATGATGGAACGGCAGTGGTTAACGGCTACGACATTGTCAAACAGGCAGAGGAAGTGCGAGAGTGTATCGGAGTTGTCACAGGAGGAGAGAGAGGCTTATACTGGCGCCTCACAGGAAGAGAAAACCTCTGGTTCTTCTCCCAACTATACAACATCCCAGACCGATTGGCGAAGGAACGTATAGACGAGTTACTGAAACTTGTCGAGTTAGAGAAGCGAGCAGATGAACCTGTGGAAAAGTACTCACGAGGTATGAAGCAAAGGCTACATGTCATAAGAGGCCTTGTGAACGACCCTCCGCTTCTGTTACTGGATGAGCCAACACTAGGACTCGACCCAGGCTCTGCTAGGGTGATTCGCGACTTCATAAAAAAGAAGCTCCAAGGAGAACAGAAGAAGACGATCCTCCACACAACCCACTATATGGAGGAGGCAGACCAGCTCTGCGACAGAGTGGCAATAATCGACTACGGGAAGATAATAGCGTTGGACACGCCTGAGAACCTCAAGAAGAATCTCCAGCAAATGGACATCATACAGATAAACGTATCGAACCTAAAACAGGAAGAAGAACGGAAAATAGAGTTGATGGGCGGCGTCAAGAAGGCGGTTGTGACCTTCACCGATCCCGTTGTGGGTGAGGCAACTATAAAAATCCACACAGACGAGGCGGAGGAGGTAATTCCAACAGCCACCGAGTTCCTAATAAAAAGTGGAGTGAGAATCATCGCCTTCGAACAGACGAAGCCGACGCTGGAGGATGTGTTCATATCTCTGACTGGGAGGAAGCTGAGAGATTGAATCTGGTGAGAGAGTGGCGTACCTTCAAGGCGGTATTTGTACGCAACATGAAGCTTTTCACCGCCTACAAGGCGTGGATAGTTGCGACTGTGATCTGGCCTATCCCACTACTTGGACTGAACATTTATACCTACAGTGCTTTGGGCACTGTAGAAGATATATCAGAAGCTTTCAAGCCATATGGTCCCTTTGCTGGCTACATAGTAGTTGGAACAATAGTCTATCTTCTTTATAATCGACTGCTTTGGGGAACTGGAATGTCAATACAGCACGAGAGGTGGATGGGAACCATAGAGGCGCTCTTCATTACCCCCACGAACAAGATGACGATACTTCTAGCGTCAGGAGTTTCTTCTCTAGTGGAAGCCTCATGGTGGATAGCATGTATATTCTTCCTTGGCGGAGCAGTATTCGGGTTACAGCCGAACATAGCAAGCGTGCCCGCAGTTCTAGTATCCATAGTGTCTACTATGGCGGCTCTGATAGCTGTCGGGGTTTTCTTCGCGGGTTTCTTTGTGTTAACTAGAGCCGCTGATACGTTAGCCTCTGGACTACAAGGACCGATACGTTTCTTTTCTGGAGTGGCTTTTCCAGTAACTTCACTTCCACAAATGCTTCAATATGTCTCCTATCTCTTACCAGTGACTTACGGCATACTGGTTATGAGAGAATCAATCCTCAAAGGTGCAAACATAAGCGCTATCTGGCTTGCCCTTCTACCACTATACATCATTGCTGCGATCTTTATGATCGCGGGCCATCTCACCCTCAAGATCGTCGAACGCAGAGCAAAGAAGAAGGGTACTCTCTATTTGTTCTAGGCGGTGTCGATATGGGTATGCGTTTCATCGTTCGCACCTTCTGGGTCTCATTTATATCCTCGTTGAAAATGGTCGTGCGTGCAGTTAGCATTAGGGGTTTGGTGGCCTTCAACATATCTGTTCCTTTCTTCTTTGTCCTCACCTCTTGGATAACTTCACGAATAATGGGAGTTGGAGGTGTCAAATTCTTCACGGACCTGACAGATATGCCGCACTTTCTTTCATTTGTGACTATAGGTTTCGCCTTCAATGGTTTTATCTTCTCTGCCGTTTGGGGCGGTGCTCGCGCCCTTAGAGGTGAACAGGAGCACGGCACGCTGGAACTTGTCTTCGTGACGCCTTCCAATAAGCTAGTTTGGCTTTTGGGCAAGATGATGGGGGACATAGTCTTCAGCCTCATAAACTTCTGTGTTGTTCTACTGCTAGGAACTCTACTCTTCGGCTTCGAATCAACTGCTCAACCAAACGTCTTAGTCGCAGCATTCTTTGTTCTGCTAACCATCATATCAATGGCATCTTTCGGTTTCGTCTTCGCAGGCGTATGCTTCCTAGCCAAAAGGGAACGTGAACTTGGCCAAGTGCTGTGGACCATGATGGTCTTCCTCTGTGGTCTTGCGTTCCCTGTAGAACTGCTGCCTAGGTGGGGGAAAGCCATCGCTTGGGCAATACCCATAACTCATGGGGTGCAGGCAACCAGATGGGCTCTTCTCAATGGAGCGGGAATCTCAGACCCAGCCATGCTTACAGCATTGGGAATGCTAGTCTTACAGACAATCATCCTTCTTCCAATTGGAACGGTAGTTTATTCGAGACTGGAGAGAGAAGCTCGAAAGACGGGTGCCTTAGCCACATACTA
>JBHIEV010000047.1:0-10440 GCA_046760805.1 Bathyarchaeia archaeon
ACCACCTTGTCGACGACTGGTGCTATTCACGCACCGGACAAGGTATGACCACCTCATGGCCTGTCGCAAGCTCCAACATAATTGCCGTGGGCGGGTCATTTGTCAACGAAGTAGCAAAGTACCTAAACGACTTCTCGCAGGCAATAAGCGGCACCACAGTGGGAGACGGCTACTACGCTGTAACCTGCTGGGACAAGGCCCTGAGTGAATACGGCTTCTACGAAGGCGGCGCAGTGACAGACCGTTATGGCTACGCGGTGATCTCAACATACAAGGACAAGAACGGAACCGTAGGCTTCAAAGTCCACGGATGGACTGGACAAGACACCTACTACGCAGCGAAATGGTTCGACGAACACAAGTTCGAACTACAACACATCAACCTCCACGTCACAGACCTCATAGTAAGAATCACATACAAATCAGCAACCGGAACACTATACTGTCCACCAACAGTCAGCATCGTTGAAAAACTAGGCACAATAAGCGAGAAACCTCAACACGACTGCTAAATCGCCAAACCCCCCTTTTTATTTTTTCTTCTCTTGAAAACAGAATGTATGGTAAATAGTAGACTTTATCTCAAATCGCAAACAAAGATTTACAGATATTCCCAGCCAACAACTAAAAGAAAAGTATACCCTATGAGAGTGAAAAAATGAGCTTCAAATCTACTTTCGACAAGAGGAATTTACTTAATTCTATGCCGTCGCCTTATTCTTTGATAGAGACTTTACCCTTTCCAAAGTTCATGACCCTTATGAATCTGCTGGTGAGATAAGATGAGCAAAAAGAAAGCGCAATTCCACGCAAAAAACATAACCGTGAGACACTACGAACTTGGTGAAACCGAAAAAATACTGGATTTTCTTAACCTCTGTTACGGGCAATGGAGAACAAGTCAGGAATGGCACGCTCGCTACGTTGATCATCCAACTGCTAGCAAAGAAAATGTTGTCTTAATGGAAGTTGACAATAAAATCGTCGGGCATGGAGGCCTCATTTTTAGAGATTTAGCAGTTGGGAAAAATAAGTTACGCACCGCATCGCTCAGTGATGCCGCCATCCACCCACGCTATAGAAGAAGGGGACTCTACGCTAAATTAGTTGACATAAGGCTAAAAGCAGCAAAATCAAGAGGTGCTGTTTTAGCTTTCACTTGGCATGTCAAGGGATCCGATGCATATAATCATAATAAAAGGATCGGGTTTGTCGAGGTTAAGCAATCCCCTGTCTATATGAGAATAATAAAACCCGCGAAGGTGATAAAAAGTGGCTTATTCGATTTGCTGCAAAAAAATCAAAGTTTGAAGGAGGCACTACGCAAGTTAGGAGTTGATTTATGCTTCCGTCTTGACAATTCCAAGTTTTCTGTTACGGAGATACTCGGCAGAGTTGACAAGAAACCAAAGAAAGATCAGAGTAGAATTGAGATAGTCCTAGATAAGAATTCACTTCACGTAATAGCCAACTTTAGGAACATGGGCAGACTCAAAAGAATCGCATGTTTGATCATGTTGGTATCTCTTGGAAGAGCAAAGATCAAGTTCGGTTCTTTCAAGACGTTGCTAACCTTAATCCTTAAGGGAGTGGCTCTCATTGGCTCCATCTAGATTAACTGTCCGAAAGTATAGGGGAAAAGATCTGCTATATCTCGTTGAGCTATGCCACCATACTTTGACCGGGTACTCCTATTTTGTCCGAGATGGGGACTTCTTGAGGTACTTCATGCATTGCCCGGGTGTTCACAAAGATAGTGTTTTCGTCGCATCGGCAGATGATGAAATAACGGGATTTGCCGTACTCTCTATAACAACAGAAATAGGTGGGCTTAGGCAAGGAAACCTCCTCGAGTTCCAAGCCAAAAATATTCCATCGGTCCAGGTTCTAATTCAAGCAACACTGAATTACTGTAATGACAAGGATGTAGACATGATAGTTGTGGGTTCGCCAGCTTTATCACACGCAGATGAAGCTCTTAAAGACTGGCTGAAACTCGATGTCGGAGTAATGATGGTAAAAACATTATCGCATTCCGCCCTACTTCACGCGTTACTCTCCAACGACAAGATTAGAGATTTGTGCGAGAGTAGAAGAATCGTTTTCCAAATAGGCAAGGAGACAGTCGAGGTTGGCGGTGTCGAGAATGAATACGAAGAAGAAGCCATCGAGGTCACAATGTCTCCACAGACTTTTCTTAGGATTATCCTAGGTCAAGTAAATTCTTATGTAGCCTATCTGACAAAAAGAGTAAGAATCCAAGGCGTGTGGAATATCCTTCCAGTCCTGAAACTAATGCGCATGATGAGACTGCCAGTCTTTTACATAAGCCCTGCAGATCGGGTTTGAATCATGCCTTGTGAACCATAATTTCCCTCAATGTATCTCGAATAGGCACTTTTGGACAGTCGAATGTCTCCAGAAGGTTCCTGATAGCTTTAAGCGTGTACTCTCCACAATGCCTAGTTATATGAAAACGAAAACCTCCCAACCTCTCCACCTCAGAGTCCACATCAAACGGATGAACATAAACTACCACTGGTATGCCCCTACGAAGAAACCACCTTATTGCCGCTTCAACATAAGCCACGCCAAAATTCCTCAAAAACCATCCGCCAATGGGCAGACGCAAGAAGGGAAAAACCGCTATAGGCACCTCAAAAAACTCTTTATCCTCAATATCAATACGATACGGACTAAGAGAAGCACCATAATTGCTCCACCAACCAGGAACCCCCAAAGAGGGAACAACAGACGAATCATAAACATAACCCATCCTACTGAGCAAAGAAACAATTGCAGGATTTATTCTAGCAAAAGGAGCCCTAAACCCGATAGGCTCCTCTCCAGTAGTCTTTGCTAAAATGCCACGACTCTTCCTCTCCATCTCCTCCAACCTACTCAACGAAAACCTCGTAAAATCAACATGAGAATATCCATGAGACCCAATCTCGTGACCACGATCATAACTCTCTTCAACAACCTCAGGAAAAATCTCGGCGATCTCACCCAACACAAAAAAAGTAGAACTCACATGATACTCTTCGAAAAGATTCAGGAGGCTTCGCAGTGGTTTTATGAATGCCCCTTCGGGGGATTCGTGATGTTCCATTGTGCTATGTGCACTTGGCCATAAACCATGAAACCCCTCTTCAACATCAACCGTCAAAGCCAACATAATTGAACCTTACTCCTACAGATTTGAAGGATAAGTTTTTGCCGTTTAAGAATCTTTTCGATTCGGGCCTCATACAAGGAAAGAACAAACCCGTACTCTCAACTTTTCCTTCAACCCAGAAAATACAAGCGAAACAGTAACACGCGCATGTGTGATTGTCTCAAGCAAGACTCCCATGCACAAAAAGGTTATACAATTCACATCCTTTTAACAAATAACTGAAATAATAACTCATAACTACAATGGAATAAGAAAAATGGGCAACTCTACCGTTTACAAAGAGAAGGTACAACTTCCAGCAGACGCATCAAGCGTTCCTTCGGGTCAAAGACCGCCCCTAACCTAAGGAATGACCTTTTCATACCTCAGTTTAGATCAAACGCAACTCTAAAACCTACGAACTGCGAACTGCAAAACTTTTAAGATAATTAATCAGTAAACCATAAACATTCTTCCACCATCTGCCTCCCACAAATAAGTTAAAAACCAGCTTGCCAGTAATATTTTTAATAGGAGACGTAAAATGCCCTCAGAAGTCGCTGACATACTGAAAAGTTCTCCAGAAGCCAAGTTGGAGATAGAAGTCTACGCCCTAGTCCACGCAATCCTAGAAAGCCGGGAAAGGCTAACCGAAATCTTGAGTCGATACGGCATCGCCCAACCAGAGGAAATCAAAGCGAAAATTGCAAAGGGAGACTTAAAAGCACACCCGGCGTTTGAAGACTACCTCTCCGCGCTCGCCTATCAAATAGACATGCAAGACATGCTAAAAAAACTCGAAGAGAAACTGAATGAATTACGAGGACCCCCCTAATGCAGCTTCGGGAAAGATATCGAAAACTCGCCAAAATAGCGTCTAATGAATTCAGAGACATCCTAAAACAAGAGCCACTTATCTTTAGGGACAGGATACGTTTACTCTTTATCGACGAATCCTTCATGACATACACTACCCCGTAGACCACGATTATTCCTTCCATTGGCAGAGAGCCCAAGAACTATATCGAATCAACACAGCACCAGACCACCCTGAGATTGAAACATTCCCAAGACACTTACACACTGGAAAAGAAGAAAACATAATACCAGATACAACAACCTCGCTAAACAATACACCTGAAGAAAATCTAAGACATGTTTTAAAGCGGGTCAAAGAAAAACTCAAGAGCAAACATAACAAGAAAAAATAAGCATATCTCACACTCGATAAATTCACCAACAAGCTACAATCGCTCTGCTTCATCATAGAAAAACCCAGACTAGGCACAGAAGAATACAACCGCATAACCCAAAAAGCCAAACTCTGCGAACACATCACACTTATATCCAAGCTACGGATCACTAGTGAACAACAATGTCCGACACACCTTCAGAGGCCTTTCCCTCTCAGCCTCCCACCGAGAGCATCCCCTTCGAACAGATACGCAGCCTAGTTGAATCAGAATTCCAAGTGGAAGAAGGCTTCCTAGAGTACGGCGTACCAACCTTCTACATAACACAACAAGAAGACTCAAAGAAGGCCTTCCTAAGGCTCGTAAAACGCCTAGACCCTCTAAGCCTTGTCCCAATTCTCAGAAGAAGAGAAGAGAAAATTGTGTTACAAGCTATACGCAAACCCCCTACAAAATCAAGCCGAAAAACCATTAACATAACGCTACTCTTCGCCACACTCGCAACAGTGTTCATCGCTGGATATTTTCAATCATCGGATGTAACAGATGCTGTCATGTTTACAGGTGCGATAATGGCTATACTGGGTTCTCATGAAATGGGACATAAGATTGCAGCTGACAAGCACGGCGTCGAAGCCACTTACCCCTACTTCGTACCAGGCCCACCACCCATCGGCACCTTCGGAGCAGTTATCCAACAGAAATCTCTCCCCCCAAACAGAGACGCCCTATTCGACTTGGGCTCTGCAGGCCCGATAGTAGGCTTCCTTGTGGCAATTGCCGTTACAATTGTAGGTGTTCCTCTCTCAAACTACGGATGGGCTCCTCCAGATGCTCCTACGCTTCCCGTTTCCATCCTGTTCGAGTTTGTTGCGAGATGGTTTCCTCCACTAGGGGAACTTCCACCTCGCCCAGATCCTAGCTCTGTACCAGTGGTGTTCCTGCATCCAGTTGCCTTCGCAGGATGGGTTGGGATGATCGTCACCGTCCTCAATCTCTTGCCAGTGGGAATGTTCGATGGCGGCCACATAGCACGAACCTTCCTTGGGGAAAGAATCCGCACCATCCTATCTTATCTTTCAATAACAGCTTTCCTCATTTTGGGCCTTCTCGTTTGGGAAGCCTTCCTCATGTGGGCAGTAATTGCAATCTTCTTCGCCTTTATGAGGCATCCAGGTCCCTTGGATGACGCTTCAAAGGTAACGACCGGGAGGAAACTCGCTGCCTTAGGAATGGTTGCAATATTTTTCCTCTCATTTCCCTTCTTAATCTGATCAAAGTCGTGCAATGTAGAAAAAGAAAGAGGATTTTAGGCCCCTCTTGCCTGGACTGCTGTTAGCGTCTCCATCGTATAGTGTGTTGCAAAGCCCACTTTCATGGCAAAGTCCATCGCATCCTTGGTGCTTGGGGCCTCGAAGATTATTATGCCGTCGTATCTTCCGAATGTGAAGTATATGTCTCGTATAGTGATGCCCTTTGGAGCCTTGAGTTCTCTCAAGTATCTGACGGCCTCTTCGCCCTTACCCTTCGGTATCAAAAGCGTTACAAACAGCATTTAGAATCCTCCTCCCAATACATAGAATGGCTGTCAACTTAAAACTTGTCTCGCTCTGACGAGTTCAGCCTTTGGGGGCGTCTTGATGATTTCTAGGTGCGAATCAGCCCAATCCTAAGTGACTCGCCATCAAGCTTATAGTCCGCAACATACGCCTCTGCTGGTGGTTCAGCCTTTTGTATAGATGTTGACAGGGTCTCTGAGGCGATGTAATCTCCATGCGTGGTGAAGACCACTGTGAGCTTCGGCCCAGCTTGATAATAGATCTCGATATGGTCTGCAATGTCAAAGCCTGCTTCTTTGCGTTGATTCTGTACGCGGCGCACGATGTCGCGAGCCAGCCCTTCCTTCTTCAGTTCTTCAGTAATTACCGTATCTACGGCGACAAGAATCCCCTCCTCTTCCGCCAGAGTATAACCTTCCTTCGGTCGAGCATGAACTTCAACTTCTTCTGGCAGCAACGTAATGACCTGATCGTCCACTTTCACCTCAACACCCTGGCCTTTCTGAAGTCTTTGGAGAAGCGTGTCGGTGTCCATGCTAGTTACCGCTGCACGCAGTTTGGAGAAAAGTCGTCCGTACTTCTTTCCAAGTACTTGTGGCAAGAGGCGTACTGCATAATCCACAACTTCCTCCTTCTCCGTCGTAAAGGCTATCTCCTTCACATTGAGTTCGTCTTTGATCAAGTGCGTAAGCTCCCGCAATCCCTCAATGACAGTCTCTTCTACCACAATCTTAGCCATGTGCAGGGGCTGTCGCAACTTTATTCCAGCCTTATCTCGTGCTGACCGCCCTATACCACAGATCTTCACAGCCAAATCCATAGCTGATATCAATTCCCTATCAACTAGAGACTCCTCAGCCAGTGGCCACTCATTGTGATGCACGCTCTCGGGGCCGTCACGCCTTACAGCACGCACTAGATTCTGATACATCTCTTCGGCGAGGAAGGGAAGGAAGGGTGCGAGAAGTTTGACAAGCGTTGTCAGGCAGGCGTATAAGGTTGTGTAGCCAGCCTTTTTGTCCACGTCCGCTTCGCTCTTCCAGAATCTCCGTCGCGAACGACGAACATACCATTTAGACAATTCGTCCACGAACTGCTCTATGCTTGTGGTGGCAGCGTACACATCGTATTTTTCTAAGCAATCAGTTACGTCTTGGACGAGAGTTTGAAGCTTTGAGAGAATCCAGCGGTCTAAGAGCGAGTACTCCTCAGTGGCCTCTTTTGGTGTCCACTTGTCTAGGTTGGCGTATGTTACGAAGAAGCTGTAAACATTCCATAAAGGTATGAGAAACCTCCGCTTGATCTCGTCCGCCTTCGTGTAGCCGAAGAGCATGTTATTCTCAGGTTTGCTTGTGCAGTACATCCACCTCATAACGTCCGCGCCAATACTTTCAGCAGCATCGTCAAACCAAATTACATTGCCAGAGGACTTGTGCATCTCCTCTCCTTTCTCGTCAAGCACGAGCCCGTGGCCGAAACATGTGCGGAAGGGCGGGCGACGTTCCAAGATGGTACTCATGGCAAGCATGGAGTAGAACCAGTTTCTGAACTGCCCTGGCAAAGACTCGCAGATCAGCTCTGCTGGAAACCATTTCTCCCAGTAATCTCTGTCATGACGATAATTGAGCGTTGAGTAAGCAACAATGCCCGCATCCAGCCACGGGTTGCCCACATCTGGGATACGAGAGACAACGGCTCCACACTTTGAGCATCTTATTCTCACAGCATCTATAAACGGTCTGTGTGGCGTGTGTCCTTCAAAGTCCTCCCAGCCCTCAACGGCTCTCGACTCAAGCTCCTCCTTACTACCCACAACCTCGAAGTTTCCACACTCATGACACTCCCATATGGGCAGGGCTAGGCCCCAGTATCTCTTCTTGGAGATCATCCAATCTTCCATGTTCCGCAGCCAGTCTAACTCGTGCTGTAAGCCGAATTCTGGAATCCATTGAACCTGTTTGGCAACATCCATGATCTGATAGCGGACGTTCTTCTCCTTCTCTTGTTCACTCACTTGCTCAAGCGGTTTGTCGAGCTTCTCTCCCATGAAGATGAACCATTCATCGACGAGGCGGAACACAAGCTCGCTGTCGCAGCGCCAACAGAACGGATAGCGGTGGGTGTAGTCCTCAACTCTGAAGACAAGACCTTTCTCTTTCAAGTCTTTGATGATCGGCTCAGCCGATTCGTAGACGTGAGTGCCTGTGAGCCAGTCGAATCCCTCAACAAATACGCCGAATTCGTTAAGCGGGGCCACAGCGGGCAGATCGTACTGCTTGCTAAGCTCAAAGTCTTCCTTGCCACAGCCTGGTGCAATGTGGACGATACCTGTACCCTCAACCTCGCTCACTTCCTCCCATGGTATGACCTGATGAGCGTCAACGGCGCCCAGTTTCTGCTCAGCTATAAGCTCGTCGAATGGGCCGTCATAGGTCCAGCCAACCATATCCGTTCCCACAACCTCTCCCACTACTTCGAAGCCCTCTCCAGCAAAAACACGGTCAAGCGCAGCTTTGGCTAGATAGAAGATTTCGCCCTCGTGACGAACTTTCACATAGGACATGTCTGGATGCACCGCTGCTGCTACATTGGAGGACAAGGTCCACGGAGTCGTCGTCCAGACGAGAAGGGTTCCCTCACGTCGTCCGCGGAGAGGAAACTTGAGGGTCAGCGCTGGATGCGTTATCTCTCGATAACCCTCAGTGACTATCTCATGCTGAGAGAGGGCCGTCGAGCAGCGGGGACACCAAGGCATTACATCTCGGCCCTTGTATATCCATCCATTCTCGTGGCACTTCTTCAGGACAGACCAGATTGTGTAGTTGTTCTCGTCAGAGAAGGTGAAGTATGAGCCCCCAAGCTCAGTTGTTCCCAACTTGCCGATGAGACCTTCCGCTGTGTCCGAGACTGGACCGTTTGGTCCTTGAATGGTCAAGACTTCTCCTTCATTCTCCAACCGTTCCGCCAGCTCACGCAAGAGCTGAGGATCATCCCAGTCCATCCAATACCCTAAGCGAATGGACTGTTCAACCTGAAGGGCGGCATAGCGCAAAGCTCTCTGCTTGCATCTCTTGACGAACTCGGCGATTCCGTAGGCTTCGATGTCACGCTTCGACTTGAAGCCGAGTTCCCGCTCAACCTCAACCTCGATCCAGAGCCCCTGGCAGTCGAAGCCATTCTGGTAGCGGAGATCAAATCCTCTCATAGCTCGATAGCGCTGAAACACATCCTTATACGTGCGACCCCAAGCGTGGTGGACGCCCATCGGGTTATTCGCTGTGATGGGTCCATCCATGAATGACCAACGTTTCCTACCACGGTTCAAGGCTACACGCTTTTTGAAAGCATCCGTCACCTTCCAGAAATTCAGGATGCGATGCTCAAGCTTTGGAAAGTCAACTATGGGTTCTACTTCTTTAAACATCTCCCTTCACTCTTCAAACTCATCAAAACTCATGTTGATGAAACCTTTGAGTTTTCTAAAAGCATTATTTTCTTTCTGTATTTTGGAAAGGCTATAGTCCAACGTAGACAAACGTTTAGAACAAGCCTTGAATTTGGCGGCCACCTCTCATCCTGACACCAGCTTAGGGTCAGATATCACTAGAAGAATATAAGAGTTGCTGGTAAATGGAAATCTTCGCTGATTGAGAGAAGATTGCTGAGGCGCTCTGCAGTTTATCACTAGCACCTCTTATATACTCATTTCGCAAAGAAAAGTCAAAGAAAGCGTCTACCCACAGCAGTTGTGAATATTGATGGTCAAGAATGAGGTTCGACTTAAGTACTCAGGCATCATCCTGTTTCTGTCTAGGCTACTAAGCGTGGGAACAGGCCTACTCTTCTCACTGATGGTTGCAAGAAGCACCACCGAGCAGGAATTTGGCATATACGGCAATCTCGGCGACACAATCAGCTACTTCACCCTACCCGCCCTAATCATACCCTTCTGGACCACAAGATTCACGGCCAGAAACCACGCTGGAGCACCAAAAACGGGACTAACAACAAACTTCCTACTATCAACAGCATTCGCAGCAATCTACCTGCTACTGCTACCAACGATAACGTCAGCATTTAATATTGCTGAAGCGTATACAATTCTATACGTCATCGTAGTAATTCAGATACTGGAGCTCTACACTCTACAAGCCTTCGAGTCGATTCTGACAGCGAGCCAGCCCCAAAAAATCGGATATGGCTTCTTAATCTTCGAAGTGTGCAAAGTCATTTTAGGTTACATGCTTATCATACGACTCAACCTAAGTCTCCTCGGAGCCATCGCAAGTGTCATCATTGCCTACGCACTGAGGCTCGCATTCTATCTAAAACTTACCGCCCATGAACTCCGAGGGAAATTCAGATGGGCCTACCTAAGGGAATGGCTCAAAGGCTCACCAATCAACCTCTACAGCATTGCAGGTCAGAGACTTGCAGCTTTTGTTTTGATCCTCTTATTCATGTATGCGGAAGAAGCTAGAGGCAGTTACCAAGCAGGTCAAATCATTGCTAGTATCATAAGCTACTCTTC
>JBHIEV010000048.1:0-9992 GCA_046760805.1 Bathyarchaeia archaeon
GCTATTAGCGAACATTTATATATAGTAACGAACGCCTCCCTAAAAATCACTTTGCATAAGAACAAAGGTGTAAACTCCGCAATTGTATCTAAGTTGAACAGCTAAACTGTATTTGCGTTAAACAATTGAACAGAAATACTTATATTGAATCTTGACACTTAATATATTTGAAGGAGACAGCCTATGCACTGTCCCTACCCAGAATGTGGAAAAAAGTTCGATCAACTTATTATGTTAGTGGACGATACAAAAGTTCCTCGCAACACATATTATGCCTGTCCCTACTGCAAATCACGAATCGACATCGTCTTCGAAAGCAAAAACCTGAAATTCGCCAACCACTCACGAAGCATCAAAAATGGAAACTCATCCGGGTGCCCATACTACTTCGGGTACTTGAAGCTGTTCTCTAGCCGTTCTCAGATTCCAGAAGAGTGCCTAGTATGTCCCAGATTAACTGAATGCACGAACAAAGGAATATGAATGTACCAAAGTCAGTAACTAAACTTTTTCTGCACACCTGCCACTGAAAGTGCTAATCTTCTTCATTTACGTGAATCCGAATCCTCAGGTTTGGCGTCTGGCTTGTAGAGCCTTTTTTCGAACGCTCCCCTTGGCTTAAACCTGCCAGGATACCGCCGCAAAGAAGCCTTCTCTCGCTGTATGTTTCTAAGTCGGGCTCTAGCCTTGGATATTTTGGTCTTGGACGGCCTTGTACGTCTTCGCGGTGTGGTTGGGCGAGGGGCTTTCTTCATCCATCCTGATGTGCCTTTTCTCCAGTCTCTGGTTTTCGCGTAGGCCTTTGCTGGTTTGCCTGTGGTTCTCCTAAAGGTTACAATTCCCTCATCCAAATCCACACTATCTACCTCCCATCCAACATCTAACCAAGTCTGCCCTTGAACGGTGTCACGGGAATTCATCCACCATCTTTCGGATTTGAAAGCCGAAGAGGGAAAGTCGTCTCCTATGATCTCCTCCATTCTTGACAGGCTAAGCGTGACTATACTCGTATATCTTGCTCGTCGAGCTAGGTACATGCTGAGTGGCGTGTACTTGCCCCCAACTTTTCTTGGTGAGACGCTTCTCCGTGCACAGTTCAGGCATAAGGCGACATGTCTAAAAACGTCCCTATCCCAGGTGAAGATAATGCAGTCCCCACAGTAGAGCCGTCTACACCTAGAGCAGCGTCTGAGAGTGTAGTATGGGAAGACTCTGCCACACAGACTACAGGATTCTTCCATAACAGCTAATAGCTACAGAGGGTCAAAAGAATCTTTTGAAATTCCTATCCATGAAATCATTGTATGATAATTCGGATGACGAGAAGGAAAAGTAAGCTCGCTTGTAGGCACCAACAGCAAAGCCGCCCGGCTAGGTCTGAGGTCTATACTTGTGAATAACTTCTTTGAAGGATCTCGCCGCTTGCTCAGGGTCCTTGGCCTTCAGTATGGCCGATATGATAGCAATTCCATCCGCTCCAGCCTCAAGAACGAGGTGAGCATTACCCAGATTTATGCCGCCTGATGCGAATACTTGCAGATTGGTTGTAGATTTAGCTAGTCTTATAGAGTCAAGTGGTACTATCTCGCACGTGGTCACAGATGATGTTGGGAAGACGGCGCAGAAAGACACGTAGTCCGCTCTAACAGCCTCAGCCCACTTCAACTTCTCCAAGTTGTTACCCAGAGTGTAGCCTACTATACTTTGCTTGCCGAGAGTCTTTCTTATCTCCGTTGCTGACACATCACATCTATCCATGTGCAAACCGTGCGCATCGATTTCTCTTGCTAGCTGCAAGTCATTGTTTATGATTAATGGTACATCATACTCGGTAGCAAAGCCTAGGAGTGTTTTGGCCAACTTCAGGATAGTAGATCTATGCTGCCAATTGGCCCACAGTTGTAGTATGTCGACGCCTCCTTTCAAAGCCCTTTCCACTACATCGAGTAGCTTTTTGCTGTGCATGGCAGGGTCGACTACAAGATATAAACCCTGTAACCTCTTCAATCACATCACGTCCAACCTTCTTGATGAGCTTTCCAATATGCTTGCCAATAGGGGTCAGTGGTCGGCTTCTTCAGATGTTGACGTTCTCTCTCGTGTTTGACCCATCTTCCGTATTGCAGATCCTCGATTTCGCCGATTACTCTAGCCTTAATTCTCTTTGACTCTAGAGCCTTAAGGACGTTCTGAGCCTTCTCACTCTTCACGGTGATGATGAGGGTTCCCTCGCTTAGCGTCACGTAGGGGTCTAGATGAAATAATCCGCACACAAGCCTCTCTTCCTCGGTTATTATCACATCCGATAGATCTATCTCTAAACCAACTTCTGAAGCTTTTGATAACTCATACAAAGCCCCTAGAAGGCCCCCTTCCGTGACGTCATGCATAGCCGTAACTCCATTATCTCTCAAGCCCACAGAAGCAGCGGTTAGGGCGTCCTCAACGACGCTAAATTGGTAGAAGTGCGATTGAGCCCTTTTTAGAAAGGACGACCCATAAGCTTTTTCGATGGTCTCAGGGAAGGTTCTTGCCAGGATTCCAGTTGCGGCCACAGCCACACCTTTCGTCATGATTATGGAGTCCCCTGGCTTGGCCATATTGCTGGCCAGGTAACGATTCTCTGGAGCCAAGGTCATCATCACCCCTCCACCAATGATGGTATAGTCAGATCCCACGTATCTGCCTGTATGTCCTCCGAGAATAGCGATGCCTAAGTTTTCGCATTCTTTATGAAAAGCGTTCCAATAATCTCTGAACTCTTCATTTTTCATATGCGGGGGGAGGCTGAGGTTCACCACAATGAAGTGTGGTGGAAACCCGCATGTGCATAGATCTGAAGCAAGTAGGTGTACTGAGAGCCAAGCTGAATCTTCTAAGCCGAGGGCAGGAATCACAGATAGTGGATCGGATGTGACTATTAGGACTTGGTTGTATCCCAACTGAACCACGGCATTGTCGAGTCCATGACCTGGGCTCACAAGAATTTCGGGGCGTCTCCCACCTAACTTTGGATAGACGAGTTTTTCCATGAGGTCTTGGGGGAATTTCCCGACCCTAGAAAGGTTGATCAAGGACTCACCTCAACTTCACGGCTATGCCGAGAAAGGCGCCGAAGGGAATACGAGAAGACTTCACATTTCCCAAAATTCCGGGAAAGACTGTTGTACTCCAGTAAGGTATAGCGTGCTCGTCGTCCAACGCTTCATCCAACATTTGTTTCATGTCAGCAATAGAGTAGAACTTAGCACCCTGATAATACGGGTTTCTGCCCATCTTTATTTGAATAATCCTCCTTATTGTAGGTAGACTCCACTTATTCATCAGACCAATTATTATTCCTTTACGAGCCACCCGTAATCCTTCGTGCAAAACCCTGACAGGATTAGGCATATAAGCCATACAAGCTATGAACGCAACAACGTCAAACGAGTCATCTTTGAAAGGCAGGTGGGAAGCTTCACCCCTTAGCAATCGCCTGCTAGTCCATAATTTTTTTGCCTCCTTCAACATTAAATCCGACAGGTCAAGACCATAGCACGTTAGGCCTATGGATTCTAGCCATCTGGTGAAATGGGCTGTGCCGCAACCAACTTCAAGTAGACTCTCTGCTGGACCTACGGCATCTAGAAGTTTCTTTAACAACGCCTTCTCTAGCCTGTCCGCTTTCCTATATTTTCCCTTATAATAATCCTCGTACGTCTTGACTATCTCTTCCAGAAAATACCAGGCGTTCCGTTGCATCTAAACCGCCTATGCTAGGTAAGCAACATTCAGCATCTTTCTGATTCCCTTAAGGGAAACGTAGGCAGCGGATACAAACACCAGATCTATGAGGGTCCCTAAAGTTATCAGAGCCACGCTAAAACCGAACAGATACAAGTCCATTATGAAGAAGATTGCAGTTTCCACTAGCACGCCCATCGCCATAGCTGCTACTTCATCCACCTTCCTGAGCAAACCCACTGTGAAGCCCATCGGCCCTCTGGCGACAATGATTCCAACTAGAAAGACGCTGAAAAAACCAGGAGGCACGTTGATTGTTCCAATGCTCGCTCCCGCCAAGAAACCAAGTCCAGATCCAATGGCAGATGAGACTAGGGCTGGAATAGACCCCATGAGGATACCGACCACGAATATGGCGATAGGAGCTAAAGTTATAGTGGAAAGTGGTGGTGGCATGGGTATAGCCAACACAGTCGTGACCGCGATTAAGGCAGCCATCACAGCTGTTGTGGCCAGTCTAACAGTAGCCCTCCGGGGGACTCTTCTACTTTCAAAACTACTAGTTTTTTTCACGTTGCTATTTCCTCCGCCAGCATTATCTGGATCAGGTTCCAAGGGTCGACGGTGATCCAACCGTCCTCTCAGCCGGGTTTCCCCAGCTCCCCATCGCTATCCAAAGGGCCTCAAGTATATAACATTAACTATCTTGAGAATCACAACTCTTCCAGCTCTTTCGACTCTTTCACAAATTTCTTCAACCGTTCCTCGCATTCTCTCTGGAACCACAGCCATGCACGGCGGTACCACTCTTTCTCCCAGAATCGCTTCTGCTCTTCAAGCCACCTCTCCATTCCAACCGTCTGCCGCCTCTTCAGGTTCTCGATCACTGGAAGATGGTGCATCCAGACAGGGTTGTAACAGAAATGGATCAGTTGTGTACATGGAAATTCTGAGCAGCTAGAGCAGTCGGCCAGTTTCTTCTCGTTCACGCAGCATTGGTGGATGTTGCATTGTTGATGATGGCTAGCTGCGTCGCACGCTCCGCACGAGCAGCCGCAACCATGACAACTCTTGTACATGAGTCGATCAATGCAGGCGCCGCAGTAGAGTCCGCAGGGAGCGAAAAGTTTTACATCGGGACTGGATTCCATGCAAACCTCACTTCTTCTTTAATCCGCTAATTATGGTATAAAAAAGTGTCATCTCATTTTCCCCAATTCATAAAGAGCTCTGTTCTTTCCGGTTGCATCCAGCAGGAATTTCTTAAGAGTTTGGATTTCAACGTTGAAATACTTCCCCTTATCTTCACTCAGAGACTCAAAGGATTTCCTATATGGAATGGTCCTGATCTTCGCCACATGAATCCCACACTCCTCCATAAAGCTTCTAACCTCTGACGGCCTGTAATATCCGCCATGCGCGGTGGAGATGGTCTTCTCCAACTTGTCCATAAATCCATCTGTGTCCATCTCATGCATGGTCACGTCTCCGTAGATGAAGATGCCCCCTTCCTTTAACACCCTCGAAAATTCCATAAGAGCGATAGCAGGGGAAAAGAAGTAGTGGAGTGTACTAATACACAATAACAAATCGAACGAGCTATTTCGGAAAGGCAGAACCTCAATATCCCCCAACAGCAAATCGGACATCTTAGCGAAGGAACCGATCTTTTCTCCAGCTAATTTCAGCATCTCTCTTGACAGATCAAGCCCTATCAAAGGAAGACCGGTTTCCTTTGTCAGTGGAACGAGAACCCTGCCACTTCCAACCCCAGCCTCTAGCCCAAACCCAGCCTCACCCTTACGTGCCGCCTGCATTATCTCTTTCATTACCTCAACTTCAAACCCAAGTTCACTCTTCCAAGTTCTCTCCTTCTGCCTATCGTAATCACTAGCCCTCTTAGAGTAGTATTGCCGAACGATTCTTTTGTGAGCGATCGGTGTGGAAGCTAACGTATCTTGTTTCATGTTCCTCATTCCAACAGCAAACGGCACCAAAGGTTTGTTGCACTTGTATAATCTCACTTAGGTAGTTCTTCTCTCAGCTTTCTTGTTCCTTCCCAATCAACCTCTTCAGTCCTTGAATTAATGACCACTCCATAATGCCTCCGTGCGGAACTTCTGGAAACTAGCCCGTTAACCACGTCTTCAAGAACTGCTTCTGGGGCGCGTTCCAACGGAATCCCGTAGCCGCCCCCGCCGGGGGTTCTCGCCACAAAAATGTCTCCCTTCTCGATCTTCACTGTGCATTTCGACTTCAGCAGTATTTCCGTGCCGTCTGGCTTACGGATGAGGAACTCTCCTTTCATTCCGGGTTTACCGCCGTAAAGACCCCATGGAGCCAGCTTTGTTCGTTCGGCGAGGATGGATAGTGTGGCAGAGGGGCTGAGGAGTCTCCAGCTCCTTTCGACGCCTACTCCTCCCCTCCATCTACCAGCGCCGCCGCTGTCTTTTCTTAACTCGTATCTTGAGAACTGTATGGGATAGACGCCTTCTATGGCTTCAATGGGGGTGTTCATGGTGTTAGTCATATGCGTATGCACTGCATCAACGCCATCCAAGCCTTTTCTGCCGCCAAAGCCGCCGGCTATGGTCTCGTAGAAAGTCCAAGACTGCCCAGTTTCTGTGTCAGTTCCGCCAACAGCAACATTGTTCATTGTTCCTTGACAAGCGGCACATACCTTCTTGGGAACGATCTGTGCGAAGGCTTTCAGCAAGACATCGACGTTTCTTTGGGAAGTTTCCACATTTCCACCAGCCACAGGAGCCGGACGGATGGGGTTGACTAGGGTTCCCTTGGGTGCGAAAATTTGCACTGGTCTGTAGCATCCTTCATTCATAGGTATGCTGGGATCGGTAACACACCTTAGTACGTAGTAAACACCTGAAAGCGTGACCCCAAAAACCGCGTTGACTGGTCCCTCCACCTGTTCGCTTGTGCCTTTGTAATCAACCTTTAGAGTGTCTTTACGCACGGTGACGGCAACATTGATTTTCACCAACTCATCACTAACTCCTGTGCTTTCGAGGTAATCCTGTGCTTCATATCGGCCTTCAGGCATGTTCTCTATTTCCCTTCGCATCCTTCTCCCTGAGTAGTCCATCACCTGCTTCATGGCCTCATGCAGCACTTCAACACCATATTTTTCAGCCAGTTCCTTCATTCGACGTTCGCCTAGAAGGTTGGCTGCCACTTGAGCACGCAGGTCTCCCATGCGAACGTCTGGAGTTCGGACATTGCTCATCAAGAGTGCAGAAAGTTCTTTGTCGACCTCTCCCTTTTTCACGAACTTAACGGGAGGAACAATGATGCCCTCCTGATATAGTTCGGTGGCGTCTCCTGACATACTTCCTGGGGCCTTCCCGCCTATGTCAGAGTGATGTGCCTTGTTAGCTGCGTAGCCGATGATTTCTTTCTCGTAGAAGATTGGTGCGACAAGCGTCAGATCTGGCAGGTGAGTTCCGCTTATGAATGGATCGTTAAACAAGATCATGTCGCCACCTCTCAACTCTCCTTTAAACTGTTTCAATCCTTCTTTGACCGCCCAACCCATTGACCCAAGATGCACGGGAATATGCTCCGCCTGAGCCACCAAACTTTTCTGATGGTCAAAGAGAGTGCAGGAGAAGTCCATCCGCTCTTTGATGTTCGGCGAATACGCGGAGTTCCGCAGGGCAATTCCCATCTCCTCTGAGGCGTAGACCAAGGCGCCTCTAATCACTTCCACAGTCACGAGATCAACAATCAAGTGCTAACTCTCTCCGAAATTGTCAAAACAATGTTTCCAAACTCGTCCACATTAGCTTCCCATTCTGGGTAGACCACTGTTGTAGCATCATACTGCTCGATTACTGCGGGGCCATAGAAGGAATTTCCAGGCTTCAATTTTTCTCTACGATAGATCGGAGTTTCCTCGAATGCATCGTATTTTTCAAAGAAAACGCTCCGTTTTGTTGAAAGAGCTTCTTTTATAGGCTTCTTTCCATACAGCCTATGTTTTCTGATTTTTGGCTTTTTCACTAAACCAATTGCGTTTAGCCTTGCGTTGACTATTTCAACTGACGCTTCGTTTCTGGCATAGCCATAGATGTCTTCGTGTCTTTGGTGATAACTCTCTAGAGCTCGCTGGAGGCTTCGCTCCGTTAAGGGACTGGACACAGGAACGGTGAGTTCGTAGCTTTGCCCGAGATATCTCATATCTAATTGCCGAGCAAATCTCATTTCAGAGTGCTTAACTCCCTGAGACGCCAAGGTTTTCGCCCCTTGTCTGCGTAACATGCTGAAGGTTCTCTCTAAGTTGCTACACTTAATCTCCTCCACTGTTTTCATGATTGCTTGCACGAAATTGCAGGTGAAATCGGCAGCTAGTAAACCGTAAGCCGAAAACAATCCCGGGTTAGGAGGCACCACGATCTTGGAGATATGCAGCTCCTCGGCTAGAGCGCAGGCGTGCATAGGTCCCGCTCCACCGAAAGATGTTAGAGTGAATCCCCTAGGATCGTACCCACGCTCCACAGAGACAATCCTCAATATCTTAGCCATCTGGGAATTCACAATCCTGATGATTCCAGCCGCAGCCTCCGTCAGTTCGAAACCAATTTTTTCGCAAATTTCCTCTTTCATGGCTTTTCTAGAAAAGTCTGCGAATAGAGGCATTTTTCCTCCGAGCACGTACTTGGGATTAAGTCTGCCCAGCAAGAGGTTGGCGTCCGTCACCGTGGGTTTTTCTCCCCCCTTTGCGTAGCAGGCTGGACCAGGATCGGCTCCAGCGCTGACTGGGCCAACTCTTAGAACTCCGCCAGAATCTATCCAAGCGATGGTGCCTCCTCCAGCACTACACTCCGCTAGGTCGATGAAGGGAAATCGCACTGGGTAGCCGCTTCCCTTAACAATTCTTCCGCTGTGAATTCTTCCAGCAACTTCGTATTCCATGACAACCTCTGGCTTCCCCCCTTGAATGGTTCCAGCTTTGGCTGTTGTTCCGCCCATGTCGAAGCTTAGAACATTCTTAATGCCCAATCTTTCTCCATAAGAAGAGGATGCTATGACACCAGCTGCTGGACCCGACTCCACCATGCTCACGGGTTTTTCAACCACTATTTCTTTCGTGGACAGCCCACCGTCAGACCGCATTACGCAAAGCGGGGCAGTTATGCCAAGCTTTCGCGTTTCCTCGGCTAGGTTGCTTAGGTACGTTGAGACAAGCGGCTTGAGGCAGGCGTTCACCACTGTGGTGCTTGTTCTTTCGTACTCACGGTGTTCCGGCGCTACTGTAGAAGATGTAGAGACAAGAACTTCTGGGACTACCTCACTAAGTATCTTTGCGATTTCTTGTTCATGTATTGGGTTCGCATAGGAGAACAGCAATGTTATAGCGACAGCTTTGACATCCTTTTGCTTCAACTCTTCAGCGAGGGCATACACTTCATTTTTGTTAAGAGGTTCCAAAACTTCCCCATTAGCGCTTACACGCTCGCTTACTCCGTATCTGAGTTGACGAGGAATTAAGGTCTGAGGCTTCTGGACAAAAAGGTTGTACAGTTCATGTCGCCGTTGTCTCCCTATCTCCAACACGTCTCGAAATCCCTTAGTGGAAATAGATGCCACCTTTGGAATTTTAAGCCCCAATTGTCCCAACAAAGCGTTTACAGCAATAGTTGTGGCGTGAGTAATAACTGAAACTCTTCTAGGCTGTACATCCTTTAAGAGCGTCTGGAAGGCTTGCATGACTCCGTCTGCGGGCTTTTCAGGCGTAGAAGGAACCTTTATGTTGACAAGCTCTCCTGTTTCCTCATCTAGCGCTACTAGATCAGTGAACGTGCCTCCAACATCGACGCTAACTCGGTAGGCTGTCAAGTTCAGGCGCCCTTTGTCAAAGACTAGTGATATTTACGCACAGTCAGATAAGTTTTGTAAAACCATTAATGGTTCAACGGTTAATTTTATCGTTGTTAGGCTTATTGTGCTGTTTTTATGTACTTTCTCATGTCTTCTGGAGTCGCCGAGGGTATTGGAAGGGCCTTCATGGTCACGAGGCCTGGTGGAGCGTTGATCACCTTGGGGATGGAGTTGACGATCATGGCGACGGTGGAGATGTCTCCGTGGAAGCATGGCGTGTTCTTCATCGTGACGGTTGGCACGCCCTCGATGGTGTATAGTTCATACTCCTCCGCACCCATGTACATGTGAATGTCAAGCGCGATAACTCGCTTCCCCTTTCTCATGGCCCATCCGCTCTGCTTCAAACCCGCCACCTGACCTGGCTC
>JBHIEV010000049.1:0-9962 GCA_046760805.1 Bathyarchaeia archaeon
GCAAGCAACTCAGTCCAGAAACGTTGGATGAGCACGAAAACCAGATGGCGATTGCAAGGTTCATAGTTGAAGAGATGGACTCGAAAGGCACATACATTCTTGGGCCGGGCACAACGATCAAGTGTGTTGCGGATTTGCTTGGGGTTGAAAAGACATTGCTCGGCGTCGACATCTACAGAAACGGAAGCGTGGCAAAAGACGTGAATGAAAAGAGAATAATGGAAGAGATTAAAGACTTCCAGAACACCTGGATAATTCTGTCTCCCATAGGACGCCAGGGCATATTACTTGGACGTGGAAACCAACAGATATCTCCCGAAATAATCAGAAAGGTTGGAAAAGAGAGGATCATCGTCGCTGCGACCAAAAACAAACTACAAAGTATAGAAGGAAATGTCTTGAGAGTCGACACAGGCGACCCGGAGGTTGACAAGTTGCTTAGGGCCTACGTAAAGGTCGTGACAGACTACAGAGAATGGAGACTAACACCAGTAAGGTAGCCAAGGAATTCAGAAGATAGTAGGCGCTTTGTATTCTCCAAAGACGTCCCTTAACACGCTGCAGATTTCTCCTAATGAAGCATACTCCTTTACAGCTTCAAGGATCACTGGCATCAGATTTTCGTCGCCTTCTGCAGCCCGACGCAATTCGTCCAAGACCTCACCGACCTTCACACTATTCCTGTGTCTCTTTATCAGGTTCAATCTCTCGGTTTGCTTCTTTTCAACAGAGGGGTCGACCCGTAGAATCGGGATTGGCGTCTTCTCTTCGGTTGCGAACTGATTGACGCCCACGACGACCTTCTCTTTGCTCTCGATTTCCTTCTGGTACCTGTATGCGCTCTCTACTATCTCTCGTTGTATGTAGCCCTTTTCGATAGCTGCCACTGCGCCGCCTATAGAGTCTATTCTGTCGATGTATTTCATGGCTTCCTCCTCTATTCGGTTCGTTAGGTATTCGATGTAGTAGGACCCACCTAGGGGATCTGTGGTGTCCCCAACACCAGCTTCATAGGCGATTATCTGCTGGGTCCTCAGGGCGATTCTCACAGCCTCCTCGCTTGGTAAGGCGTAGGCTTCATCGAAGGAGTTGGTGTGGAGCGACTGGGTGCCCCCAAGAACGGAAGCCAAAGCCTGAAACGCCACCCTAATGATGTTGTTATGTGGCTGCTGCGCCGTGAGGGTTGCGCCAGAAGTCTGCGTATGAAACCTCAACAGCCAAGAACGAGGATTCTCTGCCCTAAACCTCTCACGCATAATCCTCGCCCACAACCTTCGAGCTGCCCTGAACTTGGCAATTTCCTCGAGGAAGTTGTTTTGAGAGGCAAAAAAGAAGGACAAACGGCGGGCGAATTCATCTAGGTCCAGACCTTTCTTGACAGCGGCTTCTACATAAGCGATACCATCAGCTAGAGTGAAGGCTACCTCTTGTGTCGCGGTGGCTCCTGCCTCGCGGATATGGTAGCCGCTGATGCTTATGGTGTTCCATCTGGGCATGTTTTTGGAGCAGTATTCGAAAATATCCGTGACAAGCCGCATAGATGGCTTTGGGGGAAAGGCGTACATTCCTCGGGCTATGAACTCCTTTAGGATGTCATTCTGTATCGTTCCGCCCAACGTCGCTTTTGGCACTCCCTGTTTTTCGCCGACTGCGACGTACATGGCTAAGAGTACGGTGGCTGGGGCGTTGATGGTCATGGAGGTGGTTACTTTGTCTAGGCGGATTCCATCAAAAAGAATCTCCATATCTCGCAAAGTGCTCACGCTCACCCCTGCCTTTCCAACCTCTCCCTGAGACAAGGGATGGTCACAGTCATAACCTATCTGTGTGGGGAGGTCGAAGGCAACACTCAAGCCAGTCTGCCCCTGTTCAAGTAGGTACTTGAACCTGGCGTTAGTCTCTTCTGCGGTTCCGAACCCAGCGTATTGCCGCATCGTCCAGAAACGAGCTCGATACATCGTTGGATAGATTCCACGAGTGAAAGGATATTCGCCTGGAAAGCCAAGATCCCTTACATAATCGAGGTCTTTCGTCTCTAGCGGTGTGAACGTTCTGTTGATGAAAATACCAGAAGAAGTTCTGAATTCCTTCTTTCGCTCAGGAATTTTGACAAGAGAATCCGATAAAACCCTCTTCTCCCACGCTTCCTTTTTGGCTCTAATCTCATCCAGCTTTTCCTTACTAAACATCTGAGTTGCCGCCATGACTTCGAAATGTACGATGCTAATATCTTATTTTCACCGTATAAAGAGTTATCAGCACAAGCGAAGAAGAGTTAAAGTCTAGATTCACCATTTCTAAGTTATTTGTGAAAGTGAACGAAATGTCAATTTCAAAGTATGCTCGAGAACTACTTGATTGCTTAGAGCGAGTGGAGCCGCCTGAAGAACTCGATGTGGTTGTAATGCCAGACTTCTTCCTAGACCGCTTAGTAACCTACAAAGGAGACGAAAAACAGCTCTACAATGCAATCGCCGAAGTCGCCAAGCGCAAGGGAGGCAGCATCCATGGAATCGAGCAAACCGAGCTAAGAGGCGGAAACGCTGCGAACACAGCCGCTGCTCTGGCAGCTCTGGGAGCCAAAGTCTATCCAATAATAAACACCAGCCCCCTTGGTCTTCATCTGCTCAAACTCTACCTTGAACCTTTAGGAATAGACCTCTCCCACGTGAAAGATGAGGGTGAGATCGCACTTACAACATCCTTCGAACTCACTCATCGAGATGAAAGTGTGAACGTGATGATGAGTAACCTCGGGTCCCTAGAAGAGTTCGGGCCGGATGATCTCACTTCAGAGGATTTTCAGCTCTTGCGGGAGGCGGATTATGTGTGTGTCTTTCATTGGGCGGGAACACGAAGGTGGGGAACCGAGTTAGCCGAAAGGGTTTTCACTCACGTCAAGAAGGAAGGAAGGGGCAAAACATACTACGACACAGCCGATCCAACTCCGAAGAGAGAGGAGATTCCAAAGATGATGAAAAAGGTTCTTTCGACGAATGTCATTGATATACTCAGCGTTAACGAGAACGAGGCTTTCTACTACGCTTCCCAAATAAACGATGAAGTGAGCACACTCCAGCAGACTTTGAAACCAGATAAGCTGGCAAAGGAGAGTGCGAGAGTTTTGGCGAACACTCTCTCAGCTCGAATTGACCTCCACACAACAACCTTGGCTGGATCATTCACCCGAAAAACCGAAGTCATTGTACCAGCCTTCAAAGTCCCTTTGTTGAGAGCCACTGGTGCTGGAGACTCATGGAATGCTGGAAACATCTACGGTGACGCCCTCGGTCTCTCTGATCCGTGTAGACTAACCTTAGCAAATGCGGTTGCAGCTTACTACATCTCAAGCCCAGCTGGAAAACATCCCATGTTGCCTAAGCTTGTTAATTTCTGCTCCAGACAAAAGGAATGAAGAGACGTGTTGAGGACAAGAAAGCAATGGCTGAATGGAACCACATACTGCTGAGAAAAGAATACGACCCAGAAGAACCCGATCAAATAGTTGTTAACCTTGCTTCCATGCTAAAGAAGAGAAAGGCAGAAAAAGTTCTTGATCTGGGATGCGGAGCCGGAAGACATGTTATATATCTTGCAGAGACGGGGTTCGAAACGCACGGAGCCGACATTTCAGAGACAGGCTTAAGACTGACCAAAAAGAAACTTAGAAGCCGAAGATTGGAAGCCCAAATCGTAAAATGCGACATGAAATCGATGCCTTACATCCCCTCCTGCTTTGACGCAGTTGTGTGCGTGCAAACCATTTATCATCAAAAACTGAAAGGCATTCAAGAAACCCTCTCTGAAATCCACCGGATACTGAAGAAGAAGGGCTTACTCCTCGCAAACTTTCACTCAAAAAGAAGCAGCAGACATGGAAAGGGAATGGAAGTTGAAGAAAGTACTTTCATGGAAGAAAAGGGTCCAGAAAAGGGAGTTCTCCACCACTTCGTTGATGAAGATGAATTATGTGAGTTGCTAAGAAACTTCAAAATTAACCTTGAAGCCAAGGAAAAGAAGACTGGCAGTTACCTGCGAAGCCGTCTTATTGTAGTTGCCGAAAAATCTAGTCCTCAACCATCAAGGCAAACACACGCATAGTCCACAACAAATTAGAAAACAAATGATGAAAAGAGTGACTGAAGAGGCTTCACAAGTGATCAGGAATGATAAATAGACCGAATAAGACCTGTATTCTTAATGGCACAGTGATAACCCCCTTCAAAACGATAGAGAAAGGAACAGTCGTTTTCGAACATGGGAAAATCACAGCTATTGGTCGGACAGATGAGATAGAAGCACCGACAGGGGGCCGAGTAATAGATGCTTCCCAAAAAGTAGTAACCCCCGGTTTCATCGACATACACGTTCACGGCGGCAAGGGCAGAAATGTGATGGAGGCATCTGCCAAGGCTATCAACGAACTGGCGAAGTTTGAGGCAGATCATGGAACAACAGCCTTTCTCCCCACCACAATCTCAGCATCCAAGGAAGAGCTTGTGGATGTGGCTAAAACAGTAAGGTATACGATGGAGAAGGAAACAGACGGGGCAGAGGTTCTTGGAATACATCTGGAGGGCCCATACATTAGCACTGAGAAGCGTGGCGGACAGGACCCAGATTTTATCAGGCTTCCATCCTTAGATGAGTTCAGGGAGATCCTGAAGGCTTCTGACCAGAAGGTGAGGATTGTGACCTTGGCTCCTGAGGTTGATGGAGCTAAAATGTTGATAGATGAGTTGCGAAGTCGGGGGATTGTTGCTTCGGTAGGGCATTCTAACGCCACTTACAGTGAAGCTGTAAACATGATAAAATGCGGCATCAGTCATGCTGCTCACGTTTTCAACGGGATGAGGAATTTTCATCACAGAGAGCCGGGGGTGCTTGGAGCCGTTCTCACTCACGATGAAGTGACAGCGGAGCTGATTTGTGACGGCGTCCACGTACATCCGGCGGCGATGAAGCTGTTGACGAGAGTAAAGGGTTCAAAGAGAGTGGTCTTGGTGACAGACGCTATCAGTGCGGCGGGCATGCCGGATGGCAGATGTAAGTTGGGCAAGCAAGACGTTATTGTGAAAAACGGTGTTTGCAGACTCGTGTCTGGCGAGCTTGCTGGAAGCACACTGACGATGGATGTAGCTGTAAGGAATATGGTAGAACTCGTTGGTGCTTCTTTGCAAGAGGCAGTGATGATGGCAACGATCAATCCTGCTACTGTCATAGGCATAGAGGATAGGAAGGGCAGCATAGAGCTTGGAAAGGAGGCTGACCTCGTCATTTTGGATGAAAAACTCAACGTTTGCTCAACCATTGTAAGAGGACAAGTCCTACCGAAAAGCTATAAATGAATGAATCGATTTTGAAGTGCTGGCGAGGACTGTGGAGCAGAGGCTTTTTGGCACCTCAGGAATCCGAGGCATCTTCAACGCTCACTTAACGCCAAAGCTGGCTCTAGACGTCGGTTTGGCTTTGGCAACCTACACAAACGCTGGAGAGATCGTTATAGGCCACGATACTCGTGTCTCTTCTCCGTTGTTAGAACACTCAGTTATTTCGGGCCTATTGTCTGGCGGCTCAAGGGTCTACAGGTTGGGGTTGACTCCAACACCTGTTCTTGCCTTTCTCACTCGAGAACTTAGAGCGGACGCTGGTGTGATGATAACAGCCTCACACAATCCGCCTGAATACAACGGAGTCAAACTCTTCAACCCAGATAGCACAGCATACAACGAAGAAGAACAGAGAGAAATCGAAAAGATAATCAACCGAAAACTTTTCAAAAGGTCGAGTTGGCAAGAAATCAAGACGCATATTTCTCTGGACGAGACACACCAGTATCTAAAAGCGATTCAGAATGCTGTGGAACTTGAGAGACGATGGCAGGTCGTTCTCGACCCAGGTTGTGGGGCGACCTGTCATGTTGCACCGACGCTCTTCCGTATGCTAGGGTGTAAAGTCAAGGCGATGAACTCCCAGCCCGACGGTTTCTTTCCCGGGAGAAGCCCGGCACCAGAACCCGAATCCTTACAACCACTATGTGCAGTGGTTAAGCGGCTGGAAGCTGACGTCGGGATCGCATATGACGGCGACGGCGACAGGATGGTCCTCATCGATGAAAAGGGAGTTCTAGCTCCTCTCGACCAGACTTTGGCAGCCTATGCCAGTCATCTAGTTAGAAAGCATAAGAGTGGCACGGTGGTTACTACCGTTGAAGCTTCTATGTGTCTTGAAAAGACGATTGAACCCATACATGGAAAGGTTGTGAGGACGAAAGTTGGGGACGTTGAGGTTGCATCTGCTGTAAAAAAGCATAATGCTATCTTCGGCGGTGAGCCGTGCGGCGCATGGATTCATCCTCACCATCACTACTGTCCAGATGGCATCCTCTCGTCTGTTCTTCTTCTCAAAGCCTTGGAGGATGAGAACAAAAGCCCCTCCTCCTTCGTCTCTGAGATACCACACTATCCTATACTTAGACAAAAACTGCCCTGTCCCAAGCAAGCTACGTCGGCGGTGATGGAAGACTTGGAGAGGACTCTGCCCTCCTTATACCCAGAAGTAAAGGAGAAACTGACGATTGACGGAGTACGTTTAACCCTCAAGAACGGATGGATTTTGGTTAGACCTTCAGGGACAGAACCTCTCATACGCACCACAGCTGAGACTGAATCCCTCAAAGAGGCAGAGGAGATCATGAGAAAAGGCATAAAGCAGGTCAAGAAATCAGTTGAGGAGGCAACCAGATGAAAGCAGTTATCCTGGCCGCAGGTGAAGGGATTCGGCTTCGCCCACTCACACTTACAAGACCAAAACATCTCATATCCATAGGCGGAAAACCACTACTCGAGCACATTCTCGACTCGCTGAAGGCGGCTGGACTGAACGAGGCGCTAATTGTTGTCTACTATATGGCAGATAAACTGCAGCAATTCTTCGGCGACGGCTCAAACTTTGGGATGGAGCTTAAGTACTCGTTGCAGGAAGGGGTGCGAGGAACCGCAGATGCGGCCGGTCTCGCTAAGTCCTATGTAGATGAGGATTTTCTACTGATTTACGGTGATCTCGTAGTCACACCTGAAACTATCAAGAAGCTTATCGCTCTTCATGAGGAAGAAAAACCGGTCGGGACTATGGCGGTTACCCCTGTGGATCACCCGGAGCATTACGGCATAGTGAAACTCGACGATTCTCATGTAACTGATATTGTTGAAAAGCCTAGTCCAGAAGGAGCACCCTCGAATTTGGCAAACGCGGGCATATACGTTCTTTCGTCAGAAATCTTCGAGAAGATAGAGCAGACCCCGCTCTCGAAAAGGGACGAACTGGAGATAACGGACTCGCTTAGACTTTTGATGCGTGAGAAGCCTGTGCTCGCAGTTAAGATTCCCCGCGAGGAGTGGCTTGACATTGGCAGACCTTGGGATCTGCTTGAGGCAAACCAGCGGATACTTGACAGGATGGAGGCAACGCTTAATGGCGAGATCGAAGATGGGGCGCATCTTATAGGCCCAGTGACTTTGGCTGAGGGCGCAAGGATTCGCTCTGGAGCTTACGTGGAGGGCCCAGTCTTCATCGACAAAAATAGCGATATCGGACCGAACTGTTACATCCGCCCCCACACGAGCATAGGTAGAGACGTGAGGATAGGGAATGCCTGTGAGATAAAGAATAGCATAATCATGGACAAGACGCATATCGGCCACCTTTCGTATGTTGGTGATAGTGTCTTCGGCGAGGACTGCAACCTCGGCGCTGGAACAACGGTCGCCAACTTTCGTCTAGACGGCAAGACTGTTAAAATGATGGTCAAAGATGAAGTTGTTGACAGTGAGAGAAGGAAGCTGGGCGTCATTCTCGGCGACTGCGTGAAGACGGGTATAAGCAGCCTTCTCATGCCAGGAGTTAAGATCGGACAGAACAGTTGGATCGGACCAAATCTCGTTGCAAGTCGAGACATCCCCTCTAACACCTTTCTCCTCCTAAAACAAGAAATCGAGCAGCGAGAAACAAGAGACTAAATGCCACATGCACATCCAGTCCTTTTCCAGCAACGCTTGGCTAAGGATAGGAATCAATAAGGCTTTTAGGAAGCACAACAAAGTAAGAGCGAAGGTGAGAAATTGTCTGTGGCTCAAAGAAAGTTCTTCGGAGAGATAGCAGCGCTGCTCGAAAAGCCTGTCATGGTGACAACTATGGACGGAAAGAACTACACAGGTACCCTCGCTGGCATAGTTCCAGACACCCTGAGCCTGTGCTTGGCAGAGGCTAAAGATGAGAAGGGAACAACCTTACACAGAGTCGTTCTAAACGGCAGCATAGTCGCTCAGATCTTTGCCATAGAAAAACCCTTTGATCTCAAAGCCTTAGCCGAGAGACTGGATAAGGTTTTTCCAACTATGGTGAAGCTTTATGAGGATAAGGGTTTCATCTGGGTTATGGACAAGGTTAAGGTCTCAGAGAAGGGTGTGGAAGAGGGAAGTGGTCCAGCCGCGGAGCGTGTCCAGAGGGTCTACGACCAGTTTCTGAGCGAGACGAAAGCTTAAATGAGCCAGCGAAATCGGGACTCCTTTCCTCCCTTTTCCGTAGGGCGTGTAACCATACCGAAGGACTCCAATATGTCGCTGGTTGCCTTCGCAGCCACATCCAACCTACTTAAGTCCACTTTAAGATGCAAGATTTTACAGACAGCATTTAGGACTTCGCGAGCCGCTGAAGCGTCAGGATAGAAGCCAGGTGTTTCTGCAAGAAGGCAGAAGCCTCTCATATCTCGCAGTCTTCCCAATCCTACAAGGAGTCCAGCCATTCCGAAGATTTGCCCTCCGATTTTTTCGGCACCCAACGCTAATGCCTCATTCAGGGCCTGCGTGTCTGTTGCTGCGCAGTACAGCTTTGGGCTTTCAACTTTTTCCCCGACTCTCAAGCCCCCGAGAGTTATCACGTAGCTACATCCAAGTTCTTGAGAAACGTCTAGAATGCGCCCCGATAGTTCGTATTGTCCGAAGGTTGTTAGAGCTTGAGTGTTGCCGTACAGAATAATTAGGTCTCTCCCCTCCATCCTTCCTTTGTGATAGTAGAGTTCGTTTACTGGGAAGCGTGCCTGACCATTCTTTGCGGTTATGGCGAAGTCCTGGAAGGAGGAGGAACGAATCTCTGCGAAGCGTTTCGCCTTCAGTTCTCGAATGATATGTAGGGCAGAGATGTTTGCGACGAATCCTATGCCTGGAAGCCCCTCTATTAAGACTGGATCAACCAGCTTGGGCTTCTCATACATATGAACAGTGCAGACCATAGTTGGGCTCTCCTTAGGGCACAATTGGTAAGACGCACTGTAGTAATATTAAGTTATGTGCATACTCAACGTGTGCCAACACATGCTTTCGGTTAGAAGAGTTATTGGCATGGCAACAATCGCGATAAGTTTTTCAGAGGAAGACGACAGTCTTCTTGTCAATGGCTGTCGCGACGCTTAGAGTGGTCCAAGTTGGGGCATATTGATAGCATCAGAGAATTGTCAAAAGTGTTGAAGCCAGTATCAGAAGGAGGCGATGCAGACGCTGCGGTTGTTCTGTTGTTGAAACCTGTAGATCAAGACATTGAAGTCTTGCTTGTGAAGAGAGTTGAGAACCCTGCTGATCCTTGGTCGGGGGAGATGGCTTTTCCTGGGGGAAAACGTGATGTAAAGGACCGAGACCTGAAGCAGACTGTCATTAGGGAGACTTCGGAAGAGACCAACATAAACCTCCTCGATCACTGTCGTTTTCTTGGAGTAATGGAACCTTTGAGATCAACACGGAGACCTGAAATGACGGTTCTTCCCTTTATTGCGCTCGTTGAGTATGAGCCGGCAATTGAATTGAATGAGGAGTTGGACGGGTTTGTTTGGATTTCTCTAAAGCAACTTGTCCACCACAGAGGCACTGCGAAGTTTAGTTTCGGAGAGGTACCCGCTTACATTGTTGGGA
>JBHIEV010000050.1:0-9836 GCA_046760805.1 Bathyarchaeia archaeon
ATCTTCAGTCATAGACAAAATCTCCCTGAGAAGGATGTTATTTCAGCATCGGTATATGAATGCCTTTCGTCTTCGCTATCTTCTTGGCTCTTTCATAGCCAGCGTCGGCATGTCTGACGATGGCTGTTCCAGGGTCTGTGGTTAGAACCCTAACAAGTCTCTGTTCTGCTTCCTTCGTGCCCTCAGCGACTAGGCACATTCCAGCGTGGATGCTGTACCCTATTCCTACACCGCCACCATGATGTACTGAGACCCATGTTGCACCTGCTACTGCGTTTAGTAAGGCGTTTAGTATGGGCCAGTCTGCTATAGCATCGCTTCCGTCTTGCATGCCCTCGGTTTCACGGTTTGGTGATGCCACGCTTCCGCCATCCAGGTGGTCTCGTCCTATCCATATGGGTCCTGAGAGCTTCCCTTCACGAACCATGTCATTCATGATCTTTCCAAACTTGGCTCTCTCTCCAAACCCCAGCCAACAGACTCTAGCTGGCAAGCCCTGAAACTTCACCTGCTCCTTCGCTTTTTCTATCCAGCGGCACAGTTCCTTGTTATGTGAGAATTCTTTCAGTATGACATCATCTAGGGTGTAGATATCTTCCGGGTCGCCGACGAGAGATGTCCATCTGAAGGGCCCTCTTCCCTCGCAGAACATCGGTCTTATGTATTTCTTGACGAATCCTGGGAAGGCGAATGCCTCTTTAAACCCCGCATTGTAAGCCTCTTGTCTTATGTTGTTGCCGTACTCGAAGGTGACTGCTCCCTTCTTCATCATCTGAACCATGGCTTTTACTTGGGTGTGGATGCTATCCCTAGCCCTTTCGATGTACCTCTTAGGATCGTTTTTCCGAAGTTCGTCTGCCTCCTCCAGAGATAGCCCGGCTGGGTAGTATCCGTTCAGTGGGTCGTGAGCGGCTGTCTGGTCTGTTAGAACGTCCGGAACGATTCCCCTCCTCAACAGTTCTGGGTGCATTTCAGCGGCGTTGCCTAGCAATCCAATGCTTTTGGCAGTTTTCCCTTCTTTTGCTTGTGTCGCCATGTCGATCGCCTCATCCAAGTCGTCGGTCCAAGTATCTAGATAGCCGTGTTTCAGTCTGCGTTCAATGGCCTTTTCATCAATTTCGATGACCAGAGCGACACCTTCGTTCATGGTCACAGCTAGCGGTTGTGCTCCTCCCATCTCGCCCAAGCCTGCTGTCAGCGCCAGCCTCCCCCGCAGGGTTCCGCCGAAATCTTCCCTAGCAACAGCCGCTAGTGTCTCATATGTCCCCTGTAATATTCCCTGTGTCCCGATGTATGCCCATGAGCCCGCAGTCATCTGCCCGAACATAATTAGTCCCTTCTGCTCAAGCTCATAGAAGTAGTCCCAAGTCGCCCACTTGGGCACGAGCATGCTATTGACTATGAGAGCCCTAGGAGCCCACCTGTGGGTCTTAAAGACGCCGACAGGCTTTCCGCTTTGAATAAGAAGCGTCTCGTCCATCTCTAACGCTCTGAGTGTTTCGTCAATCTTGTTGAAACACTCCCAGTTTCTCGCAGCCTTTCCAGTGCCGCCATAAACGATAAGATTCTCGGAGTCCTTCGCAACCTCAGGGTCAACAACATTGTATAACATGCGAAGGATGCCTTCGATCTGCCAGTTCTTACAGTGAAGCTCAGAGCCTATTATACACTTTCTCGACTTCTTCAGCTTCAACATGCCCTCACAACAAGCCCTAGAACAGAAAGGCTATTTATAAATACCTTCAGCTGTGGCATCCGTCTCCATAGAAAAAGGAGGGTATGTGGGTGACTATTTCTTCATTGTGGCTATGAACTCGTCTATGGGGATTGCTGGTAGGCTCTTGATTTGAACTGTGCCCCGTGAACCGAGCTCTACTGAGATTCTTGCGATGGTTTTGTTGTCTGGTGCCTCCACTACGTTGACGAAGTCATAGGGCCCCAGAACAGCATATTGATTAATTACTTTGGCTCCAAAGGCTTCGATCTCTTTGTTGACTTCTTTGATTCTGTGTGGTTTTGCTTTCACTGTCTTCCACCCTTCGTCTGTGAGTGTTGAGAGCAGAATGTAAATTGGCATCTTATCTTCCTCCCTCAAACATTGCAGTAATTTGGATTTGTGTTTTTCGCTTTTATGCTTTGTGAGTCAGCCCTAAGTCGCCTTCCTTCACCTACAATAAGCTTCCCATTCTTTATCACCTTGTCCACTAGATTCACCCCGAAGCGGTAGCCCAGGAACCTGTGATTTGGGACGTTCAAGACTATGACATCCGCTCTTTTTCTAGGCTCTAGACTGCCAATTTCACGAGACCTGTTTATGGCGTGAGCAGCGTTTATCGTCGCTGCAACGATCGCCTCTGCAGGCGTCATCCTCATCTGACGGCACGCTAAGGCGATTATCATCTGTTGACTCTCCACCCAACAGCTTGGGTTATAGTCTGTTCCCAAGGCAACAGGCACACCCAACTCGATCATTCCTCTGGCATCTGCATATCTTTGCACCATAAGGGTAAAGGAAGCTCCAGGAAGCAGAACAGCGACTACACCGTGCTCAGCCATCGCCTTCAGCCCAATATCAGAAGCGAAGAGCAGATGTTCCGCCGAAGCGGCTTGTATCTCTGCAGCCAACTCAGCCCCACCAAGCCCACTCATCTCGTCAGCGTGAAGCTTAGGCATCAAACCGTGCTCCTTCCCTTTCAACAGGATTCTTCTCGACTGTTCAATGGTGAATACTCCCTTCTCACAGAACACATCGCAGAACTTCGCTAGTCTGTGGGTTGCAACCGTGGGAATCATCTCGTCTGTTATGAGTTGGACGTATCCGTCTACATCGTCTTTGTATTCTGTAGGCACTGCGTGTGCTCCCATAAAGGTTGGCACGATCTCTACAGGGTGTTCTGTGTTTGCGAGCTTCAAGACCTCCAAGCATTTCACCTCATCTTTCGTGGTCAGTCCATAGCCGCTCTTCGCCTCCACAGTAGTTGTCCCATGCTCGAGCATGATGTTCAGCGTTCTTCTGCAGCCCTCAAGCAACTCCTCCCGACTCGCCCTTCTAGTCTCCCTCACGGTCTTCAAGATCCCTCCTCCCTTCTGCAGGATCTCCATGTAAGAAGCACCCTCTATCCTCATCTCAAACTCCTCTTCTCTTGAGCCCGCAAAGACTAAGTGTGTGTGGGGATCCACAAAGCCTGGCATGACAACTCTCTTTCTCGCATCTATGATCTCGCTGCTCTCAAATTCTGCTCTGATCTTCTCGGTCTTTCCTACAGCCGCCACTCTTCCATTCCTGATGGCTAAGCCGCCATCTCTGATGATGCCTAAGTCTCTCATTCTTTCGCCTAGAAGGGGCTTCTCTGTTCCGCCTCGGATCGTGAGGAGTTCACTTGCGTTTATTATCAGCAAATCTGCTTCTTCTTTAGCCACTTCTTACTCTTTCTCCGTTGCCCTCTGGATTGCTATCTCGAGCACTCTATCTTTGGTTAGGTTGTCTATCTTGAGGTAGTGTTGGGCAGCGTCTGTTATCGCCTTTAAGGGAGTTAACCCGCAGAACTCTGAGCCAACTATCGGAACATTATACCTTGCGGCTTCAATCTTGATCAATTCATAAACTCTGTGCAGGGGCGTCTTCTCGAAGTCTGTTACGCTCATACCTATCTGAGTCAGGCCTCTCTCAGATATCTCTGCAGCCATAGCCTTCACAAAGGCTAGCCCGCCCTTCTTTGCATGCAGTGCCCGGGCTATCTTCTTAGCTATCTCTATGTCTGAGGTTCCGAGGTTCACGTTGAAGCCTACCATAACCTTGCGGGCGCCCGTAATGGTTGCGCCAGCTGTTGGGTGGGGACGGCTTGGACCGAAGTCGGGTCGCCGTTCTGACCTCTTCATCATTTCTTTGAGGCTTTCGTATTCGCCTTTTCTAATCCAGTCCAGATCGCTCCTTTCGGGATGTGTGGCGGCTTCCCCGTAGAGATAGATGGGGACATCACATTCTTCTGCTAGCGTTCTCCCAAACTCTTTCGCCAGCTTGATGCAGTCTTCTATCTCTACATTTTTTATGGGAATGAAGGGTACGATGTCTACCGCTCCGATGCGCGGATGCTGGCCTTTGTGCTTGTTCATATCTATTAGTTGAACGGCTTTCTTCGCCGAGTTCAAGATTGCTAGGAGAACTGATTCTTTGTCTCCAACGTATGTGACTACGAGCCTGTTGTAGTAGTCGTCATAGGTGTGGTCCAACAAATAAGCGTTCTCGACCCGGTTCACTTCGTCTAGGATTGCTTCCACGATTTTGGGGTTCGATGTGCTAAAATTCGGCACACACTCGATAATCTCTTTCACTGGATAATCTCTCCGTGACTGTAAGCTGAAGACCTATATGCTTTCACGTATCAAAGAAGGAGAGTTATAAGTTTTCAGACTCGCGAATCAGTTGATGCAAGCAAATAATTATGAAGGATGAGAAGAAAGCAATCTGATGTATCACGAGATAAGAAATGTTTATATGCTAGACTTTGTATTAGTAAAGTGGATATGTCTAAAAAGAGACATATTGTCTACACCTATAACGCCAGAACTGTAGAACAAAAACACACAAAAGAAGAAAGAAACTTTGACGAAGAAAATCGCCCTAATGGTGTTAAGCCTCGTCAAAGAGAGTGCGGAAAAGCCAAGTAGGGAAATTGAAGAAGAGATTCTGGAGGAACTTGAGGACACAACAATTCCTTGGACTGAAAAAGTGGAGAAAGTCACAGTCCTAGAATCCGATGAGAGCTAGGGTTTCACTCATTTTGCTGTTCCGCTCTGTTGTTTCAAAAATAAGTGTTATATTAGAGTAAAAGCAAAAGCCACATCAGAACAACCGATCACTGCTAAGATTGAGGTAGTTTGTGATTTACTGATGGCTGAAAGTCTGGAGTTTGTAATCCCCACGTGGGACCAAATCTACGAATTCCTTCTGAACCTCGCTCAGAAAATCAGAGATGACAGATTCAAGCCAGACGTGATTGTGGGGGTTTCGCGCGGTGGTTGGCCTCCAGCAAGGGTCATGTCGGATCTTCTGGAGAATCCTGAGATTGCGAATGTGAAGGCGGAGTTCTACAAGGGAGTCGCCGAGACGAAGGGTGAGCCTATCATAACTCAGCCCGTTTCAGTCTCGGTAAGGGATAAGAGAGTGCTTCTTATGGACGACGTAGCGGACACTGGGAAGAGCCTTAGGCTAGTAAAGTCTCATCTGAAGAAGGAAGGCGCAACTGAAGTCAAGATTGCAACCATCTATTACAAGCCTTGGAGTGTTGTCGTCCCAGACTACTACGAAAAAGAGACGAGTTCCTGGATAATCTTCCCCTGGGAAAGAAAGGAAACCATCAGGAACATACTCAAGCGCTATAAGAAAGAGGGAAAGACCGTCGAAGAAGCCAAGGATAAACTAGTGAAATCAGGGTTAGCATCCAAGCTCGTAGAGAGATTTATACAGGAAATCTTGGAGGGGGAAACTTGAACATGAGCTTGAAGGAGTTTGGAAGATACGTCGCCATAGCAGGCTTCAGAAACGCCCAAGTTGAAGACGTTGACGACCTCTTTAATCTTGTTCGGAAGAAGGTTGCGGATGTGGATGTTCAATTTTTTGACGCAAACCTGATAGCAGGTTGGGAACACCTTTACTTCGCCACCCTAAACGCCCTAAAGGCATTTGAAAGCAAACTGAACATCTCGAACAGCCTAGCCATGGAAACCCTCCTCTATGCGTCTGCTCAACGCCAAATAAGCAAAGCAATAGACCTAATGGGAATAAAGCCAGACTCTTCACAAATTGCCGTTCTTATCGTAGCAAGAACACTCGAGGAGACAGAATCAGCCTTAGAAATTGTCTCAAAACTGGTTTCAGGAGAACGTGACGACAATATTCTGGAGCTGACTGATGATAAAATAGAACGCATCAGAAAGCTTTTCGACATCTCCGATCTTGAATTGGAGTCAAAGTTGAAGCGGAATGGGCTTAAGAGGGAAGCCTTGGTCGATTTGGTGATTGAACATGGGGCTCTCCTCGTGACCCAGCGCTAACCAAATCGCTCCTTCATAACAGACATGATGTCTCCATATTCGATAACGGATATTCCTGTCAGTCTTCCGACGACTTCAACAAGAATTATCTTGTCTGGCTCCCGTAGATTCACCTTCCTCTCAACGTTCACAGCAACGGCCTCAGTTATCTGTTTAGACGAAAGGCTTGTGAATCTCTTCTCAACGGTCACCCGAAAAGTTTCATCCTCCCTTATCTTCGAAGCGAGTTTCGTGGCTGCCCTCTGAATCTCTCCCAGATCTGTACGTACGACCCTCTCGATTGGAATCACCCTCAGTGTGTAGCGAAATTCCCAAGGTTGCTTCTCTAATATTTCTCGAAGCTTCTCGATGACATCGAGGGGGCTGAGGGCAGTCTTGACCGCTATCAGACCAGTCACCCCAGTCTTCTCAACCTGAACAGCCTCATCCCCCATCTCTCTCAAAAGGTACCAGATCTCAGAGCACACGTCCTCCTCATTCCCACGTGCAGTCGTGACAAGCAAGTTGAAATCAACCAGCAATTCAGTTCCCCCTGGAACCCTCACGTTAACTGTCAACAAGCGGTTTGGAAGTTGAGCTATGGAAGGGTTTCCAATACATCCTCAAAGCTTACAGGTCCCTTACGCAGAATCTTTGGCTTCCTCATAGTCAAGTCAATCACCGTCGACGGCTCTCCAAGCGGTGCCGCTCCTCCATCTAAGACTACGCCTACCTCTTCTCCTAACTGTTCTAAAGCCTCAATTGCGGTACACGCTGGTTTCTGCCCTGTCTTGTTGGCGCTACTCCCCACAAGAAGACCACCAGACAAACGGATTAGCTGAACTGCCACATCATGCCTCGGAACCCTCACACCCACCGACTCCAAACCACAGGTGACGACGTCTGGGAGGGCTGGCTTCTTCGGGATTATTACAGTGAGGGGGCCAGGCCAGAACCTCGCTGCTGCATTTCGAGCCACCTCAGATAGATGAGCTATTTTTTTGATTTCTCTAGCGGAGGACGCAAGAATTGGCAGCGGCTTCTCTCTGTCGCCCTTCACACTAAAAACACACTTAACAGCATTCACGTCAAACGGATCGCAGCCCAATCCATATACAGTGTCGGTGGGATAAACAACAAGCCCTCCATCTCTCACTACCTGAGAAGCAACCCGAATGTTTTCCAGACTCGCTTTTAAGACACGCATCTTCCCTTGCATATCGAATAGAAAAGTTGAATATTAATGTCATTCCACGGTTTTCTAAAGGCGATTCAACATAGACATCATATAGCTTCTGGTGATACCACCCGCAAAACTTTTTTCTCTCAGAGATATCAATCGATCGAACTACTTTTATACGTTAGCTGACGAAACAGTGTCTTAAGCGAAAAGACGCTGGCAGGAATTGCCAATGGTTTATTGCACAAAATGTGGAACCAAAAATGAAGAAGATGCCAAATACTGCAGCAAGTGTGGAGCAAACTTAGAGATTTCATGGGGGAAAAGGTTGGAAAGGCAGGCAGAGGATTGGGGAGAGCAGTTTGGAAAGCGTGTGGAAGAAGAGTGTTTTGGACTCCCACAGGGAGGCGCAATCATAGGATTAGTCATAGGCGCAATAATTGTCCTCCTAGGACTCTCTTGGCTCGCTGGAGAAAACTGGTGGAGATACCTCTGGCCCCTCGCAATAATCTTCTTTGGTATACTGATAGTCGCAGGAGCTCTATACAGCCTTAGCCGTAAATACTAACCTTCCCCCTTTTATTGCTAGTCTGTACGCTTGTCTATCTGCGGAAGAGGGGCGAGCCTTCGAGTACATTGAACCGACAAGAAAGAGTTTTGAAGGAAAAAAGCCGATGTCTTCTTCACATTTATGTATTCGTACCTTTCTTTGATTTCCTTTGCCAACTCTACGTATTGTTTGAGCGTTATCTCCTCAGGAAGGAACATGTACACTCAACATTTCTTATCTGAAATCTCAATATATCTTTACTTTCAGAATTCAACATGTTATTAACATTGGAATATGTTTGGGCACTAATCTCTACAAAGTTTGAACCACCAAGATTCACGCTAGATCGCGAATCGAAGCATACATGCGTGTGAGAGAAGAGAAATTCATTGTGCCACCCACCTTTTCACTATCACTATGGCTTCTGTCAGAGTGTCAGTTTTAGCATCAGCTTCATGTGGTCTTCTGTGAATTCTGTTTGTTCTATCCAGCAAAATCGTGCGCATACCTAGGTTCTTTGGAATCTTTATGTCAACGAGTAACTCATCACCTATCATAACTGCTTCCTGTGGAAGAACACCCAGTCGCTTCAAGGTCTGCTCATGCATTTTGGGATTAGATTTCTCACAGCCCACCTCATAGCCCGTCGTGATAACATCAAAAAGTCCATAGATCGGCTTTATCGCATCACGAAAACAGAAATGAGCAATGGTGGTGACGATTGCAGTTTTCAGGTTCATTTCTTTTGCTTTGGTTACAGCGGGGCCAGCATCTTGAAACAATGATAGACTGCGATGCTTTTGATAGACGACAGCTAGTTCTTCCAGAGTTTTGGTATCTATTTCGACATCCAATCGACAGAGAACCTGCTTCAAATAAGCTTTCCAGCTATCATATCCCTGTTTCGGGTAGTCTATCATGCTCACATAGTGAGAAGCAGCATCCAGTGACTGTGGATAGACTTCATAGCCACGTGCTAACAGGAACTCTGAGATCTCTTCTGAGCTTATTGGATTTTTGACATAGGCAAGGGTGCCATAAAGATCAAAGAGAGCAGCTTTCAGATTCATCTTCAATCATCATCCCATATGAGACTATTGCTTTTGTTTGGTTAAGAAAGCTCTTTCGAAAACGTGCGTGGATGACAAGCTGGTTTGGATCACGTCACTGACATGAAAATCTGAAGTTGCTTAGAAAACAGAAGCGAAGTTAAAGTGTGTTCAACGTCAGAAAAAGCAACTTAACACATACTTTAAATCCTAACCTATGAATTTTCCTTTCACTCTGACTATGAATGGTGAGAATCATGCGAAAACCAGTAATCGTGGTTCATGGCGGCGCTGGTACATGGCGAAAAGAAAGGAAGAGTGCCGGACTCGCTGGTGTCAAAGAGGCTGCTAGAGTTGGATTCAACGTTTTGAGAGACGGTGGCAGCGCATTAGATGCAGTAGAGACAGCCGTAGTAGAGATGGAGAACAATGAAACCTTCAACGCTGGACGAGGCTCTGCGCTAACAATCGACAAGCGTATTGAGATGGAGGCTTCTATCATGGATGGGAAGAACCTTAACGCTGGGGCTGCAGGGCTCCTAAAGAACGTCAAGAACCCGATCCGCTTAGCAAGAATCGTCATGGAGGCAACCGATCACGTGTTTGTTACAGGAGAAGGAGCCGAAAAACTCGCTGAACTCTTCGATTTGGAGAGGGCTAACCCGCTTACAGAACTGAGAGTGCGATATTGGCGGGAACTGAAGGAGAAACTGTTGCGTGAAGAACTGGAATATCTACCCAGACTGCGGCAGCTGGTCACATCCTACCCACAACTTTTCGACCTGGGAACTGTAGGCGCTGTAGCGTTAGACAGGAGTGAAAATGTGGCAGCAGCAACATCTACTGGAGGCTTCTCCCTCAAATTTCCAGGAAGAATAGGAGACTCCCCTCTCATCGGATGTGGTACATACGCGGATAACGAGGCAGGCGCTTGCTCGACAACGGGAATAGGTGAGATAGCGATGAGACTTGTTTTGGCAAAGAGTACGTGCGACCTCATGTGTAGTGGAAGGACTGCACAGGA
>JBHIEV010000051.1:0-9822 GCA_046760805.1 Bathyarchaeia archaeon
ACAATAGCTAAAACTGCCAATGTCACATCAACACTATTATTCTGCAAACTCCCTTTTATGTATCAGGTGTGTGTGCTGCGCAGTGAGAGAGACAAAATGATTGATACCGCATTGTTGATTATTGACATGCAAGTAGGGAATTTCTCAGAACCTAATCCCATATACAAGGCAAAGGAACTCTTGGCAAAGGTTAAGAACTTGATCATTAAGGCACGTTCAGCAGGCGTGCCAGTTATCTATGTTCAGAATAAGGGCAGCACTGGTGATCCAGATGAATATTGTACCGTCGGTTGGAAGATTCATCCCTCTATCACACCTGCTGAAGGTGATGTCATAGTTGAAAAGGATACTCCAGATGCTTTTCACAAAACGAATTTACAGAGTCTACTGGAACGTGAAAAAATCAAGACAATAGTCGTTGCAGGCTTACAAACTGAGTATTGTATAGATACAACTTGCCGTCGAGCATTCAGTCTAGGCTACAACGTCATTCTTGTCAAAGATGCACATAGTACATGGGATTCTTCTCATTTGACTGCGCAACAAATCATCGACCATCACAATCAGGTTTTAGCAGGTTTTTTCGTCGACTTGAGAAAAGAAGAAGAGACTACGTTTACTCGCACGTGTCTTAGGGCTTGATATGATTTCTCGTCTGGGCGCTTAATCGTCTGGTTGAAAGCCATACAGTAAACGCATTTATGCGTCCCTATCTATTTCAAGCTACTTAAAGATAGAATACGTTACGCCCATCGATAGAGAGCTAAGTGAACTAGACTTGAATCAAACCAAGCTCACGGTCCTCATTCAATTTCTGAACTCTTTCATAAGCGGAGTCTTAACCATCGCTTTACCGTTGCTAATGAAAGAGAGAAACATAGACATCGTCATTATAGGATTAATCTTCGCATGTCTGCCCCTAATTTTTCAGCTCACAAGAATGCTCTTCGCCATCATTTCCGATTTCCTAGGCAGAAAACTGTTTTTCGTGTTAAACGGATTTCTCAGTATACTCTCCGGTTCAGTTTACTACTTAGCATACACCCCTACAGTTTCTCCTCGGCAAGCTCACGGAGGGAACGAAGAGTGCTTCCCTTTGGGCAGTGAACAGAGCCTTCCTTCTGGAGGAGAGCGGTAGAAAGAGAAAGACATTGGTTCACCTAAGAACCACCGCCTATGTTTCCATGGCTGTTGGCAGCTTGTTAGCGGGAGTTCTCATCGCGTGGCTTTCCTACACGAACACCCTCCTGCTTTGTGTTCTCGTCGGAACCGCCGTAGTTCCCGTCTCATTGCTACTTGCCGAAAGAAAAAAGAGGAGAGACATCAGCAAGAAAGGAGCCTTGCATTTTCTAGACCTACGAAAGAAGAAGAGAGTGTTCACAGTCTTCCTAATTCTGTTCCTTGTAATGGGATTATCCTTTGGCTTCAAGAGTGGCTACATTTTCCCGTTGTTTCTGGAGGAGAATAGATTTGACACAGAAGCCATAGGAATCTTTATCGGAGTACAGACGCTACTAGCCGGCCTGTCTCTATATCTCTTTTCAAAGAAGGTAAGACTGGAGAGGCTAATACTTCTGAGTGGCCTTCTCTACTCTCTCATCTTGCTTCTACTCGGATTCTCCAGTCATCTGTCAGCAGCCATTCTTGTAATCGTTTTCGGTTTTGCTGATGGCCTCGTTGGAGGTGGCAGTGAGGGAATACTGACGAAGATCACAGGAGAGGAGTCTTATGGCACTGACATCGGATTGCTAATGATGGGATTACACGGTGGAACAACTATAAGCCTCGCCTTGTCTGGTTTCATCATAGCATTATGGGGATTCACTGTTCCCTTCCTGCTATCAGCTTTAATCTTCCCCATCTTCTACCTATCCGCCTATTTTCTTCTGAAGCAACAAAGCCCTAAGAAGACCGAAACGTGAACTCGGAAAGTTCTAAATGTAGCCTTTCCACAGAAGTATGGCAGAGAAGAAGGGCCCGTGGTCTAGTCAGGATAGGACGTTGGCCTGCGGAGCCGAAGGTCCGGGGTTCAAATCCCCGCGGGCCCGCCACTATTGGCTACTCGCAAAAAGCAAGCTTATCATCTCGGCATCGTTCTTAGAATCTGTATGAAGCCCACTTCCAACAAAGCGGCTAGGAAGAAGAGAAGGTATACCGTTGCCACTTTTCTTTTCGTCATACTCTTCTCCAGTATCTTTTCAATTGCGAGAAAGATTGCGTAAGCCTCAAGAATACCCTGAGGTAGAGACAGAAGTATAACGAATACAACGTTAGATAACATTTCACCTCCCAACAGCGTATTTGCCCTCAAAACGCTGATTACAAGAATAATGATAGTAAAGACAAAGGCGAATAGCCGAGGATGCTCAAGCACGATGTACTTGTGCTTTCTTTGAGGGAGAAACTTCAAAACAACCCTAACATAGAAAGACATACCCAGCATGATCAAAGAAACCGCAAGAACGTTGTGTGAGAACACAACCACCACTGCCCTCCACGGTTGTGCAAAAACGTCCCCTAGAGAACCAAAGAAAAAGAGATTCTCAGTATACGCTACTATCAAACAAGCCAAAAAGAGTAGCGCAAGAACCAACATCTCTCTTCTCTCGTTCACATATCAATCCCCCGTACATTTATGGACACGAAGCTAAACTGAAGCCTGCACCATTAAGTTGCAGACCGGTTCAGTAAAAGAGTAATGAAGCAACAATCCATATTCTCGCATGCAACCCTGTCGCTTTCACTTAATCGGTCTATCTCACAACAATCTAAGAAAGCTTTTAGACTCCAGACTTATGATTAGGTCTCTTAAGGTGAGCCCATGAGAATTTCAAGAAAACAGCTTTCGAAGATGATTGACCACACGTTGGTGAAGCCCACAGCAACCAGAGAGGCCGTCACAAAACTCTGCATGGAGGCAGAAAAATACGGGTTTGGAGGCGTCTGTGTTAACTCGGCGTACGTCGCTCTAGCTGCCCGATTACTAACAAGAACTGATACGAAGGTCTGTTCAACCGTAGGCTTTCCTTTCGGAACAGTCATAGCTGACGTGAAAGCCTTTGAGGCCAAGAGAGCTGTGGAGAACGGTGCCTCTGAGCTGGACATGGTCATAAATGTAGGTGCCTTGAAGTCCGAAGATTATGAGAAGGTGAAAGAGGACATCGAGGCGGTTGTCAACGTCAAGCGTTTGAATACTGGAGTCATAGTGAAAGTAATTATTGAGACGGGGTATTTGACGGAAGAGGAGAAGATAAGGGCTTGCAAGCTCGCTAAGGAAGCTGGAGCAGATTTTGTCAAAACCTCAACCGGACTCGTTGGTGGAGCAACTGTAGAGGATGTTAGGTTGATGCGCAAGATAGTGGGAGAAGATATGGGAGTAAAGGCTGCAGGGGGAATAAGAGATTTCAAGCAAGCACTCGCGATGATCGAAGCTGGAGCCGACAGGATTGGAACAAGCACTGGAGTTGCGATAATGGAGACCTTTCACAATACTGTTGAGTGATTGGAGGCCAAACCTTGGCCAGGGCCTTAGACTTAGGCAACTCAGAATCTCTTCATATGTTCTAATTGGCTAATGCCTTAGAAACCTCCTTCACAGCTGACAAGAACTTGTCAACTTCCTCTCCAGTATTGTAGAAATAGGCAGAAGCCCGTACCGTCCCTGGCTTGCGAATGATCTGATTTGTAAGAGGTAGTGCACAGTGGTGACCTGAACGAACCATGATATTCGCTGAGACATCAAGCGCCAAAGCCACATCATGACAGTTCAGATCTCCAACATTGAACGGCATGATAGCGATTCTTTCTTTCGGCTCTGGACCATAAACCTCAACATTCGAGATGCCGCTTAGTCCCTCATACATCTTTTTCGCAAGCTTCCTTTCGTGCTCCTCAATGTTTCTCATCCCTATCTTCTTCAGATAGCCCACAGCAGCTCCTAAGCCGATAGACTCGGCAATCGCAGGGGTTCCAGCCTCAAATCGGGCAGAACCAGCCTCAAGCTCGTAGTGGTCGACACCTACGTCTGTTATTGTTCCTCCACCAATATACGACGGCTCAATCTCGTCAATCAGTTCTTCTTTGATGTATAGGGCACCCGATCCAGTTGGTGCACACATCTTGTGTCCGCTAAAGGCTAGGAAGTCGCACCCAATCTTCTGAACGTCTACCTTTATGTGCGGAACGGACTGGGCACCATCAACAAGAACATAGGCTCCATGCTCATGAGCTATTTCAGCTATCTCTCTGACGGGTGTTACTGTACCTAAGACGTTAGAGATATGAGTTAGCGCCACCAACCTCGTCTTGTCATCGACGACTTTCTCAAAGTCGGCTGGATCCAAGAGCCCCTCCACAGCTGGCTCCTTAGGCCTAACCACTTCCAAGTCCAGATCACAACGACTCTTCAACCGAAGCCATACTATGAAGTTGGAGTGATGTTCAATTATTGACGTAACTATCTTGTCGCCTCTCTTCCATTTCAAGCCGTTTGCAATCATGTTTATTCCCTCAGTGGTGTTTCGTGTCATAACAATCTCAGAATCAGACCTCGCATCGATGAAATCCGCAACTCTGCTATGAACGCCCTCATACTCCTCACTCGCCCTCTGAGAGAGTCGGTGTACACCCCGTTCAACATTAGCCCGGTATTCATGATAGAACTCAAACATCTTCTCAAGAACAGGCTCTGGAGTTAGACTGCTCGCAGCACTATCCAAATAGACTATACCCGTTTTGAGAATCGGAAAATCCTTTCTCAACTTCTCTACATTAAACACTGTCTACACTCCTGTGGACAGTAAGAAAATAGTCCAGATTTAAGCCTTTTAGACATATGCGAAACGCCTGGGCTATGTTAGCCTGAGATTGCACTGACTAATAGATTGCACAAGACTTATAAAACAACGCTAATGATACCTTAGGTTTACTTGTAGAGGAACATAAAATGGTATCATATGAAGAAATAGCCGAATACGCCTTCATGGCTTTCGTCGTCATAGCGATAATAGCAGGGCTCGCAGTGGGCTACATGCACTATTCCGGACAAAGCGTAGCGGACATCAACGGCTATCTCACACTGATCCTATTAATCCTCGGTCTCATAGTCGGACTTGTAAGCATAACGGCAAAGGAAGTTACTCCGTTTCTTATAGCTGCAATTGCTCTGATGGTGACAAGAGCAGGACTCGATGTGTGGGAACCTCTTGACATAATTCATGGTTTATTGCACGACTGGGCAACATACATATTGAATTACATTGTGGCATTCGTAGCACCGGCAGCTGTCATAATAGCGATAAAGGCGGTCTTCGCCCTCGCAAGGAAAAAATAAACCCCATCTCCTCTTTTTTGTTTCACCATACACTCAAGAAGATTGCTTTATCTAGACTTCAAAAGATTATGGATACACGACAAGTTGTCGACCGATTGAACTTGAATTCACTACTTTGCGACAAACTTGGCTGAAAGCAGACCACACAAAGTCATTATCTATCAAATAGTCCAGTGCAGCGACCGGGAAGTGATGATAGGTTTCTGTAGAAATTGTCGTATTGACGAGCCCTTTTCTTTAAAGTCGCACGACATATACGACAAGGCTTTAATAGTTAGTCGACTGTATTTTCTATTGAGAGTGATCGTGTGTCGGAATTTGATGGGAAAAAACCTGAAACCAGAGCGGAGTTTGTCAGATTGCTTAGCAGTGCGAAGAGGAAAGAGAGAGAATTCAAAAGGGCTAGAGGGCGTAGGTCGACAAAACCGACAATTAAAGGCACAGCGAAGATCATGGGAGTGCATCGTGACACACTCTACCGTTGGATGGAAGAGTTCGATGTCGATTTTGAAAATGTTAGTGAGGGGCCGAAGTTGATGGAAGCTAGGGAGAAATTCACTTATCTGATAGGTGAGGCGCTTACTGGTGAAGGGTCTGAGGTTGCCCATGTCGATCTAATAATCGGCGACAAAGATGGACCCGTGGGAGACGCTTTCGCCAATGGACTGTCAAATCTCTCCGCTGGGCACACACCACTTCTTGCAGTCATCAGACCAAACCTTCCCCCCAAGCCGCACACTCTTCTCGTTCCAAAAGTGACCGTGAAAAATCTTGATCAGGCTGGCAAGATATTTGGACCTGCTCAGGCAGCAGTCGCCAAGGCCGTAGCTGACTCTGTGGAAGATGGCATTATACCTAAGGATAAACTGGATGATTGGGTCATCTTGTGCAGTGTATTTGTGCACCCGGAGGCAAAGGACTATCGCAGAATCTATCAATACAATTATGGAGCCACCAAACTGGCCCTCAAGAGAGCCCTGTCCAAATATCCACCGTTGAAGAAAATAATGTACGACAAGGACAGAGCGAAACATCCAATTATGGGATTCAAAGTGCCACGCCTATGGAGACCCCCATACATACAGATAGCACTCGACATCCCAAGCTTGGAAAGAACGAAGAAGATCATAGACGAACTACCAGACAGCGACAGAATCATCCTAGAAGTCGGCACGCCATTGCTGAAAAAGTACGGTGTAAAGGTTGTTCGAGACTTAAGGGAAGTAGCCAAGGACACATTCATCGTCGCAGACCTAAAAACCCTAGACGTTGGAAAAGTCGAAGTTGACTTAGCATTTGATGAGACCGCGGATGCTGTAGTCGCTTCAGGGCTGGCAGCAAAAGAGACCCTCGACAAGTTCGTCTATGAGGCGAAGAGGCTTGGAATCTACGCGGTTGTAGACTTGATGAACGTCGCAGACCCAGTTCAGAAACTTCAATCCCTCAAGGAATTTCCTGATATCCTTATCTTGCACCGTGCAATCGACGTGGAAAAGACGGGAAGGACTCGCTGGGACCTTATCAAAGAGATGCGGCAGACTTTTAGGGAGAAGAGGTTTTTGGTTGCAGTTGCGGGAGGAATAACTCCTGAGACCGCGCCAGAAGCGTTAGCGAATGGCGCAGACATAATCATTGTTGGCAGATACGTCACGCAGTCCAGAGATGTGAGGCATTCGGTCAGAGAGTTCTTGGAATGCACACCAGAGATGAAACAAGACATCGATCTGTTCAGAGTACATGTGGAATAGCCCATTTCAATCCGCCCACCAGAAGCCACCCTTCAGCCTAAAGAGTACTGAAAAGAGATACTGTGAAGTGTTTTATGCCATGGTCTAAAAGGTTTAAAGATGGGAACGCCGTGTTTCCAGTGTGAGCCACTGTCATCTTTGAGAGTTGAGATCAGAAAACTTAGGCATGAGGAGTAAAATTTGAGAAAGATCATGGTCATCTACTTGACGCTGTGCTTGTTACTCGCATCGTCCACATCCAACAGCTTGTCGTTGGGGAAAGCCGGATTTTCGGATGCAGAGTACCTAATCAAGACAACCGTCACCTACTCAAACAACGGGACAGAAGATTGGGATCTTACCGAGGAAGATCAGACAATCGGCCTATTTATGAACAACACATGGCAAACAGTACATTTAACAGAGCATTCTTCTCCTATAGAGAAGAGAGACACAGACGAGGATGGAAATCCTATAGCCATACTGCAGCTTCCGAAGAGGCTTGAGCCTGGAGAGAGCGTAAATTACACAGTTACGTACAATGTCGAATCAAAACAAAGATCGATTCCTTACCTTGACGAGGAAGAAGCAGAAGATCTTACGGAAATCCCGGCTCACCTGACAGATAAATATTGTGTAGAAGGCGATACTTGGCAGATCAACGATCGAACGCTTCAGCAGAAGGCTCGTACCATAGCGGGTAACAAGACGAACGTTCTGTTGATTGTAAAGAGATTCGTTGCGTGGATATGGGACCCGAACAACATAAGGTACGACTCATATGAGGGCCCCCGATACCCGAATGAAACGCTCTCAAGTGGAAAGGGAGACTGCGATGATCAGGCGATACTCCTAATCACCTTCTGCAGAATCTATGGAATCCCATCCTACCTTCAAGTAGGCTGCATATACGACTACGGATCCACAACAGAACAGAGTAGCTGGAACGGCACCGTGACATCAGTTTTGAGACACATAGCGTGGCACGGATGGGCAATGGTCTATATCCCACCATGGAAATGGCTTCCAGTTGATCTTACATACACATGGGGTGGAAAGGAGACCCCTCTCAACGCAATAAGAACAGGAGCAGTAACCTCGCAGAATACCATCCAATACTTGAATATCAGCAAAAGAGAATACGTTGCCTCATCACGGAAATATCGAGACTTTCTCATAGAAAATCAGATTCACATCTATCAAGAGGATGAGATGATCCGTAAACCACCGAAGTTTTGGAAGGAATATGGAGAGACATGGATTCGATGGTTTCTCATAGCGATGGTGATCATCGCATGTGCTTCTACAGCAGTTCTCACCTATATATGGAAAGTAGAAAGACAAAGGCGTAGGGTGGTGTATTTACACAGCGTGCGCCGCTACAAACAATGGGGTTTTCCGAGGTCGTTTGGTTAGGATTGTTAGCGGGTGTGTTGTAATGGAGGCTTGGGAAGCAGCGAGAAACGCGTTAGAATGTGTGTTGGAAGCAGTTCAAGGTGAAAGCATCCTCATAATATGTGACGATGAAAAGAGAAAAGTTGGAAAAGCTTTTACAGACGGGGCGTTGGCGCTCAGCCTTTGGACTAGACTGATAATGCTTGAAACGTCGCCAGAAACACGAAAAAAGATCCCGCCACAACTCCTAGAAGTCTTGACAGAACAGAAACCAGATGTTTATGTTAATCTCCTACGGGAAACCAGAGAAGAAACTCCCCTCAGAATAGAACTCATCAGGTTGCAGAGACGAGACCTCAGATCACGCCTAGGACACTGCCCAGGCATAACCCTGAACATGCTCACCGAAGGAGCACTGGCGGTGACACCAGACGAGCATAGAAGGATGCAGAGCTTCGCTGACAAACTAATACTGGCTCTGGATCAAGCAGCTAAGGTCGAAATAAACAGCCCAGCAGGGACCAACCTATCTCTAGAAGTTAGAGGAAGAGAATTCTTCACAGACACGAAGTATGATTGGAGACTGCGAAAATGGATGAACTTGCCAACAGGAGAAGTCATTGTAGCGCCCCTAGAGAACTCTCTAAACGGTAGACTAGTGTGCGACATAGCGATTGGAGGGATTGGACCGATAAAAACCCCATTGGAGATGACGACCAAGCACGGCAAAGCTCAAGAAATCAAGTCTGAGGACAAAGAGGTTCTCAAGAAAGTTGAAGACACATTGAAGACCGACGATTGGGCTGACATCGTGGGAGAGTTTGCATTCGGCATAAATCCAAAAGCAAAACTTGTGCAACAGTTTGTGGAAGATGAAAAGATCCTAGGAACCATACACATCGCTTTTGGCCACAATCTGGACATGCCTGGCGGCAGAAACGCTTCCAAAAACCATATAGATCTACTCATTTCAAAACCGACTGTGAAAGTTACTCGAGGAGAGGGAAAAACAAGTACTGTTTTAGAGAAGGGGCAGTTCAACACGAGTCTCTTATAGCATCATAGAGGACCTTGGCTCTACTCATCTTAAGCCGCTTTGCTATACACTTATTAAAAAGAACAGACACTTCCAGTCCACTTACAGAAAACCAGAAATGAAGGAGAGTAAAGCTCTCGAATGGCAAAATTCAAGATAGTCATCTCTGATCCCGAAACAGGGAAATCTAAATCTGTTGAAAGTGAAGGAAGCCGCGCGGTTCCTCTAATAGGAAGAAAACTTGGGGATGTTATTGATGGGTCTGTAGTGGGAATGTCTGGCTATCGGCTTAGAATAACAGGAGGGTCTGACAAAGACGGCTTTCCCATGAG
>JBHIEV010000052.1:0-9776 GCA_046760805.1 Bathyarchaeia archaeon
AGGGCTGCACCTATCAATAGCAGAGTAACTGTGGTAAGCATTGTTGCTATGGCTACTGGATTGAGCCAAGGATTCACGACTTGGGTGGACATTAGCAGGTTTAGAACCCAGTTGGCGTAGCTTAGAAGGCAGAGAGCCATCATATATGGGCCGATGAGCAGGACTTCGCCATCAAGGGCTCTCCACCTGGGCTTCTTAAGAAGCTTCCCATATCTAAGGGCAGCTTCCATGTATCCTCTATACCAACGAGCGCGTTGGGTGATCAAGCCTGTCAGTTTAGAGGGAGTCTCCTGCCAAAAACAGATGTCATCAGCATACCTCACCTTGCAGTCATTTTCAACAAGCTTCAAAGCCACCTCAACATCCTCAGCCAAAGAGTCTGGCCATCCTCCCAGCCTCATAAGAATCCTTCGTCTGACAAATTGGCAGCTCCCAGTCAAGGGGATGAAGAGATTAAGCTTTTCCCTACCCTTAAGTAGCCCCTGAAACCAAGCCCCTCGCTCCCTCGCGGCAACCTTCGTCAAAATGTTCTCGTCTCTATTCAAGGAACAAGTTCTTCCTTGAACCGCCGCCACAGATGGGTCCTGAAAGTATGATGCGATCCTTCGCAATACATCCCTCTTTGGAACGCTATCCGCATCAAAGACACCCACAATTTCTCCTGTAGTAGAATGTAGCCCGAGGTTAAGCGCTGTCGGCTTGCCTCTTGATGTATTTTCATGAACAACTCTAATGATGTCAGGATGTTTCTTGGAAAATTCTACACATATATCCTTTGTAGCATCCTTTGAACCTCCTTCTACGACGATTATCTCCATCTTTGTCTTAGGGTAGTCCATGTCTAATAGAGCATCTAGACAACGAGCGATAACAGCCTCCTCATCCTTAGCAGGAACAATAAGAGAGATCTTGGGAACTTTTTCATCATCGATGGGATTGAAGACACCCCCAGACTTGTGTCTTATCCCGGCTAGTACAATGGGAAACTGATAGATCGTCCAGGAAAGGATTGCAACGAGTGAGGTGACCGACACCAGCAGAATAGCAATCAATAAGCTTGACTCCGAGTGTTTTGCGAGATCACTGACCGCAATGGTTATGATCGTATGTTATTCGTGTGTTCATATGGATGGTCGCCAAGTATTCTCTAATCCAGAATTGAAAGCACGGCTCAAGGCTCTAAATCCCTTTGTACATTACCGGAAGGTTCATCTGTGTTATAGTCAGATATTGTATGAAACCGCGATTTTTGGACCATTTCAGGGCTCCACGATTTCCCCAAGAAAAGGCCAAACTTGCGATTTTTTGGGCAAGCGGGCGTCCGATAGTCTCTGCAAACCTGGCAACTTGACTTTCCATGCCTTCCATAAGCTTTTCTGAGATGGCCATTAACATCTCTTTCAATGTGCAACTTCGAATCTTCTTCACCGTCCGTATTGTAAGGTCCACTATTGCCCGTTCTGCCCGATCGAGAATTTTGAACCAGACTCTTTTTCGCAAAGCCCTTTGCTTCAGAGACACCAGCCCAGTGGGAGTCAATGTTGCTCTCATCCTGAGGCCCTCTCTCAGGATGTCGACCATGTTTCATTTAAGTCATATGAAGAAGAGGTATGAATCATTAACATTGTGAATACGGAGTCTAAATCCGAATTCGAGACCAGAAAGGTGAGATTCGCGTGAGAATGCAACAGTATCCAGCAGAAACAGGAAATGTTGGTGTGCGACCGGCTAGGACACTATGGGCTCATTCATAAAAGATCCCATATAATAGTGTGTTCAGCTACTGTGTATCCTCTGCTGTATTGTATATAAAAAGAGACGTTTTGGCCAAGAGTATCTGGGATCAGCGAAAAAGAGTTTACACAAGGGCGACACGGAGGAGGCAAACGTTGAGGAGTTCTGGCTAAAGCAAACAAGGAAATCCAGAGTTTTCTGAGAAACATGAAGTTACTGCGAGCGTCTTTCTTAACGAGAGATAGGCATATACGTTTCAAAAGATCCATCGGAAATATTCGGAGTCTGAATTTGCAATAACTCTGATTCATAAAAATTTAATGGAACATGCACTAAAAGACCTGTATGAGGTGAAAACCAAACACAGACGTTATCGCCCATGAAAACCCCTTTTCACCCCCCTTTTTTGTGTGAGAATATAGGGCAAAGGGGAGAATAGGCACACTACGAATCTGCGAGTTTAACTCAAAAATGCAAAGGGATGCTGAAATATGTGTGATCTAAGCGCTTTTTGTAAGAAGTTTTATGGAATGAGCTGCAAAATAGATAAAGACGGTCTAAGGTGTCTCAAAATCAGGGGAGACAATGGGAAAATAATAGATTTCCAGTTAAGAAAAGACTGTTTAGAACTAATACGAAAGATCAACAGACGCTAGCTAGACCTTGTATCAACTTACCCTGACAAGGCTTATGAAATCGAGAATTGAGGAATGGCGGAGTTTCCTCTCTTCATTTTTCTCTCTGCCCTTCATCGTAGCTACCCATCAAATGGTCAGAAGCCCTGTGCCTTCCAAGCGGCTGCCAATTACGCACACGGGCAACCCATAGGACTACCATCAGGATGTTTACTATAACGATTAGAATCCATTGATAAGTAGTTGTCCAATAAACTCCTAAGTACCTGTAGAAAGGAGACCACGACCAAAGATGGTCTGGTTTGGGAAAGTCCATGCCAAAGCAGAACCATAGAAAGTCTAGATTGAACTGCTGGAAAAATACTGTGAAGAATATTAGAACAGAAGGAATTTTCTTGCTGGAACCCAAAAAGTAGGTATAACCTGCCAGAAGTGCGACGCTGGCCCAGATTAGGTTAAGAGCGTTCCAGTATGGTTCTGCCCATGCTGAGTCGTACTCTAGACCGTATCTATAACATTCGTGATGAACTATCCGATCTACTGCAGTGACGGAGAACAGGACGAAGAATAGAAGGCAACACCAGATAATCTGTCGTTTCATCTTATTGGACAACGATTAGAAATTTAAAAGCTACATTCCAAGAATAAACTTATGTCGAAAAACGTAACATCATGCTCGGTCGGCTATACTTTATGCAAATCGTGCAAGTAAACATATTTAAAGCCATGTTAAACTAGACACCAAAGGGTTACAGTCTCAACTAGAAGATTAGAGAAGGCGCTAGTATGCTCGATATAAATTTGATCCGAGAACATCCTGATGTTGTGAGAGACAGCCTGAAGAGGAGAGGAGACACCGAAAAGCTAAGGATGCTCGACGAGTTAATCGAATGCGACAAGAAATGGAGGCAGGCCCTCACCAACCTGAATAAACTGAGACACGAAAAGAACGTGATAACAACCGAAATTGCGCAATTGAAGAAAGAGGGAAAAGACGCCAAGAAGAAGATTGAACAAGTAGACGAAATCGCACGGAAAATCCAAGAATTGAAGGAAGAAGTGGACAGATCCAAAGAAAAGATGAACCGCCTTCTGCTCAGACTCCCAAACCTCCTTCACGACTCAGTCCCCCTAGGAAAAGACGAACACGACAACATCGAAATAAGGGTCTGGGGAAAACCACCAAAGTTCGACTTCAAACCGAAAAGCCACTTAGAGATAGCGTCGAATCTGGGATTAATAGACGCTGAGAGAGCCGCAAAGGCTGCAGGTGCGGGCTTCTACTATCTGAAAAACGAGATGGTTCTACTGGACCTAGCAATACAGAGATTTGCCATAGACAACCTTATGGAAAAAGGTTTCACTCTGATAGAGCCCCCTCTCATGATAAACAAAAAATCCTATCAAGGAATGATAGGCGACCCCTTCGACTTCACCGAAGCCAGCTACAGAGTTGAAGGCACCGAATTCTATCTGATCCCCACAGCTGAATATCCCTTGGGCAGTATGTTTACAAACGAAGTGTTGGACAAAGAAGATTTGCCCATAAGACTCGTCGGGGTCAGTGCATGCTTCAGAAGGGAGGTTGGGACGCACGGAAAATACACAAAAGGTCTCTTCAGAACACACCAGTTCAACAAAGTTGAGCAGTTTATCGTGTGTCTGCCCGAGGAATCATGGGATATATTTGAAGAGTTGCAGAGGAATTCTGAGGAGCTTTATCAAAAATTGGGACTACACTACCGCGTAGTTAGTCTTTGCAGTGGTGACATGACGGCGAAGGCTGCAAAAGCGTATGATATAGAGGTCTGGATGGCCGACGGAGAGTTTAGGGAGACCGGCACCAACTCTAACTGTACAGATTATCAAGCAAGAAGGCTGAACATCAAATTCAGAGAGAAGGAGGGGCAAGCTCCAGCGGGCTTCGTTCACACCTTGAATAACACAGCCTTAGCAACCTCGAGAACGATGATAGGCATACTCGAACAGTTTCAACAAGGAGACGGCTCTGTAATAATTCCCAAGGTTCTAAGACCCTATATGGGCGGAAAGGGGAGGATTGGATAAGCTGATAATCGGACGCCTCTACATATGAGTGCTGTACGCTAAAGATTTTAATACTTCCACGCAAAACTCTCCTGTCAAAAGGAAGGTATACCGTGTCTTCAAGAAAGAGTAGGCGTGTCAGGGATAAATGGCGTCAGAAGAGCTGGTACACTATCAAGTCTCCTTCCTACTTCGGCGGAGTCGAGTTGGGAACCCTGCCATCGGATGATCCTTCAAAGCTTGTTGGCAGGATAATTGATGCCACGCTCTATGATGTCACAGACGATTTTTCTCATCAGTACTTGAAAATGTATTTCAAGGTGACAGATGTAGAGGGTAAGACTGCCCATACCATATTCAGGGGGCACGAATACTCCCGAGACTATCTGAGGAGTCTTGTTCGAAGGAGAACTACGAGAGTAGACGGAATCTTCAACGTTACCACGAAGGATGGTTATCGGTTAAGATTAGCTGTCTGTGCCCTCACCCTCAGTAGGATCAAGACCTCCCAAGAGAAGGCGATTCGCATGGTTATGAAGAGAATAGTTGAGGAGAAGGCAAGTACCCTCGAGTTTGATGAGTTTGTTCAAGAGTCCGTCTTGGGGAAACTTGCGTCCGACATTTATAATGAGGCTAAGAAGATATCTCCTCTGCGTCATGTGGGCGTGAGGAAGTCTAAGCTCATTCTCCAGCCACCAATCGCCGCATGATACTCTTGTCATAGAGAGGCTACGTTTGGGCAACAATCACCCAGAGAACTCAAGAAGGCATGTGGCTCGAGAGGCGGCTACTCTACTATATACCTTGCAGGAGAAAGAGTACAAACAAGCCAAGATAAGAGCAGGAAAAACATTGGGGGTTCGGGTTCTCCCGAGCAACCTCGAGGTTGCTAAGGAGTTGGACGTGCTTGCTGAAGAGATGGAAGGGCCATCTAGAAAGAGACTATTGTTACAGATGCGAAAGGAAGCCCTGAAGATGATGCGAATCCTTGCATCTTTTAATGCGAGACTAGTCGGCAGCGTTTGGAGGGGTACTGCTCATCACAACAGCGACATAGACATAATCACCTTCTCATCCAATCCAAAAGCTGTTCTAGAGAGACTCAGGGACGCTGAATTAACAATTGAAAGGGCGGAGTGGTCTTCGGTGACTAAAGGGGGAAGGAGAGAGTCGTCATTCCACATTTATCTCGTTCTTCCTTCTGGGAACAAGGTTGAGGTTGTTGTTAGGAGCCCTGACAAGATGGGTGTTGTGGAGAGATGTGAAATATATGGAGACGGCGTGACTGGCCTGAACTACTCGCAGCTCAAGAAGGTTCTGGAGGAAGACCCTCACCGAAAGTTTGTGCCAACGTAGAAGCTTTTGTCTACAAACGGAGCATCAACCTTCTACGTACCCGCCTGCACATCAACTTATTTAGTAGCCCCAATGACTCTTTCTTGATCTGAATGTTCAAAGAAGTAGAAGAAGCTTATGAGATAATAAAAGAGACAGTTAATCGCACCCCCGTGTTAACTTCTTCAACTCTAAATGGAATAACTGGTAATGAATGTTTCTTGAAGTGCGAGAATTTTCAGAAAACTGGATCCTTCAAATTTAGGGGCGCTTTCAACGCCTTGTCTCAGTTGTCTCCAAAACAGAAAGAGAAGGGAGTAATAACCCATTCCTCTGGCAATCATGCACAAGCGCTCGCCTTGGCTGCCAAACTTCTGGGGGTTAAAGCAGTGGTTGTTATGCCTGAAAACTCTGCGTCGGTGAAGGTGGCTGCAACGAAAGGCTACGGGGCGCAGATAGTCTTCTGTGGTTCTCATCCAGCTGATAGGGAGAGGACCGTTGCCCCACTCGTCGAAAGACACGGTTACACTTTCATACATCCTTACAATGATCTCAAGGTTATCGCTGGCGCTGGAACCGCTGCCTACGAATTGGTCAAGGAAGTAGGTGAACTCGACTACGTTTTCTGTCCTGTTGGTGGCGGCGGGTTACTGAGTGGAACAGCAATCGCCACAAAAAGTTTGCTCCCATCATCTAAGGTCATTGGCGTTGAACCTAAGAACGCAGATGACGCCTATCAATCATTAAAAGCGGGAAAGATCATCTCTGTGAAGAACCCAAACACTATAGCCGACGGTTTGAGAACGTCTCTTGGAAGGAATACTTTTCGAATAATAAAGGAGAAGGTGGATCGGATAATAACTGTTTCAGAAGGAGAAATCGTAGACGCAATGCAGTTCATCTGGGAAAGGATGAAACTGGTGGTTGAACCTTCGGGAGCTGTTTCACTAGCAGGAGTACTATCCAGGCAAATAGATCTAGAATCTAAGAGAGTAGGGATGATAATCAGCGGTGGAAACGTAGACTTAACTGACTTCTTTGCCAGAATTCGCGCGAAACTCTTCTGAAGTTCAATTGATTGAATTGCGCGGGCGAGAGGGACAGCTACCTGAAGTTAAAGTTGCTGTTGGATGTACCCACTATGTAGGTACGATGATCAGAGTTTGTTCCTAGTCCTCGAAGGATATTGAGACGAACGGTATGTTTTGGCTGTAAGGCTCAAAACCGAGTTCGCCAAAGACCATTAGACTTACGGGGCAAAGCTGTTCATCCCTAGGAGTTGACTGCTTGCTGAAACTTCCTTCTTCTAAATCGTTCTCGGACGCAAATATGATGAGCTTTGTCTCCCCGTAAGCCAACGAGATTGGAGTGTATGACCCCTCCGAAGTTGAGGCGATAGTTCCGGTACTGTTATCCACGTTTATGATGTACCATCTCGCCCAGTGAAAGCTGCCGCTGCCACCCCCAGTCCTGTGAATCAGACAAATGTTCGAAGTTGATTGGAGAGCTATTGTTTGTTTGCTTGGATCTCGATTGGTCAAGAGAGCTCCGTAGGCGACTTGGAGATCGGTGTTGATATAGAAGCCAATGTTTCCGTCTGGCCAAGGTTGAAACGTGTTGCCAGAATATGTGTAGTATCTGAATGAATGAAAATCTAACACTAGGGAGCCTAGTCCTTGAGCAAGTTGCGCCCACATAGTACCCTCCTCTTCATCATTTTCTTCTTCGAGGGGTATCGTGTTTCCTCTTGCTGTCACAAACCAAGAATTGAATGTATGACTTTCATCCGTTTCCGGTATCGTTACAACAACTGACACTGTTTCACTCTCTCCGGGTCTTAAACTCGTTGACATCCCCGTGTTGTTGTATCTTTGTTCTGTTGTATCCAGAACCCAGAGATTTATCACGTGACTTGCTAAGGCGCCACTGTTCGTAAGCTCGGCCTCTACCGTGACCTTGTCTCCATCAACGGAGTAGCTTCCGTTTGAGGCTACCACTCTTTCATCTCGGCGGTCAGCCTCCTCCTGACTCCTCGCCATCACCACTTCATTGTACTCAGCATTCTGTGAGAAGGTCCAGAGGAGGACGTTTGAGGCCACCATGAAGATTATGAGCATCAGGAATACTGTTCCGATGATTGTGGAGACTCCTCTTGAGTGGCCTTTCCAGAGTCTTTTAAGCCACGATTTTAGGGTCAAGTGGTGTCTCCTCGCCGGATTATATCAAATATCGCAATATATGCGACATCTAACACATAATCAGGGATAACTGCTCATATAAAGACTCCTACATATGGTGGAAGCAAAAGAACATAAAAAGTATGCTTAGGAAAATGAAGAAAATGATCGTGAAAGCGAGCCATTTAAGCCAAATACGGTAGCGAAAGAAGAAGAGAATGCTGGTGTCGTGCACATCTACAAAAAATGTCATTCTTTGCCTAGCCTGAATGATGTGGTCTTAAATCTTAAATAGATGGCTAGCTTCCTGCATAGGCGGCTGTGTTCCCTCGTCTGGTTACTGCTTTGACTAAGTATTCTCCGTTGGGTAGGCTTATGTCGTCTCGGGTGTAGGTGAGGGTTTGTCCAGCGTTTATGATTAGGTTTATGTCGTAGCGTTGATGATGTGTAGAGTTTACTATCCATAGAGAGACCAGTTGGGCGGTGAGGGGACCCTCATTCTTAAATGTGAAAATCGTCCCACTACCTGATGTGCTGGTCGGTTTGAACTCGATCCAGTCGGCTTTGAGGCTGAACCGTGTGTCTGTCACTTTGACTCCTTTGATTTTTATCTTCCAATATCCTGTGGCGTTTCTGAAATGGGTCGGGTTGACGGTTATTGTTTGGTTTCTAGTTTCATCGGTGTCTGGTGTACTGTCTGAGGCGTAGGCTATGTAACCGTTTCCACCTGTTGGGTAGCTGTCGAGTGTGTAGTCATAGAGTTGAAGTGTAACATTGACTGAAGCCGCGGTCCATCCGCAGTCAACTGTCCAGTTCAGCTGAGTCCAGTTCTCAGTGTTACTTGATCCTATGAACTCAACTTCCGCTGTGTGTTCACCGACTAACTTGATTCCTACGTCGTCAAAATTCGCCCATACTTGGGCATTTGGGTCATTTGCGTTTTTCAAATCCCAGTATAATTCGAGTGTCCATGTGCCTGTTTCGTCCATATAGGGAGTCACATCGATGGACTCCCAAGTCCAATCAATGGTTCCTATTGTAGTGTTGGACCACGTGTACTTCGTTGTTGCACCTACTAGTAACTTAACTTCAATTGTGTGGGTCACAACAGCCGATGTATAATTCTTTTTCCAATAGAACGTCAGGAGAGCGCTGTTGGGAATAGCGGCTATGTCAAAATCCTGCTCACATGATCCTTTCAAAAGTTTGTTTCTTCCGACGGCGGTTTGACCTCGTGCAGAACCAGCACCGCTTAGAGGGCTTCCAAAGTTTTCCCATGATATCCCAGTGTCGTATGTCCAATTAGACAAATCGGAGGTGAAGTTCATGTTTTGTATAGGTGTTTCTGTTAATGAGGGATAGCTTCCGAACGTCATGTACGTGCCGTTGTCTGAGGTCAGATCGGAGAGGTCTCCAGACTCGAAGGTCGTTCCATCAAGAATGTATCCAGAGGGATTGTAGGATCCGGTCTCTGTCAGATGTGAAACATTGACTATTTCGATGCCTTCTTGCATTTTCTCCCAGTCTAGCTGATTCATCTCGTAATTCCATAGGAAGACGTTTGAGACCACGACTACGATTATAACGAGGCCTAGGACGAAGACTATCACGTTGCTGACTGCACGTCGATCTTCCCTGATTCGCAACTCTCTACCAGCCTATTTCAATGATCACCAACAGATGACTACTGAAACTATGAGATAGCGAGCAGAAAAACCATTTATGAAATGGAAATCAGGATTCTGGATAAAGAAACGTTCTCAACCAAACAGAACCAAAAAGACAATCAAATTTGTCTTGTCTTATTTCTCTTTGAGAAGCTCTTTTTTCTCGTCTTTCTTCAGGGCTT
>JBHIEV010000053.1:0-9664 GCA_046760805.1 Bathyarchaeia archaeon
ATTTTGGAGGAGAAGTATGGCCAGTATTGGTGGCCAGTGGAATATCCCAAGGAGACTGCGCAAGACCCTTTTAAGAACCTGATACTTACGGTTCTTTCTCAGAACACTAGTGAGGCGAATTGTGTTAGAGCCTATAAAGGGTTGGCGGCCAAGTTTAAGATTGGGCCAGAAGTTTTGGCGAATGCTGATCGAGAGGAGATCAAAGAAGCCATACGGTCCGGTGGGCTTTACAACGTTAAATCTAAGCGAATTAAAGAATTGTCCAAAGCTGTTTTGGAGAAGTTTGGAGGAGATGTGGCTCCAGTTCTTTCTCTCCCTAAGGAGGAAGCGAAGAAGAGGCTTATGGATTTACCTGGAATCGGAATGAAGACGGCCGATGTGCTTCTGGCTAGCCGCCACGGCTACTCGGAGGTTACGGTTGTTGACACGCGTATGGATAGAATCGCAAATAGAGTTGGCTTGGTGGAGCCCAATGCGAAATACGATGATGTCCAGAAGGCTCTCAACGATTTCATCCCATGGCAGAAAGGGGAAAGAGTTGGTGGCTTGCTGTGGCTGCTGGCCAAGTATACTTGCAGGGCACTGAGGCCGAAATGCTACGAATGCCCACTCATTGAGTTATGTGAATACGAGCAAAAGACGAAGTCTGAGGTCCAGTAGTTCTAAGGGGAGACAACGCCGGGAACCTTCGGGAAGGGCACTGCTTCCCATATAGTTTTCAATCCGCAGATCCATCTCGTCAATCTTTCAACACCAATCCCAAATCCAACAGAAGAAGGAACGCCTTCCTTAAGCATCTGCAAATACCAACCATACTCTTCAGGATCAACGCCAGTCAGTTTCATTCTCTTCAAGACCCCTTCGTAGGTGTGTTCTCTCTCCCCCCCAGATATGGCTTCGCCGAAACCCTCAGGATAGAGCATGTCAAAGTCCCTAAGTATTCCAGGTCTGTTCGGATCTTCTCTGTCATAAAAGCCTCTGGAGACCAGTGGATAATCGTAGACAAAGAAGGGCTCCTCATGCATGGCGGATAAAGCTGCTTCGGCATCCCAAGGAATCTCCTCTACATAACTAACCATGTATCCCTTCGATCTCAACAACTCAACAGCTTGCTTATGAGTCAGTCTTTTGAAAGGACCATGCACTTCTTTAAGCTCTCTTCCTAACCCTTTCAGCTCTTCGCTACAATTCTTTCTCACATCTCTCACAACCGACATTAACAATCCTTCCGCCAAGTTCATAGCATCGTCGCAACTTGCATACACCATCTCAAGGTCGACCTGTCTAAACTCTGCCAGATGCCTAGCGGTTTTAGCACTTTCAAGGGGCTCTAAACGAATGTTTGGCGATAGAGCAAATATCCTTTCTAACGATGAGATCATCATCTGCTTGTAGAGGATCATGCTGCTCATTATTTTGAAGGATGCACCGTAGTACTGAATGGAAACTTGTTTTGCTCCCCTTATTCCAGGGTCAGTTGCGGGACCAATGATGGGTGCTAGTATCTCTGTGAACCCCTCGTTTCTCAAGAAGTCTCTCAAGGAAGTGAGGATTTGATCCTGAACTCTTAGGACCAGTTTTATCTTAGGATGTTTTATAGCACGATATCTTAGCCTTACGGATTCCAGCGAACTCAAATCGTGCGTTTTCATAAAATTACTAATGTGCCTCACCTTGATAAAATTATTGCGAAAAATAGTGTAAAAAACACGAAATAGCATAAGATTTTTATTTCTATATCGTAAAAATTACAGCATGGAACCATTAGATAAGAGAGATATAAAAATACTGAAGCTATTGCAGAAAGACTGCAAAATGACAGCGAAGGAAATAGCCAAAACAATCGGCAGCCCCATAACCACGGTCTACGCAAAGATAAAAAGAATGGAAGAACTCGGCGTAATAAAGCAGTATAAAGCTATCTTAGATTCAAAGAAACTCGACAAAGGAACAACAGCTTTCATTCTAGCCTCATTTGCCTATCGACCTGGAGGCAGAGAAAAACCATTATCGCAGAGGGATGTCGCAAGACAGATAGCCGTGTTCCCAGAAGTACAAGAAGTACATATAATTACTGGAAGTTGGGACATCCTTGTCAAAGTCAAGGCTGACCACGTTGACACTTTAGGAAAACTTGTGATGGACAAATTGCGGATGGTTGAGGGCATAGAAAACACGTTGAGTTGCATAGTGTACGAAACGGTGAAGGAGACCACCGATGTACTCACCTGAGGAAAATCCCAAACAATGTATGTGTGAGGAGCCTTCTCTGCGTTAAGCAGAAAGGGTAACATGCAAAAAGGAAGTTGGCACGAGGAAGCATCACCCTTTATAAGGACTCACAGAAATACCTTGACAAGATTCGGTTAGAAAGACAGCACAGGTGATTTTTTGAGGAAGATTCCTTCGACCATGTCAACACAACATCCAGATAACGTTACACTTCCACCCTGGGTTAGGGAAGAGATAATCGCTGGGGAGGCCGAAGTGTATGAGACATACTTTGCATACAAGGAACTGAGATGCGAAGAGCAGATGTGGGACTGGGAGGGAAAAGATGTTGACCCTAATATAGTAAGAAAACTTTTGGTGAACCATCCAGATTACTTTAAGGATCACATTCTGGGCAAAGATGTTTTTCTAACCTATCGAGTCCCAAATCCTTCGGTGGAATTGACCGAAAAGAAGATCCTGATGGAGGCCTTAGAATCTATTCCCCGCTGTTATGATGTAGCAGAGAGTTTCTACGGCAAGAAAGTATGTCCTCCAATCTTTGAGGTCATCGTGCCGTTCACAACCAGCTACCTCGAACTGCTGAGGGTGGCATCATGCTACAGCAAGATAATCGTGGGAAAGGAGAAGATGAAACTCTGTGAAATCGAAGACGTTTCGTTGGAGGATTGGGTTGGCGACTTCAACCCCAAGAGGGTGGAGATGATTCCTCTAATAGAGGATATGGAGAGCCTATCCAACATCGACCAGATACTCATCAAATACTTAGAACAGTTAAAGCCAAAATATCTAAGAGTCTTCTTGGCAAGGTCAGATCCAGCTCTAAACTACGGATTGATTCCCGCGGTACTCCTCGCAAAACTTGCGATGTCCAAACTGCGTGAAGTCTCTGAACGCTACGAAGTTGAAGTATTTCCGATAATAGGCACAGGGTCCCTTCCCTTTAGGGGGCATCTGATGCCAGACAACATAGACAACTTTCTAAAAGAGTATGCTGGAGTTAGAACTGTGACCGTTCAGTCTGCTTTGAAATACGATTTTGACAAGAACATCGCAGAGAAGACTGTGAATAGATTGAACAGAGATTTGGGAAAGAGGGATGTGAAGATGATGAGTGATGGAGAAGAAAGGGAAATGAAAGGTATTATCAAGGCTTTCACGACGGACTATCAACAGAAAATTGAAGGCTTGTCGGCTGTCGTCAACTATGTAGCTCAGTATGTACCGGAGCGGAGAGCGAGGAAGCTTCACATAGGCCTGTTTGGATATAGCAGGGAGGTGGGAACCGTCCGACTGCCGAGGGCGATAGCATTTACAGCAGCCATGTACTCTCTAGGTATCCCTCCTGAGCTTGTTGGCGCAAGTGGTTTGGCAAACCTATCTGAAAAGGAGTGGGAGTTGCTTGAAGAGTATTACGCTAACTGGAAACATGATCTGAAATCTGCCTCGGAGTTTCTGTGCTGGCAGAATCTGAACTATCTGATGGGGGAGAAAGAGATTGTCGACGAGGTTACCGAGAAGTTTGGGCTAGGGGAAGTGATTCCAGAGATAATGAAGGATTTGGAATCGCTTGAACAGGTGACAGGTATCAGTTTGGGACCCAAAAATCTTGACCACAGAAAACATGAAAACATAGTGAACAACATTCTCATTTCGTTGGCTGAGGACCCTAGAGAGGCGACGAGATACATTGTAGAAGCCGGAAGGATAAGGCACTCGCTTGGTTAAGAGAACGTCCAGCATCTATTCAAGAGACTCAAAAACTTGTGTGCAAAAGGTATAATTACTTACGAGTTGGCTGTTGTTCATTGCGTTGTGTGAGGTTAGTCATGGATGCGCATCAAGGCGGTTCTTCTGGATTTTGGAGATACCCTCGTCGGGTTTGAGCGGTTTGACTACGACGCCTGCCTGAGGGAGCTTCATGGGGCGCTCTTACGTGATGGCGTAGCCTTGCCCTACGAGGACTTTAAGAGAGTGTATTTCGAGGTGAGAGATCGCCTTTACAGAGAGACGGAAGATTCCCTCGAAGAGCATAACTTCTGCTTACGCGTCTCAGAAGCCCTGAAACGGTTTGGGCACACGTTTGATCCCAGTGACCACTCCATAGTAAGTGCTGTAGAAGCCTTCATGCGCTTACTAATCGATTCGGTGGCAATGGACAAGCAGGTTCCCGCAGTCCTTAAGCTACTTAATCAGAGATACAAGCTCGCACTGGTCTCCAATTTCGGGTATCCACAAACGATAATCCAGCTTCTAAACAAATTCGATCTAATAGGTTTCTTTGACGCGATCTGTGTTTCGGGGCAGGTTGGTTGGCGCAAGCCCAGCCCGAAAATCTTTCAGAAGGCTCTAAATGCCCTAGGGGTGGCCCCATCCGAAGCCGTGTTTGTCGGGGACGCCCCATATCACGACATTCAGGGCGCCAAGAGGATGGGTATGAAGACTGTCTTGGTGAAGAAGGGTTCTGCAGAAGGTGACGTAAACAGCGGAAGCCCTGACAAGATAATTAGTGGAATTGAAGAACTGCCTCAAACACTATCAGAATTATGATTCATTTCTGGGCGCTTATACTATCTCTAAGCCCGTCAAACTTGTACTCCTTCGCCAAGCCTGACAGATAGCGGAACCTCGCCATAGTCTCTTTTGCTGTTTCAGTTCATCATCTCTGTAAGGCATAGGCCAAGGCAGTCTTCAGGTCCTCATGGTCAGTCGTCACGCCTTCACCACTCGATTTGTCTGTCAGCGATCTCACGCCAACATTCTCTACAGATTGCCAACTGTCTACCCCTGTAGTGAATATAGAGCTCGATGTCTGTATTCCTGCACTTGCCGTTCCAAGGATTCCTGCAGCGTTCAACAGAGCTTCTCATGGCTACGCCCCGACATAACTCTTGAGTTTCTTGTGCATTTAAAAGACTCGATAGAACAGCACCCCACAAAGCGGAGAGCTAGGTGAAAGTGAAAGAAGTTGCCTCTTCTCAGCATTATTGAGTGGGGTTTAGATAGGCTTGAGCCAAATACATTCTGCCACTGAGTGACTTAAATTTCCAAATAAGAATACTTATCTACCTCCACAGAAAGCGGATGACAACACACCTTAGAAGGACATCTGAAGTGTCTGAAGACAAACACAAAGAAAGCTCACCTGTGAAAAACCTCCATGGTACTCTGAATAGAGATCTCAAACTAATTCTTCTCGCCAATTTTGTGGGCGCCTTTGGCGACGGTCTCTACTTCTATCTCCTGCCCCTCTACATCCGATCGCTTGAAGCAGGTCCTGTTGAGGTGGGAATATTCTTCTCTGTCCTCTGCTTGACCGCTGCAATAACACCTATTCTGGGAGGTATATTAGCTGATAGGTACGACAGAAAGAAAGTCATGATTCTGGGCTGGCTGATCTGGATTCCAGTTCCCCTCATCTTTTCTTTGGTGGAGCATTGGACCCAGATGCTGCCTGCAGCGGTCTTGTACGGGTGTTGGATAGGGCAGCCAGCTGCCAGCGCCTATGTCGCAACATCGGCTGATAGGAAGAAGATGACGTTGACCTTCACCATGATCTCGGCTGCGTGGTGGTCAGGGTACATATTCTCCCCCACTCTTGGGGGTTATCTTTCAAAGTATGCCTTCGGAATGAGGCATGTCTTCCTCTTATCCTTTGTCTTTTACTCCCTTTGTACAATTATTCTCCTCTTCATCAGCAGCCAACACACACAAACACAGCAGTCTCCGCCCACCTCACAGACTCCCTTCAGAAGAAAGATGCTTCTATGGTCGCTCTTCTTTGCTGTCATCATGTTTGTTCAGATCATAGTCAGGCCTGCCGTCCCTCAGTTTCTCGACGACATATACGGCTTCGACGAATTTCACATTGGAATCTTAGCGTCTATTACCTTCTTCGGCTCGACTTTGCTGACCATGTGGCTGGGCAGAGTCGGAGACAGACACACGAGGACGGGCGCCGTTTCAATCTCCATGATCCTATGCTTTATTTCGCTAGCTATTCTCGTCTCGTTCAACAACTTCATGACGCTCATCTTAGCCTCTTTCTTGTTGGGTTCCTCCTACTCAGCATGGTCAGTGGTGAGCGCACTGTTCGGCTCCGTCGCTCCAGAAGCCACCCGAGGACGATGGATGTCTCTTCAACAGACCGCAGGTATGCTTGCAGCATTCTTTGCTCCGTACCTCGGAGGCATGCTATACGAGGCTTGGCCTTACAACCCGTTTATAGTTGCCATGGTGGCAACTCCACTGTTAGCAGCTTTGGCTCTCACACGTCCATTTCAAGAAAGGCCCTGAAAGATAAGGCAGGGATTAGTTAGGGTTTGAAGGATTATTTATGGAGGAAAGAAGGCAAGTACCTACAGCTCAAAGCTTGTTCCGTAAAGCGAAAACAACGTACGCTCTATCTGTTTCCAAGCTTTGTTAGGGGCCGCGTCAAACACCACAGTGTAATGCACTCGCGGTGCTGTTAAGTCGTGATGAATGACTATCTCGCAACTATTCTTGGTCACAGAGCGCAACTTGACATGTAATCGACCTTGCGAAGTCTTCTTGTAGAAGTCACTCTTCTCCTGCGTATATCCCAACCTCTGCAAAACGTCTGCCATCTTGTCTTTTTCACAGGAGATTCTCTTTTCAAGGTAACTCTTTCTTATAACCATCTCCACAAAATCAAGCGCCTCCTCACCTTTAAGATTTATCCATAAACGGAATCGGACGGGAAAAGAGACCTCCAGAAAGTAGCTCTCAATTCATAAGACATATATGAAGCGAAAGAAAGGAGTAGGGCGAGGGAGGATGAAGACGCTGGAGATAACACGCCGGAAGATGCGAGAGCATACATTGAATCGATTCAAATACATCAAAACCTGCGTCCTTGCACGAGAGCTATGCATGCTGGTTCGCGCAAACCGTGTGGCGCTTGCCAAGAAGGATGTCCATGAGTGCTGCTCCTTCATAACCAAGCTTTGCAAGGAGGCTGGATGCAACGAGCCAAGTGAGCTGTGCAGCAAAGCCGCTGAAGCTGTATTGGGAAGTGAAGAGAAGTATCTGAAGCTCTGCGAGCAGAGTATGAGGAAGTGCAGCGAATCTCGCCAGCCACGGAGAGAAGGACCTCAGAGGCAAGCCCATTACGTTGCATGAAACGCTGGCAAAAGCGGCTAGACTTATAAGGTTAATCTGATTCTGTCCAGATCGTAGGTCGTCTACAAAGAGGACTCTACGCATCTTCACTGAAGATTGGATGCGTAAACAATCGTCTCCTATTGGAGAGGGGAGATGTTAACTTTAAAAGCGGATAGGCACACTATATGCTAATCTCTAGAGGTGAAAGATTTGGTTAAAGTAGACGGCTATGAAGTGCCTGAGGGCCTGTATTACCACGAGGAATTCGGATGGGCACGCATCGAAGACGGAAAGGTGAGAATTGGCATAACGGACTACGCCCAGAAGCAGCTGCGTGAGATCGTATTCGTTGAGCTCCCAAGTGCAGGCGACACAGTAACGCAAAGCGAACCCTTCGGAACAGTAGAGTCAGTGAAAGCAGTCTCGGACTTAGTCGCACCCTTAAGCGGCACGATTGAAGAGGTCAACGAAGATGTGCAGAACAAGCCAGAGACGCTTAATGAAGATCCTTATGAAAAAGGGTGGCTCCTAGTAATCTCTCCGTCAAATCTTGATAAGGAACTGAAGGCTCTTATGGACTTTGACCAGAGTGTTGAGTGGCACAAGAAACTCATTAAGCAAAGCTGAAAGTGCCCGGCGGTGAGAAAGACCGAAATAAGAGCCGAAACCGCCCCCATGACGAAACAGAAGAAACATGGATATTCTCCATGCCCGATTGCCTACTTGACAGACGGACAGACACAAGCTCTGCGAGTTCGTAGTTTTCCGCAATCTCCATATTCGAGATGAAACCTGATATGCGTGAGCGCGCGCATTCTTGTAGCATTTGCGTCTTAGTAGTTGGTCATTTCCTGGCGTCGTCTCAATACTCTTTTGGCATCATTTGAATCTCTTTGTAACTGAAGACTGGCCCGTCTTTGCACACAAACTTGTTTCCTATGTTGCACCTTCCGCATTTTCCCATGCCGCACTTCATCTTCATCTCGAGGGATAAGAAGACATCCTCGGGGCGGAAGCCGAGTTCGTCAATAACTGGCATGGTAAACTTTATCATTATGGGAGGCCCACAGACTATTGCTATAGCGTTGTCGGAGCTTGGGGCAACCTCCTTGAGAACAGCTGGGACAAATCCAACAAGCCCAGTCCAGCCAGGGACTTCGCGGTCTATGGTCACGTTGAGTTCGATGTCGTCCCTCTTCCCCCATGCTTCAAGATCATATTTGTAGGCGAGCTCACCTGGGTTGCGGGCTCCGTAGATAACTGTTAAGTCTTTAAACCTATCTCTGTTCTCCTCGTGAAGGATGAATTTGGTTAGAGACCTCAGCGTTGTAAAGGCGAAGCCCCCTCCCACAATAACGACATTGTGGCTTTCCATTTTCTCGAGCGGGAAACCGTTGCCAAATGGTCCCCTAACCCCTATGATCATTCCCTCTTCGCTGTTGTGTAGGGCCGTGGTCACAACCCCGACTTTTTTCACGGTGAATTGAATGTAGTCCTCGTCCATGGGCGATGAGGCTATGCCTATCGGGCATTCTCCAGCGCCGAAGACAGAGATTTCCGCGAACTGACCACATCTATACTTGAAGTTCTTCATCGCTTCTGGGTCTTGGAAAACCAGCTCAAACGTCTTAATGTCGTTCACTTCGTTTTCTGTTATGATCTTTTTGATGACCGCGAGATTCGGGACATAAGGATTGCTCACTCTCTAATCCACCTGCCTAGTTGATATCTCCTCAACTATTTCTCTGATGTCAAGGTTGACGGGACACTCCCTGACGCATCTTCCACAGCCCACGCAGAAGCTTTCACCGAAGTTCTTGACAAAGTAGTTGAACTTGTGCATGATCCTTTGCCTCATCCTCTCCTTTCCCGAAGGACGAGGATTATGCCCTGAACCTTGTAATGTGAAGCAGGGGAACTGACACGAGTCCCAAATTCTGACCCTTTTTCCTTCTTCCGCTTCTTCGTCTAGAACGTCGAAGCAGCAGCATGTTGGACAAAGGAAGGTGCATACTCCGCAGCCTACGCACTTCTGGTGTATCTGGTCCCATATAGGGTCGTCGAACATTCTCTCGAGTTTCTCACTCACGCCCTCAACGGATACCTTAGACCTGACCGCTTTCTCAGCGTCTACGGATAGCCCCTTCGCCTTCTCTATATCGGCCTTTTCCGCGTCCTTCAACCACGGAAACTTCTCAATAAGCTCCTCGCCCCTCTCCGTGACTGTTTCTATCAGGTACTTGTCATTCAGGTCTTGAAGAAGCAGGTCCACGCCTTCCTTTCCGAAGGGGCTTCCTCCGACAGACGT
>JBHIEV010000054.1:0-9502 GCA_046760805.1 Bathyarchaeia archaeon
TGAGTGCTCTGGCGGCTGATGCTTGATATGCACCAACGTGGGAAAATGCGATCAGCCATTCGTCTATCTTCTTGATCTTGGCTCGTCGGCCTGCTTTTAACCGTGCCACTCTCTCGGAATGACTTATGGGCAGAGAGAGCAAAGCTAGGGTTTCTCTGGGGTTCACTCCGGCTTCGATGAGGTTGGCTACTGTTTTGAGCGTTTCAGAGTTGGCCAAGATAAAGTGGCGTGTGTCAAATGCTATTCCAAGGAAGAGAGCTTTCGCTTCGACTTCCTCCAATTCTACTTCTGCTTCCTTGAAGAACCGATGGATGATCTCACAGGTGGATGAGGCTTCTTCCACGGCTACACAGATCTTGGCCAGACGTTCTGTTTCAGGGTGACTTGCATGGTGGTCGATGATTATTAGTGGGGCATTAGAAGATTTGACTTGCTCGCTCCACCCATCCAATTGTTGAATGGTATTTGTGTCCAGAAGCACAATGACATCTGCTGCCTCGATATGTGGCTGAGTCGTCAGTTGAACTGGTAGCGAATTTAGCAAGTGCTTAGAAAGTCGGCTTGGCCCCTGGGCTGCCCCAATCTCCACGGTTAATTTTGGTCTTAAGCGTTTCAGCAATTTGGAGAACGCAAATGCGGAGCATATGGCGTCTGGATCAGCATTATGATGGCACAGCAGAACCACGATTTCAGCGTTGATCTCATCTATTAGAGATACTATTTCGTGGATTTGCATGCGATATTCCTCAGGTGTTCTTCGACGGATGCGAAAGCCTGTTGTGTGGCTTCGTTTACCAGGCTTTTTGGATTGTAGCCTTTGATGCTAGGTAGCAGATCAAGATCTATGTCAACGTTCACTGTGACTGGTTTTGTTCCTTCGATGTCAACAGTTATGTTGAGTATAGACACTTGTTTTTGAGGTATCTTTGACAGGATGTGTCTTCTTGCTGCGTTCTCAGCAATCTCGCACAGCTCTTCAACTTGCTTGGGAGTAAGCTTCGGTATCCCTATCTCTTCCAAAAGGCTCTCACCTAGGATGGAGGCGAGAGTGGACGCAAATCACGCTGCAGCTTTGTCTGCAACTCTTTCACCTGACTTCTAAGTCGTTCTTCCTGCTTGCCCAAAACGTTAATCCTCATGTCCAGAAGCTCTTTCCGCTCATTCAAGTCCTTCACCACCTTCCCCTTTTCAGACTTCACAAGGAGGGAGCCGATAGACTTGTAAATAGTCGCATTATCGGTCATCTTCTCCAGCTCTTCCAGTGCTTGCTCCACCTCTGTGAGTTCCAGCTCAAGCTGCTGCTTCTGCGTCAAAACTCCTTGGAGTGTTTGCTGCAGCTGCTGAAGCCTAAGCAACCGTTGCTGAACCTGAGGCGGGAGTTTCGAAGTCTCCTCACTCATCACCATTCCTCATGCGTGAACTATCTTGCTTATTATATCATGTTAATTAAATATTCTCATGTGAACCCTTTGTGAACTTCCTGCTTCGTGGTAATTGTCCAATAAATCCAGGTGGCTTAAGAAATGAGTTGTGGCTGGCTACCTAAACTTTTTTTTTGAGTACCCTAAATCCATTAGGGAGTTGAAGACTGTGAAGAAAACCCTGACAGGAAGATCTGAAGACTACCTTAGAGGTTTATACGAAATCGTAGAGCAAAAAGGGTACGCTCGCATAAAGGATGTTGCGAGGGAGTTGGTGGTGCAACCGTCTTCAGTCGTTGAGATGATGAAGAAGTTAGATCAGAAGGGACTGGTTGCGTATGAGAAGTATGGCGGAATTACACTTACATCTGAAGGAGAGGAAATCGCTAGAGCTGTTGTGAAAAGACATGAAACATTCAAGAAGTTCCTCGAAATCATTCTCGTCCCCAAAGACATTGCTTTGAAGGATGCCCATGTGCTTGAGCATAGACTTGACCCGAAGACTATACTTCAGTTAACAAGATTCGTTGATTTCATCACAACAACCGCAGAGCATCCAAGATTTGTGGGAAGATGGATAGAACATTTCAAGCGTTATTGCGAGAAGGAGAATTACCAGTACATGAAACGTTCAGGAGATTAGAGCAAAAACAGCTTTTTGAAACTTATTTGATTTACCTGGGTTTGCCTAATTTCTTTAGGGTAGTCTACAAATATGCCTAACAACACATACTATTTTTAACGCCGTTAAATGCACACGCGCTCTGGAGAGGGTGCAGGAGAAGTAGAGGAATAAAGAAATGGAGTTACGCTTGACTAACCTGAGAGATGGAGAGAGCGGAGTCATAACCTCCATACAGGCGCATCACGGAAGAGGACATAGGAGACGTCGAGGAGCTTGGAGAGGATGGGGGTTCAGAAAGAGGCTTGAGGACATGGGTCTAACCCCAGGCACCAAAGTAACGGTGGTAAAATCAGCTCCCCTAAATGGACCTTTAGAAGTCTCTGTGAGGGGTTCAAGGCTGGCCATAGGTAGAGGAATGGCTGAAAGAATTTTAGTTGAGGCGGAAAGGTGACCAAAAATAGAATCACAATCGCTCTAGCCGGGAATGCCAATGTCGGAAAATCTGTCATATTCAACCATTTGACTGGTTTGCACCAACATATCGGAAACTGGCCAGGGAAGACTGTTGAAAAGGCTGAAGGAACCCTTCACTTCAAAGGGTATCTAATAGACATCATCGACCTTCCAGGCATCTACTCGCTGTCCACTTTCTCCCTAGAAGAACTCGTCTCACGGGAATACATCGCAGTCGAGAAGCCAGATCTGGTGATAAACGTAGTGGATGCCTCAGTTCTCGAGAGAAACCTGTTCTTCACATTGCAGTTAGTGGAACTGGAAACGCCCATGGTTATTGCCCTAAATCAGGTTGATATGGCGAAGAAGAAGGGCATAGAGATCAACCATAAGAGACTGGAGAAGATCCTAGGCGTGCCTGTAGTTCCGACAGTGGCAACAAGGGGAACACGCCTTTACGAATTATTGCAGGCAGCCGTGGATACCATTGAAAAGGGAGGGAAAAAGCCTTCCCAAATGAAGTATGGAGAAGAGATCGAAGACAGAATCAGAATTCTAAGTGAAATGATCAAAAAGGTGCATTATCCGTACCCAAGTAGGTGGACTGCAATAAAACTCCTCGAGAAGGATGAGCAGGTGGAGAGAGAGATTCGCGAGATAGATCCAAGAATCATATCTGCTGCTGAAAAGCTTGCCGGAGAGATTGAAGAGATTCATGGTCATTCCTGCTCAACTGTAATAACCTCTGAACGATACGAGATCGCGGGTTGCGTTGCTAGAGAAGTTCAATCTATTCTCCCACCGAAAAGGCCGCCGATGAGAGAGCGGCTTCACGGATTAACAACCCATAAAATCTTGGGATATCCCTTTATGGCCATCTCATTGCTCGCTATCTTCTATTCGATTTTCACCTTTGGAGATTATACCACTAGTTTGCTGGGCGACTTCTTTTATAGTCTAGAACCAGTTTTTGAAAGCATTTTCGGAACCGGAGTTGTGGGAAAGCTGGTCTGGGGTGGGGTCTTGGAAGGGATTATAGCTGGCGTTACAATAGCACTACCCTACATAATTCCATTTTACATAGTACTCTACTTTCTGGAAGACTCTGGATATCTCAGTAGAATAGCATTTCTGCTAGATAATCTGATGCATAAGATAGGCTTACATGGAAAGGCCTTAATTCCGGCCATGCTGAGTCTTGGCTGTAACGTTCCAGGATGTTTGGGTTGCAGAATCATGGAGACAGAAAGAGAGAGACTTCTTGCTGCCTTCGTTGTTACGTTGGTGCCTTGTGCCGCGACAACAGTTATCATTCTCGGTCTGGTAGGGACGTTTGTTGGTGTTCAATGGGCCCTAGCATTGTACGTAATAGATTTGTTGATTATCTTTCTTTTCGGAAGGTTGGTGTTCAAGGCTTTGCCGGGTGAGTCAACAGCGCTGATAATGGAGATGCACGATTATAGAGTGCCTCATCTGCAGACAGTATTGAGCCAAACTTGGTTTAGATTGATGGAATTCGTAAAGATAGCCTTTCCTCTCATAATTGTAGGTAGTTTTGTAATTAAGCTCGCAGAAGTAATGGGCTTGTTGAACCCTATTGCGAACGTCTTCAGTCCCATAACTGTTACATGGTTGGGGTTGCCTGTTGTCACGGGGATAGCATTGATCTTTGGAGTGTTAAGGAAGGAACTGACATTAATAATGCTCGCAAATCTTTTCGGGACAACGAATTTTGGAGAGGTCCCAGGCTTTGGGTCGGCACAGATGATTGTGTTCACTTTGGTAACGATGCTCTATATTCCCTGTGTGGCCACCATCGCCGCACTAGTTAGGGAGTTTGGATGGAGAAGAGCGTTATTCATCACCCTTTTTGAGATTCTTTTTGCCATACTCATTGGCGGGATAGCTTATCGGCTATTAATGCTGATCCAGTGATGAGAACTAAGGTTATGGCAAATCTTTAGTTATTTATTCTCTTTGTTGATCGCATGTTCTATTAACGATTTCTAGTATGTTCTGCGTCAAACTGATCCATCGGAGATAAGAGTTTATGGAGGCCCTCAAGGCAGAAGTATCTTTCGCTTCGAAGCGTAATATTAGGCTACCCTCTTCTTCTTCAACCCTGGTTCTAGAGCGGGCACTGGGAGACTTTCTGGTTTCTGGTCTCAAGGCATCTAGCACAATTCTGAGGTATTTATCAGACTGGAAACTCAACCGAATAGTAGCGTTCCTCTTCACCTTTGGATTCCCACAGTACATTCCCTTCGGAGCGCGTATAAATGTGATTCTGGGACGAGCGAAAATGCCAACATACATCGAACCTAAATTTCGACGATTTCCAGCACTCAGGAGAGCGTCGGGAAATACTTTATTATGTCAGTCAGCCTCACAGACTGTTATGAAGATTGTGAGTGCCTGTCTAGTTGGGATAAACTGCAGGTACGATGGAAAGAGCGAACTAAGAAACGAACTTATCGAAGTTTTTAGAAGAGGAGAGCTGCTCCCACTATGTCCCGAACAACTGGGAGGCCTGCCCACGCCCAGAGCTCCATCGAAAATAGTTGATGGAGACGGATATGATGTTCTAGACGCGAAAACGCGAGTTGTCAATCAAAGGGGTGAGGATGTCACCGAAATTTTCATCAGAGGAGCGATGGAGGTACTGAAAATTGCAAAGATTCTGAATGTTAAGGAGGCGATTCTAGAGAGCAAAAGTCCATCATGCGGGTGTGGAAGGATCTACAAGGAAACCTCTGCCGAGCTGGTAAAGGGTGATGGCATTCTGACAGCTCTATTGAAGAGAAACGGCATAGAAGTTTCTCCAAAATGAAAAACGCCCTCTCACGCTCCTTCAATCTGCCTCATCATCTGGAAAGAATATAAAAGAGGGATATGATTGAAAACGCCAGAAACAATTTTGGAAGCGGTTCTTACTCCTATCCCTTCACTCTTTCTCTTCCACACGAGCTTCTTGGGATTCTTGTGTCAGCCCCTTGGCAGCGCGTTTGGCGACTGCTCCAAGTTTTGTGGTCGGGGTGTAGGCACCACCTGTAAAGGTTAGACCGCATTTCCTACAGTTCCAAACTCCAACGCTCTCTCTCTGAACTGAGCTAGAGTCGCACTGAGGGCATCTGTGCGCCTTTTTCATTTCTGAAAGCAATTTTGCATACTGCTTTCTGACAGTGGAGCCGTAACGGGCTCCGAGTCCCCTTGTTGGACCAACTTTCTTCTTCTGTTTCTTTCTAACCATCAGTCTTTAACCACAAGCTTTCTCAGTTCCTCGGCCTTCTCCGTCGCGATTTTTGCAGCTTCAAAGATCTGTTCCTTGGTGAAATGCCCGTATTCCCCCTTCTGGATAGCACAGATCCTTCCATCCTTGCCTGTGGTTATTGTGAGGCGAGCATCCATAATCTGTTCCTCTTCAAGTGAAGGATCCACCACAAGTCTATCGTTTATCTTGGCACATGTGACTGCAACAGGATGATTTCTCACAGGAAGCTGAGTGTAGCCCGCCTTCATCTTGACTTCGCCGTCCTTTACTTCATATTTCCGCATCTTAGTGTTGAGCAAGGCGGCGAGGGCCGCCAAGGCTGAAGTGTCGATAAGGTTTCCGTCGTGGTTGAGAACGTAAACATCGACAAATACTATGAAGGCCTTCTTTCCAGGGACAGGACAAAGTTCTTCCAAGGCAATTGCTTTGGACTCCCTTATCCCTCTGTCAACGACTCTTGCGAGTTCTATGGAGTTTTCGTCTGGGGGTCCAGGTTCAAACGTAGGCGATGCAAGGGGTACGAGCTCAGCGTTGACCGTTAGAACTCCTTTATCTGGTACGTCAGAGAAGGGTTCGCCGACTTCGATTTTTATACCCACCATCACCTCGGTCTTGTCTAGACGCACGCGGGCTGAGCCTTCAGCGCGCTCAATGACTCCAGTCTCTACTTTAACTTCGCGATATTCGGTTGTCCCCCGTCCGTCTAGCCTCATCCCCTTGGAAATCAGTTCTGCGATTCGCTTCTGTTTTATCCGTGCTACCATAACTGAAGACACTATTCTTCTACCTCCTCCTTTACTGCAACATACTTCGCCCTTAAGGCTTCTTTTTGGAGGGCATGTAACTGTCGGCAGCCGTCAAGGGCCAGATTTACAGCTTTCTCAAACTCCTCACTTGTTAGTTGCCCGTCCATCTGTAGTAGTGTTATGGCGTCGAAGTTAGGCATCAAAGCCACTGGCACATCTGCTCCACCTTCTTTGTCCTCGGTGTCTGTTAGATCAAGCGCTAGATGTCCGTCTACCTTCCCTGCGGCGCATGCCGCAACCAAATCTCGCATCGGGATCCCTGCATCTGCTAGCGCAAGGGAAGCGACTGTGATGCTCGCACATCTTGTTCCCCCGTCTGCTTGCAGAACCTCGGTGAAGACATCGATGGATGTTCGTGGGTAGTATTCGACAAAGACGGATGGTTCAAGTGCCCATCGAATTACCTTGGATAGTTCTATTTCCCTTCTTGATGGGGCAGGATGTTTTCTCTCTTCAACCGAGAAGGGTGCCATGTGATAGCGACAGCGGATCAAGGCTCGATCCGGTATGGCTAAATGTCTAGGATGAATTTCATGTGGCCCGTAAACAGCAGCAAGAATCTTATTCTTACCTTGTTCAATGTAAGCGGAGCCGTCAGCGTTGCCTAGGACGCAAACTTCAAGCTTTACAGGTCTCAACTCATCCAGTTTTCTTCCATCTACTCGAATTCCTTTTTTATCTATTAATTTCTCACTCTTCTTTCGAGACGTTCTTTGCACCTCCTTTTTCTTTTCGAACCATTTCTGTTACGCGGTCGGTCAACCCGCTTGTGTGAGCTTCTTTTTCGATCTTGCGAATTGCCATTGCGGCGATTTGTTCGTCCTCGAGTGTTTTTCCTTTTATGAGGACCAGTCCGTTCTGACCGATGGTGATTCGGCATCCCGTTTCCTGTTTTAACATGTTTACCATTGAACCTTTTCTGCCGATGATCCGTGGGATTTTGGTTGGGGTGACCTCCACGACAAGTCCATGCGTGACCTTACCGAGACCTGACTCACGAACTGTCAGAAGGGGATCGCGTGTTCTGTCGTAGGCGACTATATTGGCAATTAGGAATTCACCTTCATCGAACATGGATGGTAGGTCGTTTCTTTGTGGTCTAAACGGTCCGTCGAGGACATCTGATGCGCGGAGCACAGCTAGGTAAGGAGCATTTATGTCAATCATCCAGCCGCCTGAAGTGACTTCAACCACTTTCCCGATTACAGTATCTCCGACACGAGGAACGTAAAATGATTTTAAAGCAGTAACCTGAACCCTTTGATGTTCATAATTGACGAGTCCAACTCGAGTAGCGTAAATCTTGTCATCTTCCTTGTAGGTGTTGTCGCCAGCTATGTATTTGCCTTCTGCTAACAGATCGCCGGGTGTTACAAGTTGTCTACTTTCATAGAATGTTGGCAAAGTGATCACATCATGAATTGATGGCTATTTAACCAATTTAGCTTCCAAATTCCCTTTAGTCATGTCCCCGAGTTTCTCTAGGAAGGAACCATAAAGCCCCGCGGGCATCTCCACAACCGCAAACCATGACCCGTCAGCCTTCCACTCCTCCTTTTTGATCGTGCCGAATCCCTTAACAGTTCCGTAAACTTTCCCGGCGTATTCAGGAGGGATACGTACAGCCACAGAGACCTGTTCCATTTTGAGAGGTAGGATGGGTCTTAGAAGTTTTATGATCTCTCTTGCCTGTTCCTCAGCGTCCTCGAATGGGTCTATCGAATAATGTACATGCTCCATGGCTTGTTCAATGCGCATGGGGGGATGTGGAAGATTTGTCTTTGGATCGACGCACTGACGAGTTATGATGGAGACGATCTGCTTTCTTTTCGTCTCTGTTAGTTGTTTCCGTTGCTCCGTGGTTAACTGTAATGTGCCCTTCTGTAGGATGACTCGGGCGATCTTAATCGGGTCTGATGTTCCGAATGCTTTCTGCAGTTCGTCTTCAGAAGCCCTTAGACCCTTGTTGGCGTCTGTGAATATGAGCTCAGTAACGAGTACCTTGGAAATCGAATCGATCTTTCCTGTCTGGTAGGAAAGCGCGGGTTCAGGCTTCACGAGTATCTCGAAGTGTTCTCCCTCTCGTGTTAGTCTTGCGATTGTGTAGCGTTGGCTCATGGGGCTCCACTGCCCTCGAGACCCCTCCGATAAGTTTCGATCTCCTTGTCACTCAGAATTTTGAGCTTTTTGGTTGCGGATGGGATCACAATTATTTTGACTCTTGTGGATTCTCCTCTAGTCTCAAGAGCCTTAACGAGGCACCTTATAGCGAGTTTAATTGCCTCGTTAAGTTTCATGTGTTCATGATACTCTTTCTTCAAGATGTCTGTCACTTGTTCGCGGCCTACACCGACCGCGACAGCCTTGTAGCCGTGATAGGAGCCGCTTGGGTGAGTTGCGAAGAGTCTGTTTCCGATCTTGTCTACGCCCGCAAAGATTATTGATACTCCAAATGGTCTTACCCCTGCATGCTGGGTGTAGAGTTGCTTTAGATCTCCGATTCTTTTCGTGATTACTTCGACGTCGATGGGTTCGTCGTACATCAGTCGGTTGCTCTGAGCGTAGACTCTGGCTTGGTCGATGAGAATGCGGGCGTCCGAACTTAAACCAACAATAGCCGCCCCAACATGGTCATCTACCTTGTAAAGTTTCCATGAGAAATCTGGGTCTTCAAGTTTCGTTTCGATGGTCTCTTCCGCTCCCAAGACCACGCCCTCGGAGCAGGTTATTCCTAAGATTGTTGCTCCTCGGTTTACTGTTTCAACAGCGTATTCAACCTGAAATAGGCGCCCGTCTGGGGAAAACACTGTAATTGCACGGTCATAGGCCCCTGGCGCCGCAAATACAGACAGTTATATCACCTCATGTTTACAGATTCGTTTTGCTTGTTCTGTTGTGGAGATGAAACTAAAAACCTTTTCGTTAA
>JBHIEV010000055.1:0-9305 GCA_046760805.1 Bathyarchaeia archaeon
AGTGCGGGGGGTGGGATTCGAACCCACGAACCCCTACGGGACAGCCGTTCTGCGAGATGGGATGCATGTCTTAGCCCAAAGTTCACCAAGCCTGAAATTCTTCTTCTCTGCCTTAACATTCTTACCGACTTTTCTCACTTTTCCTGCTCTTTCTAGATCCCTTAAATGTCTTCCACCGCTACTGCCACCGAGGCCACTTTCTATGCATAATTCTCGAACTGTCTTTGGCGTCTTAAGCAGGCTTAGTATTACTCTTTTTGCCTTGCCTCTTTTATACTTCCACATCCCACCTTTGGGATTTCTAGCGATCAGATGCTTGAAAGCTCTGTCTTTCTCGGGGTTAGGTAACGGGCCTATCATTCCATATAGCTTTTGTCGGGAGCCCGCCTTTATAGTAAACACCCATCTTTTTGCGCCATGAGCCTTTTCGGTTCTCAAATCGTTTACTAAGTTCCAGCGCTTTCCGACATTCCACAGATATCTTGCTTCCTCTTCCGAGTAGTAAGATATTCTGATCATATCGGGACCTATTTTCGCCTCATCAAGGATGGCTTGTCCTATTAGCGCATATGCTATGTCCTCGTTTTCCATTGCCAGCTTTTTCATTCGAAGCATCTTATCTCACCTCAGGGCTGCGCCTTGAGCCAACCTTTTGACCTGGCTTGGCAACCCCCGCCTCCAAACCAAACTATCCTAGTCGGCGCCTTCAATTAAATCTTATCAAGCCAACCATGATACTTCCCCCTTCCCTGAGTTTTTCTGTGAAGCCCTTCTACGGATTGGCGTTGTCAAAGTTGACCAAACTTTAAATACGTCTGAGAAATCTCAAAATGAACGGTGCCGCCGTAGCTCAGTTTGGTAGAGCAACTGACTTGAATAGCCATCCTATCAAGGTTGATGCTGTTAACCAGTTGGTCGACGGTCCGAGTCCGAAGACGTTGACTACAAGTCTCGTCTGGCGAATCCGGCGGCGCCAAACCTACTCAGTCTTGGCTAACATCAAGAAAACGCCGACTGCTATCAGCGCAAGACCCGCAATGATGAAAATGCCAGAAAACCAAGTAGGCGGAACTCCAGGTGGGAGGGAATCAGGTGGGCTGGCATATGTATAGTAGACCATCAGGACACCCACGATGAGGGCTATTAGGCCGAAGAACTTCTCCGCAATCATAAGTCCCGTTGGCTCTTCACTCATCTTATCCGCCTTCTGTTCTGAGCCTACTCTTACAGGCTTCCAGCATATTTTAAGTTTGTCAATGGGTCAGGTCTGATCCGCCATTTCCAGCTTCGCAGGCAGGTACTCATCAACAATGTATGTTAGGCCATACCTGCTGAAAGCCTCCTGCTCCGCCTTCTTCCTAATCTCCAAAAACTTCTTTATCTCCTTCCTCCACAACTTCCCCTCATAACGCGGGTCCTTCCTAAGATCATGAAGACGCTTAACATCCACATCAGTCAAAGCATCACTCGGCAGCTCATAATCCACAATATCAGTCGCCCAGACACCACTCCATTTGGCATCTGGAGTTGTCAACTCTCTGAGGTGAGCGGCATTGGCTGAGCCTGAGATGATCACCATTGCTATGTGCATGCCCCATGGGTCGCCATCAGTGAAGATGTGTACAGGGAGATCCAACTCTTTGTTGAGTCTGTGAATGAAGTGTCTGGTTGCGCGGGGGGCTTGACCGGCTGTCAGCACTAGAAGCGCGTTGAACTTCTTGTGAACCATCTCCTCGATAAAGCGTGTGAATAGGCCACCCTTCTCGATGGCTATAACCATCTTTGCGTTTGTTTTGACAAACTCTGCAGAAGTGAGTGCAGGGCCGATCATGACGCCGTCGGGATGAGACATGAGGTTGAGCCGTTTACCCTCATACCCGGGAACCGTGTATTCTATGGTTAAGTCGCCGAATATGGCTGAGCGCTCCTCTGGAAAAACTTTGAAGTCCTCCCGAGAGAGTCCCATTACGGTCTCGAGGTCTGTTATGATGCTGTTGGATTCTGGTTGATCTTTGAATGCCACGTCATAAGCTTGTGCCGAGTAGTATACATCACGGAGGGTGGATGTCTTCCGATGTTCAGCGAGTTCACGGGCGAAGTAGGCTGCCCAGACCAATTGCGTGAGGGGTCGAATGTGGCGGATGTTTCGAGAGCTTCTGCGTACCATCTTGTCACCGAGAACGTACTGCCGTACCTCTGGGCTGTAGAAAATGTTCTGGATAGATCTGCTTGGCATCTTGATCCATGGGAAGGTTCCTTTCTCCATCTGCTCGTAGAGTCTCACTCCAAATTTCTTCAGATTTTTTAGAACTTCTTTTCTCCTTTCTGCGGCCGCACTCTTAACTTTCTTCTTCAAACTTTCTCACACTCTTCAACAACGCTTCAATATCGGGTGCTTCTTCCTTTTCAGCTAATCCCGTCGAAAACTCGGCGATTTTGGGTAGGTACTTCGAGAAGACAGACAGCCTTCTCCTCTCCCTTTCAACATGCTCTCTCCTAGTAAGAAAGCGTCTCAGTCGGCGAGCCACTTCACGTATGCCGTTCAAGATCTCCTTTCCCACCTCAGGTCTATCCGCTATAAACTCCTTGCCAACGGTTTTGTAGGGAACCTTTGTGCTGCAGAGATGGACCAGAATTGCGAGAGGCATATCGGCTGAAACCTTGTATGTCCGCCAGTTGATGGACTTTATAACCTTCAACGAGACGTCGCTGGCTTCATCATATAGTAAGGGTATTCTGTTGGCGAATCGGTAAACCACGATGTCATCCGCCTTTGGGATATCCCCCCCATAAGCTATCGCCGTCTCCACTATGAAGGGGTGACCAGAATAGGCAGAGGGTTCCCGTTGACAGACAGCTACGAAATCTGGCTTGAACTCCTTCAGAATTCCAGCCTTCAACAACCCCTCACCCAGCGGGGAAAGGCATCCAGCTCTTGGACGAAGAAAACCTTCAAATTCCTTCATCTTCCGAACAAGCCTCACGACATCATGGGGCTTCAATCTTCTCGGATTCTTCCTTTCGCTTATTCCAGCGAACTTGAGAAATTCTTGGGCTATTCTTTCATTTGTTCTGTGGAAATGCTTCTGCATAAAATCGAGCATATTCTTACAGCTTGTGATCTTAACTAGACGCTGAATGGTTTCAACATCAACTCCATATGGATGAGGAAGCGTTTCTTTGGGTGGTGGCGGCATCTCGGTGGTAACGCGAGTGAACCTGTAGAGGCGTCCCTTTGGACCGACGAAGGTGATGTTGGCGTAGGGAGTCACCACCGCAGTCTGTTTAAGGTACTCCAGAATCTTCGGCATAGCTCGATAATAATCTCCTTCTAAGGAGAACTCGACAACAGTCCCGCGCCACCTTGCTTTGTTCACATGAACCTTACGGTCGAGAATGAGTGGTCTGTTCCTCTGAATGTCTATCATCAGCTTGTACTCGTAAATTCTAGATGTGCCAGTGCTGGAGGCAACGTAGACAGGCTTGTGTGTTGTGATCTGACCGTAGAGTATTGCCATGGTGCCTCCAAGCCCAAATGTGCCTCGGGCTTGTCTGAGCTTGTATTTTGAACCGAACAAAACTTGGCCGAAGGCAGAAGGAATGTGGCGGGCTGGAACACCTGAGCCGTTATCCTCAATCCTAAGGACGTAAACTTCCCCTTCTCCTCCTCCACTGTCCTCTGATAGACGCATGTAAATATCTGGAGGTACACCGTGAAGGTCGGAGGCGTCTAGGGCGTTCTCGACAAGCTCCCTTACACACGAAAAAATGGCTCGGGAAGGATTTGTGAAGCCAGCTATGTCCCTGTTACGGTAGAAAAAATCGGCGGGACTTATCTGCTCAAAAGTTTCTACCACCGACGCACCCTCTAATCTGATTTTGAAACGATTAATGTCGGATTATGCCCTTAACTTTTCTGGAGGAGTCTCCCAGAGCTGCATCTTCTTTTTCTTCAATTCCCTCCTCTTCTTATGGAGGAATCGGTAGACGGTACGGTGTTGACTTCCCTTGATAAGCATCCAGATAGCCTGTCTTGCTACCTCGGCCTGATCCATGTCTCCTATGACGGAGATCGTGTGCCCAAAGACTGAGACGTTTGCTTCCGTCAGCTCTTCAATTATCCTTCTCGTCTTCCCTTCCTTTCCAATGACTCTTCCCTTCAGCCGCTTTTGGTCAGACTGGGATTTTCCAACGATCTCCCTTAGGTCGATGATCTCTAGAACTATGTCTTGCTCATTCAGCAGCTTGAAAGCATGTTCCGGCGAGAAGCCTCTGCCGATAGCCATGACCACCTCTTTGGCTCTAAACAACACGGATGGATCTTGCGCTGTTGGATTTAGAGTTATCTTCACATCGCCTGTTTTGCTGCTTATGCTTAGGTCTACGGAGAGGCTCTTCTCGATTTTTTCTTTCACTTGTCCCTCAGGGCCTATGAGCGCACCAATGCGCTCTCGGGGAATCTTAACGAAGGCACTAGCGCTTGCCACCGGTAACCCTCCTGTACATCTCCTCTACAGATAGCACATCCACATCGAGTTTATTGAAATATCGATGTAGGTTTTCTAGGTCTCTTCTTAAGAATGTGTTGGCCATTGGGTGTTTGAGTGGAACCGACTGTGAAACGTCGAAAAGTACGGGGTCATCTTTCCATATCATGATGTTGTATTCGCTTAGGTCGGCGTGTACTAGCTCTGCTTTCTGATAGAGTTTCTTTATGTAGGTCAGCAATCGTCGGTAGACTCTGCGTGGATCTTGAAGAGGGGTCTCCTTTAGGAGAGGTGCACTTACGCCTTCCTCTCCGATAAACTCCATGATCAGCACGTTGTTCTTGACGTCTATTGGCTCTGGAACCTTGATACCCGCTTCGTGCGCCCTTTGCAGGTTCTTGAACTCCTTTTGCGCCCAAGCGTAGACGAGAGAGCGTGTGTCTCGGCGAATGTGGGCGAATCTTGGGTCGCCTTCTATGTATGGAAGCATCCCTTTTCTAAACTCAGCTGAGATTGTTAGGTAGATTTTGATGGCGAGTTCTCTCTTCTCAGAGTCTCTGCCCCAATAGATTCTTGCCTCTTTGCCGGCTTTCACAACGCCGTAGATTTCGTCGATGGTTCCTTTGTTTAGGAGGTCATATATGGTCATGAGGGTGGATCGGTCAAAGACCTCCTCTAGAACCTCATATTCTTCGCTTCTCTTCTCCTTCATTAACTGTTTGGTTTCGTACTTCTTCTCTTTTTTTCGTAGCTTCCTATCCACTTTCTTTCGAAAAGACAAAGTTAGTCTCTCTCATGAAAGTGTGAGGTATCCCTTGTCTCGGAGCCAGGATGCCTGAGCCTTCGTGTAGCGCCAGATTACGTCGCCACGCTTGTCGGACTGAAAATCCCACGGGGAAACTAGCACTATGTCCCCCTGTCTTATCCAAACTCGTCTCTTCATCTTTCCTCTGATTCTGCAGAGCCGTTCATGGCCATCCTGACACTTGACAATAATCCTGTCAAAACCCAACATTTTAGTAGCTATGCCTAACACGTCATTCGCTACTGGAAGAACCAGATCTTTCATCTCTTCCTCGCTTAGGACCTTCTTTTTTCCCAAAGAGCCACCTCGAGACTTCCTCTAAAAGAGAAGGAACCTTCCTTAAATATATTAAGAAAATATTCTCACAATTTGACGATCTGCGCGTGTGGGACACCTGAGATGTCTAGGACGGCTTCTCGGTGAACCAGCCCTCTCTCTACGGCTTTCTTAACTATGTTTCGTCCAATCATGTTCACAATGGTGCATTGCTCCATCAGGTCGACAGCCTCATCCACGCTCATCTTCAGGCCATCGTAGAAGTCTCTACGCACCTCAAAGCGTATCTTCCCGTCTTTCAGGACCTTTCCTAGAAGTTCTGCATCGCAGACGGCTAGAAGCACTCGCCGACCCATTCTTCGTACGTTCACATAGGTTTCCAATATTAGACGCTCTTTACACTGGTCTTATCGATGATCTCGCTCCACACGCCTCACATATTAAGAAATATAAACGTCTCTCTTTTACTATTTTCGTGTCGGGCAACTTACACACGGGACAGACTACGAACTCCTCAGTGTACCTCTTTATCAGTCGTTCAATGCTGTCGTAGCGAAATTTCCCTTTAAAGATTGCACGTGATCCCTCTAAGGTTCCAGCTGTCGCCATTTCCTTGGATAGAAATTTCAGCAAATGTTCTGGACCGCGGTTGAGCGTGTCAGAGATTTCCTTGAAGTTGGGAATTATTGTTTTCATGCCTATTACGAGACAGCGGGGCTTTGGAACTTCGAATCGTTTGTGTTCTAACCCTTTTGAGGGAAGTTGGGAACGTGCACGCTTCAGCAGTTCCTCGTAGTCCATCTTCATCGTTTGATGCTCCAATTAATGTGACGTCGAACTTGCAAATAAACCTCTTCATACGGGCTCCACTAAAGCTTAAAGAATGGCTCTTTGAATTACTTTAATTCTCAGCGGTGAAAAGAGCATGGCAGAATTCTCCGCCCACCCGTACATTCCAAACTCCATCCGAAGGATAAAGGAAGATATGATGAGAGAGGTCGGGATTGAGAGTATAGAAGAGCTTTACGCTGATGTCCCCGCAAAGTTCAGGTTAAAGGGAAGATTGAATCTGCCCCATAGGAATTGTGAGCATGCAGTAAGGAAGATTGTTCAAGAACTGCTATCCAAGAACAAGACCTGCCAGGATATGCCTGCCTTTTTAGGTGCTGGTTGTTGGCCGCACTATGTGCCTGCTGCTGTTGAGACAATCGTTCAACGGACAGAATTCCTCACTTCGTACACGCCGTATCAGGCCGAAATCTCGCAAGGCCTCTTACAGGCACTCTTTGAGTATCAGAGTATGATTTGCGAGATCACTGGGATGGATGTGGCCAACAGCTCGATGTATGACTGGGCTTCGGCCTTAGGTGAAGCTGTTCGAATGGCAGCTCGCCTGACGCATCGAGATGTGGCGCTTGTTCCCAGAATAATTCATCCTGAAAGATTGGAAACGCTTCGAACCTATTCCGAACCTGCGGGAATACGCATCGAACCCGTCAACTATAGCCCAGAGACTGGACAACTCGACGTCGAAGACTTGAAGAAGAAGTTTTCAGACGAGACAGCCGCCGTATACATTGAAAACCCCACGTATCTCGGCTTCATCGAGACGCAAGTGAAGGAGATTGCTGAAGAGGCTCATGATCGCGGAGCGTTGTTTGTAGTTGGGGTTGACCCCACGTCACTTGGAGTGCTGGAACCACCTGGCAAGTACGGTGCGGACATTGTTGTTGGAGAGGGACAGCCACTCGGAAACCCCATGAATTATGGCGGGCCCTTGCTTGGCATATTCGCTTGTAGAGACGAAACGCGATTGATTAGACAGATGCCTGGGCGTGTGGTGGGCATGACGACCACTTTGAATGGGGGAGGGAGAGGGTTCTGTATGGCGCTACAAACGAGAGAACAGCACATCAGGAGAGAGAAAGCGACATCCAATATCTGCTCAAACGAGACACTCTGTGCTGTTGCCTCCGCGGTCTATCTGGCCTTGCTCGGACCAAATGGTCTGAAAGAGTTGGGAGAAACCATAATGAGCAAGGCGTACTATGCGATGGAAGCTTTGGGAAAGATCGATGGGGTCAAGGCTCCAGTGTTTGAAGCTTCGCACTTCAAGGAATTCACAGCAAACTTTGATGAGACTGGCAAAACCGTCGGGGATCTGCATAGAAAACTTTTGGAATGCGGAGTTCACGGGGGAAAAGACGTTAGCAAGAATTTTCCAGAACTGGGTGAAACTGCCCTCTACTGCGTTACAGAGATTCATTCAAGAGGGGATATTGACCTTCTTGTTTCTGCCTTGGAACAAGCCCTAGGGAGGGACAAGTAAATGTATAAGCAGGCACGCTGGGACGAACCAGTCGTTTTCGAGCTTGGCTCTGAAGGAAGAAGAGGCCACCTAATACCGAGTGTTGAAGACGAAATCAAGAAGGTTACAGGTGATGTGAAGAGGTTGTTGCCTCAGGAGCTTAGAAGGACGAAGCCGCCGAAGTTGCCCGAGCTGTCTGAGGTTGAGGTGGTGAAACACTACACGCGCCTGTCTCAGATGAACTACAGCGTTGACTTGGGCTTGTATCCTCTCGGAAGCTGTACCATGAAATATAATCCGAAGATCAACGAAATCCTCTCTAAATCACCTTCTCTAGCTATGCTTCACCCATATCAGGATGAAGAAACGGCTCAGGGCATCTTGGAGATCATGTATACGCTATCGAGATGGCTGGCTGAGATAACTGGAACCCACGAGGTCAGTCTGCAGCCAGCCGCTGGTGCCCACGGAGAGTTCTTAGGCACATTGATTATGCGGGCGTATCACAAGCTGAACGGTGAGCTTGATGACAGGATGGAGCTTATAGTTCCTGATGCGGCTCATGGAACGAATCCTGCGAGTGGGACCATGGCAGGATTCAAGGTTGTTGTCGTGCCTTCTGACGAGAATGGGTGTGTTGACCTTGAGGCGCTAAAAGAAGCGGTTTCAGATCGTACTGCTGGGTTGATGCTGACGAGTCCAAATACGCTGGGGATTTTCGAAAGGAACATCGAGGAGATTGCGGAGATCGTGCATGAGGCTGGTGGGCTTCTTTACTACGACGGCGCAAATCTTAATGCTATTCTCGGAAAGGCTAGGCCTGGTGACATGGGCTTCGACATCGTGCACATCAATATCCACAAGACCTTTGGGACTCCTCATGGTGGCGGAGGACCGGGGGCTGGGCCGATAGGGGTTTCTGAGGAGCTTGAGAGGTTCTTGCCGGTTCCAAGGGTAGGACTTGATGGGAACAGATATTTTCTGGACTACAACAAGCCTCACAGCATCGGAAAGATAAGGTGTTTTTATGGGAATGTTGGTGTCTTGTTGAAGGCTTTCGGGTACATCCTAAGTTTGGGTGCTGAGGGGTTGGAGGAAGTGGCGGAGGTTTCTGTTTTGAACGCGAACTATCTCTTGCAGAAGTTGAAGGGGATTCGTGGCTTTGATATTCCTTATGCAGAGAATCGTCCTAGGAAGCATGAGTGTGTCTTTAGTGCGGATAAGATGTATAGGGAGACTGGGGTTCGTGCGCTTGACATCTCTAAGAGAATTCTTGACTATGGTATGCATGCGCCTATAACTTACTTTCCTCAGATTGTCAAGGAGGCTTTGATGATTGAGCCGACAGAATCTTTTGAGAAGGAGGAGCTGGATAGATTTGTTGGAGTATTGAGGAAGATATCGGAGGAGGCATATTCTAATCCTGAGA
>JBHIEV010000056.1:0-9095 GCA_046760805.1 Bathyarchaeia archaeon
GAGCATAACCTGAATTTTGCAGAAATATCTCTTCCATTAAAAATCGCCTTCATGACTCCCAGCGCCTCACTGGAAAAGTGACAGGGTTCGTCCGCTACTTTGAAAGGCGTGTCAAATGGCAGCTTTTCCAGCAAGCTCCTCAGAACTTCTTCCTCAGTCGGCGAAAAACTCGTTGCACCAATGCTCTTCCCTTCGACGGCTACGCCAAACCACATACCATCCATCTCTTTACAGTGGACATCAATCATAGAAGTCCCTAACTAACGTCAAACGGGCGGAGATGAAAGTTTACACCATTCCCGCTTTCCGTTATGCTTATTATGATGAAGGGGAAATAGCATGAGCCTATGCTGAGGTTGAACATGAGATGAGCGCTGGCGAAGTGTGTCAAGAGAGGAAAGGATTCAATGTAGGTCTTATAGCGTTCATCCCCTTCGGCACTCTCTTGATCAACCTTTTCCATCGAACTATGCCGCTAAGATGGGTTTCCCTCGCTTCTCTGCTTAAATCCGTCTCCCTATTATCCATCTACGCAAATGTCACAAGGAACGACATTTTGTGGACCATATTTGGAGTCTGGACTTTCATCACCGTCTGCACAACGGTCTATCTAAACATGGCAAAGACACCTAATCCAGTCGGCATTGAAAGAAATAACGGAAGTCTCAGCTTTGCGGGTCTCTTTAAGATGTGTTCAAATGGCGTCTTTTCAGACTATAGAATCGCCCTCTTGGCGAAAATCCCTCTCGTGGTACAGGTGCTGGCTGCTGGCTCAGTACTCTACCAAGTCTTCGGGATTGACTGGCTGATGCATGGCCTAGCGGGATTTGGAGTAGGCGCCGCGGCTTTGAAGGCTTATAAGACGGCCGTTGACCGATGTGGATACGGCAACTTAGTCTCCTATTTCCGTCTAGATAGATTCCAGATTTTCAAGGTTGAGCGGAAGACTGGTTCACTGGAGTTCACCCTCTTTGGACTCGTGGTAGCAGCTCTAATCTGGGAACTCATCGAGAGAGTTGCTTACTTTGTGTCACCTGCCAATCTGTTGAGAATTGGAGCAGAACCTGTTTGGAACGTCTTCGGTGACATAATCTTCGATATTATTGGCGGAGTGACGGCGTGGGCTCTCATCAGCTCTAAGCTGAAATGGTTTTGAACTTAGAATGTACCTTTGAGCGATGGCTTTGGACGGAGTTGCGAAAAGCCTTAAAGAAGTTTCACGAAGTCGACTGTATAACCCCCTTACAGAAACTTTATTATTGAGTTCAATAGTCACTCAATAAAATACTGCATCAAGCAGAGGAATCGAATATGTACGAAGATTCTCAGCGTCAACCCCTCTTCATACCCGGCGCAACCACTATTGGCGCAGTCTGCTCCAACGGTGTTGTTCTGGCCTCAGAGAAGAGAGTCTCATATGGCTATATGGTTCTCAGTCGAGTTGGAAAGAAGGTTTTTAGAATAACCGAGAGAATTGGCGCCGCATGTGCGGGGCTAGTTTCCGACATGCAAATCCTAGTTAGAGAGGTCGAAGCCTATGCCAATCTCTTCACCCTCGACACTGGAAGACCCATGCCCGTGAAGTCAGCAGCGAAAGTTATGTCAAATCTTCTCTTCAACCGTAGGCTAACCCCGCTAATCACCCAGACAATCGTGGGCGGAATAGACGAGGATGGTCCATCTCTACACGTACTGGATGTACTGGGATCAGTGATTCAAGACAGATACGCTGCGGTGGGCTCGGGTGCCGAGATGGCTATTGGTGTCTTGGAGGAGAGATATAGAGATGGAATGAGCACAGAAGAAGCTAAAGAGCTCATAACTAGCGCCATAAAATCAGCCGTGAGGCGAGACACCATGAGCGGAGACGGAGCAGATTTACTCACAATAACCGAAGAGGGAATTCAAGAAGAATCAATAGAATTTTGACGGCAAACAAGGCTTCTTCTAGAATTTTTGCCCAAGTCTAGCGCTGCTTTCGACATGATTGTTCTGAGTTTCACGAAACCGTACGGTTATCCCAACAAAAGTAATAAATTCATTTAGACACTGAAATATCAATCACGTGATATCTCAAGAGCTTAGAGGTAGCTTCGTGTCGTTTAATTTAACCCGTAAAGATGGAGAGTTTCTTGTAAAGCTTGCTCGAAAGGCCGTTGAGGAACGGCTTAGAACTGGCAGGGCGATAGAGGTTCCTGAAGGTACTCCACCGAGGCTTTTGGAACAGTGTGGAGTTTTTGTCACCTTAAACAGCCTTAGGCGTGCAAAGAAAGAATTGAGAGGATGTATCGGTTTCCCATATGCGACCGCCCCTCTGGCTCGTGCCGTGATCGAGTCGGCCATCAACTCAGCTACACAGGATCCCCGTTTTTCTCCGATCTCTTTGGGAGAGCTTGATCACATTGTGTTTGAGATTAGCGTTCTTACCCCTCCTGAGCTAATGAGAATAGAGAAGCCCCAAGACTACCCGTCCAAAATTAAGGTGGGTCGCGACGGTTTGATTGTGGAAAAAGGTTACTACAAGGGTCTTCTCCTTCCTCAGGTGCCTGTTGAGTGGAACTGGGATGAGGAGGAGTTTCTCTGTCAATGTTGTTTGAAGGCTGGCTTGCAACCGGACTGTTGGCTGACAAAGGGGACGAAGATTTACAGGTTTAGTTGCGTTATTGCGCAAGAAACCGCTCCAAAGGGAGAGATTGTTATCAGAGACATGCGCCTAGAAAGTGAGGATAGTTCTATTGAGTAACTGAATGATACCAATTCATTATGTACTCAGGCAGCTTTAGCCCTCTTTCACTCAGTCTTTCAGCCACCTTAACCGGCAAGGGGCTCAATACGTATGCCGCTCTCATGTAGAACCTTCTGGGCTGACCCGGCTTGACTGTCTCTTCTAGGGTGATTTGCAAGTCTGACTTTTCGGCCAAAGTTGACTTCTTTGTACCCGTGATTGCCACGACGGTTCCGTTCAGTTTTTTGAAGACGTCGCACCAGATGATGACAGGCTTGGTTTCTCCAGAGAATGACACCAAGATTTCGAGGTCTCCGGCTCTGGGGTGCGGGGTGTTTACGCCTCTGGCTGTGTAGACGTTGTCTCCCAAGAAACCTTTGATGTGGAAGAGTCTTACAGCGGTCATCTTGGCGATTTCGTTTGCTGTTCCTCTACCGCCTAGAAATACGTTGGTTCGTCTCTCTAGTATATCAACAAGATGCGTGTAAGTTTCCGACTCCACGTGGGAGTCTATTAAGGGTCCCAGTTCGGCGAACTCTTCCTCGCAGAGTTGAAACACGCCCTCTACCGGTAGGTTTCGGAAGATCGCTTCTGTCATCATGTATAGAAGTAGCAGGCTTCCAAGCTCGAATAGGTCGCCCATTATGCCCATCTCGCTGTACTCAAGGGAGGGCTTCGATCTTCCTCGTCCTTTCAAATTAACTACATGCCCGTGTTCTCGAACTATCTTGACTAGTGGAGAGTTCAAGCTAGAGGTTAGGAGCCCCATGGAAAACCTCGATGTTTTCTTTTCTTCGATGTAGTTTGCCAAGTCCTGCGCCATCGCTAGAGGATCATCAGAGAGGCCGCTTCCAGAGTTTATCAGGAGCAGAGTCTTCTTGTATCGTCTTTCTAGCTGTGCTGCGGCATCGTACATGTTTTTTCCAGGGAAGCCCGGGTCATCAGGGGTCAAGACAACTTTGTATCTCCAGCCTATCTGACTCATTGCAATTTGACTCATTGCTGCATTCAGTGAATGTAATGATCTGCCGGATCCGCCGCAGACTACGCAGTCCGCGGATTTGAGGTCTTCATAGAGTGGCAACAGTCTTTTTCTTCTTACGTGGTGGATGTTGTCTCGGATCCTGTTGACGTATCCAATGTGGCTGATTTTGCTTTTGATCTCTCTCACGCTCATCTAAGAAGTGCTTCTAGCACGCATTTAGGTATTTTCTCTTTGTGAGTACCAAACGTTTGTCAGTCAAAAATTTAAGGAACCTTTTGAGATAGATCTCTACACGGTGTTGAATCCTGGTAGGTGTAGAAGCCGTTATCTATGAAGAGGTTCGTCCAAGGGGCGATGTATAACCAAGAGAATTTGATGGGAAACAGGTTCTATGCGGGTTCAGTTCTCGCCGTGTGGAATAGGCTTGGGCCATGTCGGCCGTTGCATTCCCGTAGCGTGGAGATTAGAGGAGAATGGAGCTGAGGTTCTGTTTTCCACGTATAAGGAGGGAACACAATATCTTGCTCATGAGAAGCTTCCTGTTGTAGAGGCTCCAGAGATCGAATTTATGGTTAAGCCTGATGGAACAGTAGATTTTAAACGTTCAGTTATCAGCATAGGCCCCTTCTTCGCATATTTCACGCTCCTGAGACAGGTTGAGGCAGAGATTGAAATTATGAAGGCGTTTAAACCGGATGTTGTTGTATCAGATTCAAGGGTCTCTCCTCTAATAGCTGCAAGATTACTTGGAATACCCGACATCTGCATCCTCAACCAGTTCCAAATAATCATCCCTAGGAAGAAACGTCTTCTGAGACTCGCCAAACTTGTAGATGCTGGCGCCCTCGCCGTGATAGGGAAGATATGGACAAGTGCAATGAAGATCTTGATTCCAGATTTTCCTCCACCCTACACCATATCAGTCGAAAATCTGCGAATTCCAAGCCCTTATCAAAAAAGTGTGGATCTTATAGGTCCAATATTGCAGGTTCGCCCGGATGAGCTGGCAAGTCCAAGAGAAATTCGGAGAGAACTTGGCTTGGATGAGGATAAACCTCTAATTTTCGCGCCTATCAGCGGTCCCACAAAGGAGCGAGCATATTTCACTGGCATCCTTCGAAAGATCTTCAAGGAGATTCCAGATGACTATCAAATAGTGATGTCACTCGGCTACCCTAATACGTCCACCGAACCGATTCGAAATGGGAACGTGACTGTTTACAAGTGGATTCCGAATCGATTTGAATATCTGAAGGCTTGTGATCTGGTGATTGCGAGGGCGGGACACGGAACGTTGACGCAGTCTATCTGCTATGGCAAGCCTATGATCCTTGTGCCGACACCAAGCCACACCGAACAACTCAACAACGCCAAGAGGGCTGTTCAACTGGGGATCGCAAAAATGATTGAGCAGAAAGACCTGAACAAAGAGAGCCTTCTTGCAGCTATGCAAGAACTACTAAGAAGACCCTCGTTCCAAGAGAGGGTAGAGGAGATTCAGAAGGAAGTCTTGAAGTTAGATGCGGTTCAAGCCACCGTCCAAACGATAATGGAAGCAACAGAAAGCAGGAACGGATAATGTTTCTCTCCAGAAGAATATTGGAGAAGAAAATCCACAGGTTTCTAGAGGAAGACATAGGACAAGGCGACATAACCACCCTTCTCACTGTCCCTAAGGGAGCAACTGCTGAGGCGGAGATTGTAGCAAAGGAAGAAGGAGTGATTGCTGGATTAGAAGATGTTTCAGCCTTTTTGAAAAGCCTAGGCTTGGAAGCCGAGGCTTTGGTGTCGGATGGGTCTAGGGTGGAGGAAGGCACTGTCATAATGCGGCTTGTTGGAGACGCTAGAACCCTTCTCTCAGCTGAGAGAACAGTCCTCAATCTCCTCACGAGAATGAGTGGCATAGCGACGAAGACACGTCGCATAGTGAAGAAGGTTCGAGATGCTGGTTATGAGGCTAGGATTGCTTCCACCCGGAAGGGGGCGCCTGGGCTCTTATACTTTGACAAGAAGGCTGTGATGTTGGGGGGCGGTGACACTCATCGTCTCCACTTGGACGATCTCGTCCTTATAAAGGATAACCACTTGGCCATTGTCGGACATGTCGGTGAGGCTGTGAAGAGGGCGCGAAGTGCTGTCTCGTTTTCCAAGAAGATTGAGGTTGAGGTTTCTTCTAGGAAGGATGCCTTAGAGGCCGTTGAAGCTGGCGCTGATATTGTTATGCTCGACAACGTTTCCCCTGAGGAAATAAAGGACATTATCTCTTTGCTTGAGGAGAAGGGGCTTCGACGAAGAGTCTTGATCGAAGCCAGTGGTGGGATAAATGAAGAGAATGTTGTTGAATATGCCGCCACTGGAGCAGACATCCTTAGTCTTGGAGAAGTAACTGACAGCGTAGAAACTCTAGACATGAGTCTTGATGTGGTAAGAGTAACGAGAAAGTAGTTTTATGCGGAGTGCTAAGAAGACACATTCCTCTGTTCCCAGTACGACTTGATTGTTTCTATAGATGAAGAGGTTTCAGTTGTCCAAATCAAATGCCATTCACTTAGTCTATGAAAGTGCTGGTCTTCAATCGATACATTTTTCTTTGATCTCACGCAACTATTACTCTTCATGGACAATAGAGGAGGAGGTATAGTTACTTCATGCGAAAAGAATTGCCTCAACAGTTGCTGCGGGAACTCCTTAAGAATTCAAGAAGAAGTGACAGAGAACTTGCTAAAGTTCTCAAGGTTTCTCAACCAACGATTACTAGAACTCGCCACAGACTTGAAAAGGATGGATTGATCGAAGACTATACGATAATTCCCAATTTTAGGAGCATGGGCTTTGAATTATTGACCATAAACTTCGCCAAACTCAAGCCTGGGATTCTTTTGTCTGAGATAAAAGATAGAGCCAACGAATACATTGCGAAGTTTCCTAACACGCTATTTGCATCGGGTGGGGCAGGAATGGGAATGAATGCAGTAAGCATCTCTCTTTTCAGGAATTTCACAGAATACCAAGAAAGGGTGAATCTGTTTAGAACCGAATGGAAAGAGATCATTGCGGATCTTCAGAGTTTTATTGTTCCTATAGGAGAAGAAGAGTTCAAGAGATTCTCTCTAGCGCACCTGAAGGGCGCCCTTCCTTAACATAGGTAAGAAATTTATCAAAATCGGATGTTGCTTTGGTGTTGTCTCTAGTGTCTAGGCCATGTCCATGACAAGTTATTTGTAAAAAATGACGTTGGACAATGTAAGCTAAAAGAACAACAGAATCAAGGAAATAATCAAGAGCCATTTCTCAATCATCAATGAAGACCCTTACAAGTCATAAAGCTGAAGAAGAAAACGGCGTGAATGTGATAGTATGAGCAGAAAACTTAGTTTGATCATTCTTGCGTCTGGTCTTATCGCTACGTTAACCTCTGGGCTTTATCCACAAGATTTGAGCATCATTGGTGCATCCATTACCGGCTATGGGCTTCCTTTGAGTTGGTTAAGCAAAGTGATGATCATCTATCCAAGCAGTCCGACACGACACTCTTTCTCGCTCGAGTCCTTTGTCCTGGACGTTCTATTCTGGTCTCTAATAGCAACGTTACTAGTAGTGGTCATGGCATACAGAAGAAGCGTGTTAAAGCTTCTTCACAAAACCAAGGAGTAGAGCTTTTCACGAAAAGAACTCACCACGAGTCAAACCTTTGGAGTGATCTCCAAAACTCTGAACCCGCGAGCACGAGGATTCAGCATCTCAGAAACCCTAATCTCCCCCATAACCTTATTCTCGTCCTTGGCACGACCCGCAACGTCATGTTCAGCGGGCTCCAAAGAATGCAACTGTACACCACCACTAAATGTGTAGAGCTGACACTTCGCTGGCAGACCCAACCTCACCTTCTCACCTTCCTGAACAGCTCTTTCAGCAGAGTAAAGAACTGCGTGAGCACCAGCCGTCAACTCAGCGATTCTCACAGGAACGCTGTCCTTTCCCATGGCTAAAGTCTCAATGCCATAGACACGTCTGACGTCTGAGGCGATCTTCCTTATTCTAGGCAGAATCTTCAGAATGTGTCTTCGAGCCCTGCCTGAGATTCTTATCTTAGAGAGCTGAATTGCGGAAAGCTCCTCTAAGCTCAAGCCACCAAGAGACATATCTAGATGGACAACATCAGCCTTCACCTCCTTTAGAAGACTTTGACACAACTCGAACTCATGAATCACCAAAAGGGGGCCTTCCTCCACCTTACTGAAGATGGGCTCAGCCAAGCAAGAGCTGGCTCTCCGGTATGGAGGATCTACAACCACGGCTGCTGCAGCGACAACCAGCAATGGTTTGAAGTAGTCGTCCAAGACGGCTGCAGCTGAATCCGCAGCAACAACTCTCAAAGCGTCTTCCTCCACCCTTACATTGCCTTGAATGGGATATACAAGTGCCTTTCGCGTCGTTATCTAACGTTTTGGTATATTAGTATACACAGATTAGCATTTAACTCTGCAACTTGATTCGCCATCAAACTGTAGTAGTGGGTTGCTCAAGTCAGAAAGTAGTCGAGCTGTTCAGCACAGAGTCTTCATCATTTCCGTTGTGACTAGAGGCTCGGATCAGAGTAACTCTGATGCATCATCACACTAGATTAAGCGTGCGTTCCTAATAATTCTTATCTAGGAATAGCGTTACAGAATCCAAGCAAGATTAGAATGGAGAAGGAATTGCGCTGAGAAAGGGTCGGGTTATTATCCTTGTGTGACCAACTAACAGCAAGTTTGCTATTGTGAAGTCATGGTTACATAACCACCTTCTCATAGGCGCCCTAGACTTATTCCTAGGACATATAGCTCCGCGCTTTTTGCTCGGCTGGCTTTTGGCTTAACCCGTTTAACCCAGTCGAAATGTTGTTTAACTTCTCTCACGAAGTCGTTGAGCATGCTGCCTTGAAAAGTCTTGACGAAAAAGTTTCCTTTAGGCCTAAGAACAAGGGTGGCGATTCGGAGGGAATGGCTGGCGAGATCGATTTGGCGGGCATGGTCGAGTTCCCAGACTCCTGAAACATTTGGAGAAACATCTGAGATGACGACGTCTGCAGGGGATGGTAAGAGTTCCTTAATGTCTTGGACAGTCTGTGGTTCCCTTATGTCAGCGATGAGTGTGCGAACGTTGGGTGAATTGAATGGGTGAATCTGTTTTAGGTCGACTCCAAGTACAAAGCCTTCGATGCCCACAATTTTTTGAGACGCCTGTATCCAGCCACCTGGAGCGGCGCCCAAGTCAACCACCACATCGCCAAACTTCATGAATTCATATTTCTTTGCAGCCTGAAGAAGTTTGTAGGCGGCGCGTGATCGGTATTTTTCTTTCTTCGCCTTTCGGTAATAATGCTCTCTCTTTCGTTCTCTG
>JBHIEV010000057.1:0-8927 GCA_046760805.1 Bathyarchaeia archaeon
AAAGGTAGAGGGAAGTAAACTTGAGAAGAGTGCTTATTGACGGAGAAAGCCTTGCCATAGAAGATGTGGTTGTGGTCTCGCGTGGTGGTGCTCAGGTAGAGATTCCACAGAGAGTCAAAGATAAGGTGAAGAAATGTAGACGGGTTGTTGAACAGTTTGTGAGGAAGAAGAAGGTGGTTTACGGCGTCACAACGGGATTTGGAGCCTTGGGTAGCGTAGTTGTTCCCTCAGAGCGCATCAAAGAGCTGCAATCTAACATGATTAGGAGCCACTCCGCTGGGGTTGGAAAGCCTTTAGGCAGGGATGTGACACGTGCATTGATGCTGTTACGAGCTAACACTTTGGCCAAGGGAAACTCTGGGATTCGATTAGAGACTTTAGAGACACTGGTCCATATGATCAACAAGGGTGTACATCCGCTTATCCCGGAGAAAGGTTCTGTTGGTGCCAGCGGTGACCTTGCTCCGTTGTCTCATATGACGCTGGTGATTATGGGTGAAGGCGAAGCCGAGTTTGAAGGAGAGATGATGAGTGGGAAGGTGGCTATGGAGAAAGCCAGAATCCGCCCAGTTGAGCTGGATTTTAAGGAGGGACTAGCCCTGAACAACGGCACACAGCTTATGACGGCATTAGGAGCCCTAGCTGTCTATGACGCTGAAAGACTGATCAAGAACGCTGAAATTGCAGCCTCATTGAGCTTGGAGGCTTTGAGCGGAATGTCGGATGCTTTTGACGAAAGAATACATCAGATACGACCACACTTGGGTCAAATTGCAACGGCGCGAAACGTAAGGTTGCTCACTGCAGAGAGTGAGATAATAAAGTCAGGTGGTGAGGTGGTGGGAGAAATGGGAGAATCCAAGAATAGAGCTCCTCAAGATCCGTACAGCTTAAGGTGTGTTCCACAAGTATTGGGAGCTGCAAGAGACGCCATCGCATACGCGAGAAGGGTGATAGAGACGGAGATCAATTCAGCAACAGACAATCCTCTGATCTTTGCTGATGATGGAGAGTGTCTGTCAGGCGGAAACTTCCATGGGCAACCGGTGTCCGTTGCGATGGATTTGCTTGGAATAGCTCTCGCCATAATTGGCAACATGTCAGAGAGAAGGATTGCCAGACTTATCGACGAAAACCTAAGCAATGGGCTCCCAGCCTTCTTGATTCACAGAGATGTAGAAAGAGGGATACACAGCGGTTTCATGCCCGCTCAAGTCACGGCTGCCGCTTTAGCTTCAGAAAACAAGGCTCTTGCTCATCCGGCGAGCGTCGACTCGATTCCAACTTCAGCGAATTTTGAGGATTTTGTGAGCATGGGGTCGATTGCAGCAAGGAAGGCAACGGAGATTCTTAGGAATGTGGAGACTATCGTGGCGATTGAGCTATTGTGTGCAGCTCAGGGAGTAGAGTTTCGAGGATCCGAGAAACTTGGTCGGGGAACGAGAGTGGCCTATTCAGTGATTAGGAAGAAAGTCCCCATGCTGAAGGAAGACCGAGTGATGTCTAAAGATATAGAAGCGGTTATGGAGTTGGTTAGAAGCGGGGAACTCGTTGAGGCAGTGGAAGAAGCAGTGTCCAGCAAGATATATTGAAGAAGGGGCGGTGGTGGCTATGCGAGCTCTTGTAGAGCTCTTAGGCGTTTGACTATGTTGGGATGAGAAGAAAGCAGCTCTGCCACTCTATCAAGTGTAGTCACTTTTCTGCTGAGAACCTCTTGAACAAGTCTCTGATCGCCCATATATGCTCCCGAATGCATCATAGAGACCGCATCCGACTCTACCCGGTCTGGGTCAGTTATGAACAATGCCTTAAAGGAGTTGAGGCTACCTACGTCCCGACGCTGTCTTTTCATTCTTCCTGTTGAGTGCACTATTTTTGCCAAGGCCTCAGAGAGTTTACGTGGGCCTTCGTCAACTATTGTGGCGCTGTGGCGGTCTGCATAGTACTCGCGCAACCGGCTTAGGTGCAGAGTGAATAGGGTGAGTATCCAGTACAGGAAGATGCTTGCCATGCCTATCAGTGCAGCTCCTCCATTTCTCTCTCGTCTGCTGTAGCCTGAGGATAGGAGCATTGAGTAGCCAATGTAGAAGAACAGTGCCGGTAGGAGAGAGACGAACATCATCACCTGGACATCTCTGTGCTTCAGATGGCCTAGCTCGTGCCCGATTACTGCTTCAACTTCCTCGCTCTCCAGAGTTTTCCGCAGTTCTGTTGTCACAGCAACTCTTGTTCCAGCGATTGGCGAGCCGTAGGCGAAGGCGTTTGGCACAGGCATCTTGGCCACCATGACCTTCGGCATCTTTATTCCGCTCTTCTGACTCAGTCTCTCCACCATTCCGTATAGTTCTTGGTCGTCCGATCTTGAGATTTCTTGTGTATGGTATATGGCGTCTATGAGATATGGGGCGAAAAGCCACTGGGCCAAATTGAATAGTACAATGAATACGCCTAGGGTTATCCAGCTGAAGGTGCCTGTCCATGTGAGGATGATTGTGAAGAAGAGTGTGGATAGTCCGATGATGGCCGCCAGTGTTCCAAATATGGATAATCTGAGCTTCCATAGACTCATGGGTTCACCCTCAAGATGTTGAGGCAACAGGGGTGCTTATATAGATTTTGCGACGAATAGGGCGAGTCTTAGAGAACTGATAACCTTAGAGCCTAACCGCTATGCACTATTTGCTTGCAGTTTCTATCGGTCGCCTACACTTAGATTGAAGCCAGCCACATTAATTATAACAACGAACGTATAAAAAGCCACGAGAACCCTCATAAGCCCCAGAAAGACTCTCTCGGCAAGGTTCCACTCGTTTGGGTCAGCCACCTTCCGAGCGACGACGCAAAGCAGTCCAAAGAGTAAAACCAATCCCACTTTGAGACATGCAGCCGAGAAGAGTCCTATCTCCCTCCAAACATACAACGTAACTGGATTAGCCTCGTAAGCAGGTACGGTCGTCAATATGTCGAAGATGTTGAGTGAAAGCAGTAGCAGAAACCAAGGTTCAAGGGACGTGAGCTTCATCTGAGTTCTCCTTTCTCAACTCTTAAAGATCGTAAAGACGTTGAAAAATCTACCGACACCCTAAACACTATGCAAACCGCACACGCAAAGAACTTTTTCAAACTTTTCTCGTGTGAATCTCTGCTTGTAATCTCTCAAAGCCATGATTAATTCTTCTCTGCTAACCTCGCCTATTCTTTTTGCTATAGCTTTTGCTACTCGGCTTCCTATGAAGAGGTACTGGCAGACAGAGGTTACATTTGACACTCTCCTGCTGGCACTAGCGGTTTCAAAATCAACTATGCAGGGCTTATCATCCTTCTTCAGAATGATGTGCTTGGGCGCTCTGCTCAACTGACCATGATCTAAGCCTATTTCGTCAAGTCTCCAACACTGTTCTAGGACAGCCCGAAGAACGTGCCGAATTCTGGACTCCATTCCTTCTTCCAGACTTTCAACCCAACTTGGAAGGAGTGTTCCCTCAACGAACTCCATGACAAGAAAGTTTTCAGTAGCATCAATCAGGTTCGGTCCGACATCCACAATATTCGCCTTCCTCAACATCACAGCCTCACGCCACATCGCAGATCGATCTGCATCGAGTCTACGAACCTTCAGTGCAACTTTCCGCTCATTAATAATAGCTACAACAACGATGCCAACGCAGCCCTTACCCAAAACTGAAATGTCGAAGGCTTTTTTCTCTCCAGTGAACTCCAGCGCTTGAACTCCAAGTTTCTTCAGCTCCTTTACACGCCTCCTTAACTCTTTCAGGTCATATTTTGGATAGCAGAGAATCCTACCGTACCTTTCCTTATAGAGTTTTTCAAGAGGAACCACTTCAGTGTTGGACAACGAAACTCATCAGTGGCTATTGGATATGCTATCGGTATAATATCTTTCGAGTCTTGAAAGCTAGCTTAAGGTATACTTGAAGGTTGAAGAAAGGGTCAGAGCGGGTTTTTAGAGCTGGTGTGGTAAAGGCTTATTTTATTCATCTGATCTCCATTGAAGGGCACGTGCTGTTGAGGAAGTGTGCCCTATGAAGTTGTTTACGGTAGGTCCGGTTCCCTGTTACGCTGAAGTTCTAGAAGAAATGAGCCGTCAAATGTTCAGTCATCGAAGCGAAGAGTACAAAAGGCTACACAGGGAAACCGTGGAATTGTTACAGAAATTTATGGAGACTGAGAATCAGGTCTTCTTGTTTTCAAGCACTGGTTCAGGCTTCATGGAAGCGTCGGTCAGGAACTGTGTACAGAAAAAGATGCTATGTTGCGTTAACGGTAGCTTCGGTAAGAGATTCGCAGACGTGGCTATCGCAAATGGAAAGATGGCTGAAATAATTGAACCTCCCCTAGGAGAACCCATAACGCCAGATTCATTAGACGAGAAACTGTCTAAGTGCCCGGATGTTGAAGCCGTCGCCATCACCCACAACGAAACAAGTACAGGCATGATAAACCCCTTGGAAGAGCTTGCCGAAGTCGTGAAGGAGCGTGGCAAGCTTCTGCTTGTTGATGCCGTGAGCTCTCTGGGAGGCACGGAGATAGAAGTTGACAGATGGGATTTGGACGTCTGTTTCGGGGGTTCACAGAAATGCTTCGCTGTTCCCCCTGGACTAGGTGTCGGGAGTGTAAGCGAGGAGGCTTTGAAGAAGTCGGAAACCGCTAAGAACAAGGGCTGGTACTTCGACTTCAAGATGTGGGAAAGATATCAAAGGGAGAGCGAAGGCACACCAGTAACTTCAGTGATAGCTCAGATAGCTGGTCTGAATCGTATGCTGAGGCTGATAGATGAGTGGGGAGGGAAAGAGAAGTACTTCGGCCTCCATAGAGAACGAAACAGAAGAATCCGAGAAGGTGTACAAGGACTGGGGCTGACCCTTTTCCCCAAAGAAGGTTACGAAAGCCCGACAGTGACTTGCATAAGCGCACAAGATAGAATCAGCGGACCTGAAATATATCAAAGAATGCGTGAAAAAGGATTTGAACTCGCAAGGGGGCACGGAAGCATAAAAGAGACCACCTTCAGAATCGGAAATATGGGCTGTATCGAGTTAAGAGACATAGAACTAATGTTGACAGCACTTGGAGAGGTCCTACGTGATTTCTCGTAGGCGCAGATTATGCCTTATAGAGTTCACGAAGAAAGAACTAAGCGGTGTATATATCAAAACTTTTGCCAAACATAAGTGAGGCTGTTCTTAGGTGACAGTAATAACGTTACTCTCGGACTTCGGGTTGAAGGACCCCTACGTAGCGGAGATGAAGGCAGTCATTCTCTCCATTTGCCCCGAAGCTTGCATAGTCGACATAAGCCACGAAATCGAGAAGTTTGATGTACGCATGGGCGCCTTCATACTGGCATCTGCAGCGCCATACTTTCCTCGGGGCACGGTTCACGTAGCCGTCGTGGACCCGGGAGTTGGAACGGAGAGGCGTCCTCTACTCGTTGAAACTGAGTGGAGCTTCTATGTCGGACCCGACAATGGGCTTCTAATGCTCTCCGCTCGAAGGGAGCGCATCCGCCATGTCTACAATATCAATAATCCCCAGTATATGCGCCCCCAAGTCTCCAGAACCTTCCATGGAAGAGACATCTTCGCACCAGCAGCCGCACACCTCGCGAAAGGGCTCTCTCCATCCGAATTCGGGACAGAAATCCACGACTACCTTCTCCCAAAATTTGCGCAGCCCAAGCTAAAAAGAGGCGAATTTCTCGGAGAAGTCCTACATATAGACGGGTTTGGCAACATAGTCACCAACATCTCGGAGAGAGACCTCGAGAAGATAGGTGCTCGTGAGGGTTGTCTTCTTCATGTCAAGTTTAAGGACAAGGTTTTGGGTCTAAAGCTCTCTTCAGCCTATGGAATGGTTCCAGCTGGAAGGGCGCTAGCTATAATCGGTAGCGGCGACTTGCTCGAGATATCAGTAAATCAAGCGAACGCCTCTCAGATATTTGAGGTGAAAAAAGGAGACTCCGTTAACATATCCTATTAGTTACCAAATAGTGACTCTACGGAGCAAAGGAGCACGCGATTGCGCTATCCAATCGATTTGAAAGCAAGGAGAATGAACGTTAATATCAAACCTACACACAGTAGTTTTATTCCGTGAAGAAGCACATTTCTACTGGATATTCTTCCAAGGAAAGCCCCTAACAGAAACAGAACAACTAACGTGATTGCAATGGACAGTTGAATAGCGAATGTAATTGAAAAGAGGAAGAACGGCGCCAAACAAACGATCGCTGCAAGAGCCGGAGATAAACCGTCTACTATTCCCGCCCATATGGAGGCGAAGCGGCTTGCCCTACCTATTACGCTTTCTTCCAGATTCTTGAGCATGGCTCTTTCTAAGCTGTTGAGTTCTTTCGTGCGCTCAGCCTCTTCAGTCACATAAGCTCCCACAAGACCCGATAAGCCCATGGCGAGAGCTGCACCCAAGCCAGCGGATATTATGAAAAACGGGCTTGGGTCACCAGCTACGTATGCTCCAACCACTATGCCGAGGGAGGTCATGGCTCCGTCGAAGGCGTTCTTTATGAAGTATCTTCTGCCTATAGGAGCGAATCTACTAATCCTTATGTAATCCCTTATCTTATCTAGGAATTTCATGAGCCACTAGCTCTATCTTAGAGTCTGGCAGATTTGTCTTGGGGCGTTCTTACTTCCTCTACGATTCTTGCACCGGCCGCAACTTCATCTACAGAATGTATGACGGCGCCTAGGTTCTCTAGCTTCTTCTTCACTTCTTCAAAGCTTATGCTGTTCCCGCCGAGAATTATCTTTACGTTCTCCACTTTCTGGTCGATCTCGTAGGTGACTATGTTGACGCCTTCTACCCCTTCGAGCTCACTGAGTTCTTTGGAGAGTTGCACTATCCCGGGATTGTGCGGTTTTAGAACGTCCAAGACGAGTCTTCTTATCATCTCAGACCTACTGAGATATAGGGAGGGATGCAACTATTTAAGTTCATTCCTCTAGAGGTTGGATCTTGGTTAGATAGATTATTCTTCCATCATAAAATGACGGTTATCAATAACTATCGCTCTGCCCTTTCTAGAAACCAGTATTTCGCCAGGACGCTTCAAGACGCCCTTGTCGCCCTTAAGGACAAAAACGTTTCTCCTTGAAGTGTAAACCAGCCTATCCTCCTTCGTGACCAGAACGTCAGGTTTGGCATTGGCATTCTCGAATGCGAATATGCTTGCTTCTTTTCCGTCTAAGTCTATGGAGCTATACCTTCGTGCGAACAGACTTCTAAGCAACTCTTCAGCTTTCTTTGAAAAGGCTTCTGGACTTTCGTAGCCCAGTTTGGAGAGGTCTCTGCTGTCTGCTTGGCCTAGACTTTCCTTTATCTGCTCTGTTTCCCCTATCATCAGGAAGGGCATCTGTAGGTCTCTCTCGATGGGTTTTCCTACGGCTCCTCTTGATGTTTCGATGATAGTATCCAATAGTAGTTTGCCGACTCCATGGAAGATGTATCCTTCAGTTTTTTCGTCGAGGGTTATGGGTAGGGCTATGGTGTCTTTTGAGGCGTCTACGACGCATCTCTCGTTTTTGAACAAAGTCCTGTCTTGCAGAAGTTTCAGAGGTTTTTCGCCGAGTTCGTAGTCCCGAAGCTTCATATCGATTCCTTCTCGAGAAGTTTTGCGACTCGGTTTGCCATCTTATACGCCATCCTGCCTGGTATTGTGATTAGGTATCGTCCTCTAACCTTTTCTTGGATAACCAGCCCAGCTTCTTCGAGAACATCTAGGTGGCTGGATAGGGTGCTTGATGTGATCTCCGAAAGCCTCTCTTGTAGTTCGCTGACGTATTTTCCTCCGAACATGAGTTCTCCAAGAATCCTGATTCTGTACTCGTTCCCGAGGGCGCTCATTGCGGAAGCTGCTTTTGTTGGGTCGGCTCTGACTATTCGCTCTTTTCGTCTCCTATGGGGACCGACCAGAATTGCTCCGTGGGGACCGAGAAAGACTGATTTTTCCAGTTCGCCGCTGATTCCCTCTGCTACGCCTTCCATAACGTCTTCTACGTAGTCGTGTACCCTTTCTCCAATGTCTATGTATATGCCTTTGCCTCTCCTTCTTGCTCTTTGCGTTACTTCACTTAATTGCTCTTTCACGCTGGCTAGTTCTTCCTTGAGCTTCTTCATTTCGTCCTTCAATTCTTCTGACAATTTGACGTTTAGCTCCTTCTACTCGATTTTTGCCGTGTTCAATTCGAGAAATAGCGATTTCAAATAGGTAAATATAAATGTTTCTCTTTGAGATGTTCGGTTCTTCCCGAAACGAACTTCTTTCTTGTTACTGGATTTTATCGGTCTTTGATAAATCCTGAACCCTTTCTACTCCATTTATTTTCTTAATGAACTCCACTACACTATTCGGGACGAGTTCCTCCCAATGTTCGTCATTTAACATTCTTTTACGTATCTCCGAGGCTGAGTAGACTTCTCTCTTGTGGAACGGTACTGGCTCAACCTTGTAGCCAGCCTCGACGAAGAGTCGGCGGGTGACCGGTTCATTTGTGTAGACCACGTCAAATCTTGGCGTGTAGCCCACGACCTGCGCAACCCAGATCATGTGGATGTGCATGTCTGGCACGGGAACCAACCAGTATTTTGACGGGGAAACCCCCTCGGCATCCATGGTTTGTCTGATCATTGTGATGCGTTCGCCGGTGGTGAAGGGGTTGTCTAGTCTGTGGCTGTATTGGGAACTGCCGATGACCATCACGATCTCATCAATCTTTTCAAGTATGTCTTTCACAGCCTTCAGGTGACCGTTATGGAAGGGCTGGAACCGTCCTACAAAAACTGCTCGCTTCACCATTAGACTTCCCTCGGCACTCAATTATAGAGGACAACAAAATATGCTTGTCGATCGAAAGTTGATTTCTCGAAGATACTTTATGGGATACAAG
>JBHIEV010000058.1:0-8437 GCA_046760805.1 Bathyarchaeia archaeon
CTTGTCACTCTTATTCTTGTACAGTTTTGGCAGAATTCTGTGTTCTCTATCGGATGAACAACCTCCACCTTCACTCTAGGCAGAAAATATATTCTACGATTCTGCATGTACTTGCGAGTCTGGATCTCGTAGGCTTCCTTCTCCAGCCTTTCCTCAATCTCATCCAGCTCGAAATGATGTTTCTCGTAGTATTCCTTGCTGACGTTTATTGGCTCTAGTTCAATCAGTTGCAGGATTGCTCCAGTTCGTTCGGCAAAGCTTATCATACGCTCCACATCTCCAGTGTTTACACCCCGCAGCAGAACCATGTTTAGCTTGACCGGAAACAAAGCCGCCCTGACCGCCTCCCTAATTCCTTCAATCACATTCCTCAAATCTCCACCACCGGTCAAATTCCGATAAATTTCGGGGCTCAAGGTTGGAATGTTTACGTTCAGTCTCTGTAAGCCATTAGCTTTCAGGTCTTTTGCCAGCGGCGCTAAGTAACAGCCGTTCGTGGTCATGGCTAGATCCTGCAACCCCCTCAGCTTGCCAATTCCAGAAATAATTTCCACGATGTCTTTCCGATATAGAGGCTCCCCGCCAGTCAGCTTCACTCTAGAAATCCCAAGACCAACTGCAATCCTGACGATCCTCACAATTTCCTCGACACTCATCTCTCCAGACTTGCCTACACCAGCCTCTCCTTCTCGGTGGCAGAATCCACAACGTAGATTGCAGTTCTGAGTGACCGCAACTCGTAGATTCAGCGTTGGGCGACCGTAGTTGTCAACTAGAACCATTACTGTTCACATGCGTGCTTGACGATATGCGGCGCTTCGGGTAATATAAGCCTTTCAACACAAAGCCTGACGGCTTGGGGACTGCCAGGCAGGACGAAGACGGCTTTTCCTTTAGTCACGCCAGCTAGGGCGCGACTCATCAAGGCGGCGGAGCCTATCTCATCATAGCTCAGCCTTCTGAAGAGCTCTCCGAAACCTGGTAACTCCTTTTCCAGTAAAGGCTTGACAGCCTCAACTGTCATGTCTTTGGACGTCACGCCTGTCCCTCCACAAGTAATCACAGCGTCTACATCCTCCGTTTCCAAAGCCTTTAGTATGCCCTGATGGATAACTGCTCCATCATCGGGAAGAATACCGCGCAAAACCACTCTGTGACCGCCCCCCTCCAGAAGCTCCGAGATCAAATCTCCGCTGGGATCATCCGCTTTCCCCTTCCTTTGCCACTCTCGAAATCTGGAGTTGCTGCAGACAAAGATGGCGAAACCAAGCTTCTTGGGTGCGTCTCTTTTATGCCTTTCAGCTATCTTACTCAATCTCTAACCCGTCAACCATTCATATCTGGATCCTAATAAAGGTAGAATGTTCAAGAACAGAGTTTCGCCAAGATCTCAGAAGCATGCTGATCTGGAATATTGATTCCGTTTTCACAACCTATATTCCCGACTAATGCAGACTCAGAAGAATGAGCGAATGGGAGGTGTATCTTGTGAGGCTTAGGAGACCGGATCAGATTGCGCCGTTCCACTTCTGTCTTGATATCGGTGACTACACAGGGATAAGCGCTGCTTCCTATGAAGAGTTCTTGAGGAGCATTAAGCAGGTGAAGGCGAAATCGTTGAGTTTCCATATTGAGCGGGGCGACTTTGAAAGGTGGGTTCTGAATATTCTTCAGGATGAGAAGTTGGCGAAGGAGTTGAAGAAGGTGAAGAAGCAGAAGCTTCGTGGGCAAGCTCTGCGCAATCGTCTGTACCGCGTGGTGTCTGAGCGAGTTAAGGAATTGACGAGTGGAACTTGCTGAGTTCTCACACTTTCTGTGTGTACCCCGTATTTGCGCGCGTATAATCTAGTTAGGGAAGACTATTATTGTTCTCCGACTTTACGTTAATGGAATTGTGGAGAATTGTGCAGTGCGAATAGGTTTCTTTGTTTGGGAGTATCCACCGAAGCTTGTTGGTGGTCTAGGCACTTATGCTCAGTACATAACACGCGAGTTTGTTGAGCTGGGTCACGACGTTTCAGTCTTCACTCTTAACCCAGGCGACCTGAAGACTAGAGAGATCTTGAAAGGAGTGGAGGTTCATCGTCCTCTAGTTTCGAATGCAAGCAATGTTTTCCCAATGTTCGTTATTGATGACTTGAAAAAGTGGGGAACGAACATTCGCTTCTTCAATGATATTTTTATTTATAACATTCTCAGTGCGACGAAGTTCGTTAATGGCTTAATCGAGAAAGAAGGTTACAGTTTTGACGTAGTGTGTGTGCATGATTGGTTAAGCAGTGTTTCCGGGCTCATAGTTAAGAATGAAACGAAAGTTCCCCTAGTCTTTCATGTTCATAGTACGGAGTGGGGAAGGAGCGGAGGACAAGGGTCAAGCGTGGTTTCGCATTTTGAATGGGCAACAGCTCAACGTGCGGACAGGATAATCACGGTCAGCCATGCGATGCGGGATGATTTGACACGGCATGGTTGGCCTCAATCGAAGGTGAGTGTTGTCTGGAATGGAGTAGACCCAGATCGGTATGACCCGCAAGCCTGTCGACCTGAAGAGGTTGTGAGAGTTCGAGACAAATATAACATCGAAAAAGATTGGAAGATGCTTCTCTTTCTTGGGAGACTTACGTGGGTGAAGAGTGTTAGGAACTTGGTGCAGGCTATGGTGTTGGTTTTGGAGGAGTATCCGAAGACTAAACTTGTGATTTTGGGGAAGGGTGAGGAGCAGAGGGACATCGTTGAGACGGCGAATAGACTTGGGATAAAGGATAAGGTTATTTATCGGTTTGAGTTTGTGCCTGAAGATCAGAGAATCCTACATTATGCTGCTGCAGATGTCTGTGTTTTTCCATCTGTCTATGAACCGTTTGGCATAGTGAGCTTGGAAGCTATGGCTATGAAAAAGCCTGTTGTTGTCGGCGCCAAAGGAACAGTGGGCTTTCGTGAGCAGGTTGTTTCTTCTGGTCCAGATCAGAATGGTATTCACGTCAACGGGGAAGACCCTGCTGACATAGCTTGGGGAATAAAAGAGGCGCTTAAGGATTCGCAGAGAGCGAGAGTGTGGGGTGAGAACGGGCGCAAACGGGTTTTGGAGTATTTCACGTGGAGAAAAGCGGCGGAACAGACGTTAGAGATATACAAAACTCTTCTTCAGAACTAACGTTGCACGTATACGATTCTTATAACAATGTTTTAGAGCCTTTTCGAGGGCAAAGGAGAAATAGGCTAACCCTAGAATTGTTTGGGAAGGATTAGTAGGGGCGTTGGGAGTATGGGAAAAGGATCATTAATCGAATATTTGGAGAAGGCTTCTCTCTCGGGATTCCATTACAGTCTCTTAACGATATGCTCTCTGGCATACGCCCTCACAGGCATGGGTGTCATGCTGATTTCAATTCTCTTGTCTCCCATAAAGACTGAATGGGGGCTTGATCTTGTGACAACGGGGCTGTTGGCGAGTGTTGGATACGTTGGCATGTTTTTTGGCGCTATAGGTTGTGGCTTTCTCGCGGATCTTGTGGGGCGTAAGAGGGCGCTTCTCTTTGCGATTATATTATCTTCGATCTTCACGGGTCTTTGCGCTGTGGCGTGGGATGTAAGTTCGATGGCTGTTTTGCGTTTCTTGGCAGGGATAGGTTTAGGCGGGGCGTTGCCTCAGCCTGGTGTGTACGTGTCTGAGTATACCCCTGCAAAGTACAGGGGAAGATTCTTAGGGATCACGGAGACGTCTTGGGTCTACGGGGTGTTGCTTGGTCTTTTTTGTGGCTGGTTGCTTCTTGGACCTTTTGGCTGGCGTGCGGTCTTTCTCATAGCTCTTGTTTCTCTCGCTCTTGTTCCATTGATTGTGTGGTTTATTCCAGAGTCGATTCGTTACTTGCAGGACAAAGGAAGACAGGAGGAGGCGGTTGAGATTCTTAGAAGGCGTGGACTCATTTCCGCTGCTGCTTCTATAGAGAAACCTAGCCTGAAGGTGCACAAGAAGCGTGAAGGCGCCGTGGTTATAGAGACTTTGAAGGAGCTTTGGTCTTCGTTTTATTGGAAGAGGACGGCTGTGCTCTGGATTCTGTGGACTGTTTTGGTCTATACGTATCATGGGATATTCATCTGGCTTCCTTCCATCTATGCCGCTGAATTGGGCTTTACTGAGGTGCGGGCGGTATGGTTCGTGTTAGTTGTGACATTGTTCCAGATACCGGGCTATTATAGCGCGACATTTCTTCTGGATCGGCTTGGCCGGAAGCCCGTCTTGATTGGTTATCTGGCGTTGGCGGGAATTGGAAGCTATCTGCTTGGATTCGCAGGAGATGTGACTTCTATCTTAATCTGGAGTTGTGTGATTTCTTTCTTTAATTTGGGCGCGTGGGCTGGGCTTTACACGTATACTCCTGAGCTCTATCCGACGAGGATGCGGGGGTCGGGGTCGGGGGTGGCGGCGAGTCTTGGGCGGTTTGCGGGCATATTTGCGCCTACAGTTACGCCGTTACTCTGGGCAAGTGCGGGACTCTGGCTGCCTTTCATAGTCTTTGCTTTGGCTCACGGTGTAGCCGCCTTGTCTGTTGTCGTCCTTGGGATAGAGACGAAGGGAAGAGTTCTGGAAGAAATAACGGAATAGCATATGTCTAACAAGACAATCTTGTTGTAGCTATTGTCGTGGTGCCGACAATAGTCGGGTGCTCTCTTAGTCTGAGCTACCTCGGCACCCAACCAACATGAAATGCCTATCGATTCTTAGGTTTTCGCAGTTTTTAAGAAGAGCCAGTTTCCCCCATATCCTCCAATATCTCACAAACTTGCTTCTTGAGTTCAGGCAGCCTGTCCCTGACAGTTTCCCATACCAACTCAAGTTTCACACCAAAATATTCATGAATAAGTTTGTCTCTCATTCCAGCAATGTCTTTCCAAGGAATCTTGGGATATCTTGCTCTCAACTCTTTACTCAGATTCTTGGTCGCCTCCCCAATTATCTCAAGCGCTCTCAAAACTGCATACTGCTTCTCTTTATTCTCGAAAAATTCGTCTTTGGTCACATTTTCTATAAACTCATCTATGTCAGAAATGCCGTCCAACATGTGTCGAAGATACGGCTTATCTTTTTTCATAAATAACCTCCATGTTCTTTTTCACATCTTCGATTATGTAGGGGTTTAGGCTGCTGAAAATTCCGACGTCTACCTCTCTCTCAAGTATTCTGCTCAATTCATTCTCTACATGGACTAGGTCCAAAAGGCTTTTCGGCTTACTCTCATCAAACTCTATCGCTATGTCGACATCACTTTCCCTTGTTTGCTCCTCTCTCACAAAAGAGCCAAATAGAGCCATGAAGACTATATCATTCTCTTCACAAACCTTGACCAGCTTCTCTTCTATCCCCTTTTTCCTTAGTTGGCTGGGTAGATTCTTAATGTCGATCATCTTTGAACTCATAGCTACTCTTCCCTAATCAATGTCTGTAGTTTGAAGGAAATATTTCTTCTTATTAAACCATAGCGAACACCAAAGAGAACTGAAAAAGGAAATGGTAAACACGCATCAAGACAATCTATAAACTACCTATGATCTTGGAGAGGAGAGGACGCGTGCAAAGAGGGAGCATATTCATTATCGCCAAGCTGCCTTGAGACTTGTCTTATTAATCGCAGGACTCAGTCCCTATCGACAAATCCCACGCGTCTACTCTTATAAAACATTTAGATTCCTAACTATATGACTAATTAGGTGCCTAAAATGTTAACCAAAAGATGTTGTCTAGCGTTAAAAATATGCACGCACGATACTTGAATTATGTCTGTATCTAATCGGCAGCCGAATGTTTTCGAGTAGGTAGACTTTTGTTTGGTTTAGCTGTGCAAGATGTGCAAGCACTCGAGCAAAATTCTCGCTACACGCTTGTTCTAGCCATCCCTGATAACCTTCCTCATCTGGGAATCACCTCGACGAAAGGTTCCACCGTCATCTCTACACTCGCATGCAATACTCGCCGTCGCCCTTCACTTTGCGCACAACCCTTACCCCCTCAATCCTCGTTACTGGATACTGCCCAGCCTCATCCTTCTCATACTGCTTAACCATATCCCAAACCGTCAACAAAGCCACAGAAACAGCCACCAAAGCCTCCATCTCCACCCCAGTCCTCTCAACAGCCCCAACCCGCGCCTCAACCTTCACCAGCTCCCTATCCACAACCTCCAACGCCACATCCACATCCGTCAACCTCAAAGGATGACACAAAGGCACAAGCCCACTCGTCCTCTTAGCAGCCAAAACACCAGCCACACGCGCCACACCAAACACATCCCCCTTCTCAACCTTGCCGCTCCTGATGCGATCTACGGTTCCAGTTCTCAACTTAATGAAGCCTTCAGCAACAGCCTCCCTCAAAACCTCAGGCTTCCCACCAACATCAACCATAGACAACCAAACCACCAACCAATCTACCCATCAATCACGACTTATCCTTTTCCTCCCAAACCTCCACCAGTCTCCTAACCATCCTTGCTCTCTCATCTCCATCATTAAACCTAAAGATGCGGATCCTCCCAAACCTCTTATGCCTAACCAAACCAGCCTCCTCCAAAACCCTCAAATGCTCATTGGCAGTGCCATAGTTCAGCCCAGCTCGCTGAGCCAAAGCCGAAATATTGAGCTCACCAATCTCCGCCAAAATCCGCAAGATCCTAACCCGCCCCTTTGAAGCGAACACGTCTTCAATTCTCACTCAGCTCCACCCCTCACTGAGCGTCTTCTCCAAGGCCTCCTCCAGATCAGAAGCCGGAACCCTCGGCAAGCCTATCAGGGTTGTCTTTCCCCTTCTTCCAGCCCCAGAAAGGCTCGTTTCGATTATGCCTAGCGCCGAAAGGTCCTTCACATACTTCCAGAGCTGAGTGTGGCCACGTCCCTCTTTCTCATACTCTTCGCACACAACCGCATAGGCATCTGCAGCCTCGCCCATCGACATGTAGGCGGAGGTTGTTCGTTGGAAGTGTCTTGCCACAGCGAGGAGAAAGAGCTTCTTATGTAGGCTGAAGGAACTTATGATGTCCTTGCGTATGACGGGGTACACGCTTACAGCCGCCTTTCTCACGCATTCTGGCGTGACCTGCCTCAAGCCTGTCGAGTCTGCGTATTTTCCTGCCCTCCATAGGAGTTCTATGGCGTAACGTGCGTCACCTTCTGTGGCTGCGAGTTGGGCGATGTGATCTAAGCTTTGCGGTGGGACCGCGTCTGCTGTGAAGGCTAGATTCACGCGGTCTTTTAGTATGTCTGTGAGTTGTGGCTTTGTGTACTCTTCTAGGTGGATTATGTTCTGTTGGAGCGTGCTCCTCGTGCTTGGGTCCAGCTTCTCGAGGTGTTCTGGTTCTCGGAGGACGCAGATGAGAGTTAGCCTCCAAGGGGTTTTATAGTGAGTCTCTTGGATGCGTGTTAGGTTGTAGATTGGGTCTGATCCTTCCCTGCGGATTAGTGTGTCCAGTTCGTCTAGCGTTAGGATTAGGTGTGTGCCTCTTTCGTCTAGGATCTGCATTAGGGTTTGGAGGAGTTCTTCTGCTGAGTAGCCGCGTTTTGGGAAATTTGGCATGAATCTTTGGATGGTTTGTTGGAGGATTAGGAAGAGGGAGCCTTTGCATTGGCGGCAGTTCACATGGATATATTCTAAATTTATCTGCCTTTCTGAAGCCTTTCGGGTGATGATTTTTCCGAAGTGTTGAGTTAGGGCTGTTTTACCTGTGCCTATGTTTCCTGTGACGAGTATGCGTTGGGTCATCTTGCCTGGGGCGGTTGTTGTGTATTGCAGGTATTGGCTCAGGAGGTTTAGCTGTTCTTCTCTGTGGGGGAGTTTTGAGGGTATGTAGTTTATGTCTAGCTTTGTCTCATCTTTGAATACGCTGCGGTATTGCATGAGTATTGGTTGGTTGTTTGGGATTTATGGTTTTTGTCTGTTTGAGGGGACTGGTTAGGGGAGAGGTGGATGGAAGTGTGCATATTGTCTCTAACAACTTAACCTTAAATATTCGCTCTCACTATCTACTCTCAATGGGCTTTATGGGATACGTAAGAGTTCGCGCCATCATCGCCAACCCCCTCAAACGCAACCTAAAGACAGAACTAGAACTCAATGTAGACACAGGCGCCATCTACACCGTAATACCAAACACAATCGCCAAAAAACTCCAACTACCCATCACAGACAAAAGAAGATTCAAGATCGCAAGCGGAGAAATCGTGGAGTATCCAGTCTCAGAAGCCTACATACAACTAGAAGACAAAGGAGTCACATCCCTAGTAGCCATAGCAACCGAAAAAACACCAACCCTCCTAGGCGTAACAACACTCGAACTTCTGGGCTTAAAGGTGGACCCAGTCACAGGAAAACTAACACCCCTAGAACTAATGATACTCTAAACGCCTTCCTCCTTCCATAGTTCTACCAAAGAATCTTAAAATATGG
>JBHIEV010000059.1:0-8415 GCA_046760805.1 Bathyarchaeia archaeon
ATGATAACTCCGTGCTCTAGCTCCCTTTTCACCTCGCTACCCGAGTTTAGGGTTATAGTGGTTTTGAAGTTCCCCACATAGCCGGAGACGTTCTCCACCTTTGCGTTGAGAAAGATCTTGATCAGTTTGTTTGAGTACACCTTTTCAGTCATGCTTCTCAGGTACTGCTGTGTATCGTCGTTGTCCAGTGTGTAGTGGATCTTGCGGAGAAAACCTCCAAGCTCTTTGTTCTTCTCTACCAAGTCGACTTCGAAGCCTTGCTCGGCTAGAGCCAGAGCCGCAGTCATTCCCGCCAATCCTCCCCCGATGACAAGGCCTCGGCGGGTGACGCCCAGAGAAAGCCTTTCCAAAGGCTCTATCACTCGAGCCTTCGCCACAGCCATTCTAACTAGGTCCTTTGCCTTCTCGGTGGCAGCTTCGCGATCGTGCATGTGCACCCAAGAACACTGGTCGCGGATGTTCGCCATCTCGAAGAGATACCTGTTCAAGCCGGCTTCCTTTATCGTTTCTTGGAAGAGCGGTTCATGGGTTCGGGGTGAACATGAGGCAACTATGACTCTGTTTAGCCCGTATTCTTGGATTCTCTTCTTGATTATTTCTTGAGTATCTGAGGAGCAGGTGTAGAGGTTCTCACAGGCGTGGACGACGTTTGGGAGAGTCTTAGCATACTCCACAACGCTTGGAACGTCGACAACTCCTCCAATATTGATGCCGCAGTGACATATGAAAACCCCTATTCTGGGCGGCTGACCTCTAACATCTAGTTCTTCTGGGTACTCCTTCTTCTTGACCAGTGTACCACGAGCAGGGGATAGCAATTCGCCCACGCTGGCAGCGGCGGCACTGGCCTGAGTAACAGTTTCAGGAATATCCTTGGGCGAGGAGAACATGCCACAGACGAAGACTCCAGGCCTAGAGGTTTCTAAAGGATGAAATGGTTGGGTTTTGGTGAAACCGTGCTCGTTCAGCTCAACACCGAGGTTTTTAGCCAGCTTCTTGACGTCCTCGGATGGTGTGAAGCCAACAGATAGGACGACTAGGTCGAACTCTTCATCGTGTAGCTCTCCGTCTTCGGTTTCATACCGTATGTTTAGGTTTTGAGTCTTGGGCATCTCCTCTATTTCGGACACCCTGCACCTGACAAACCTGACTCCGTACTCGTTCTTGGCCCTCTCAATGTACTTGTCAAAGTCCTTTCCGTAGGCCCGCAGGTCTATGTAGAAGATTGTGGGTTCAATCTGGCTCATGTGTTCTCTGGCTATGACTGCCTCCTTCGTGGAATACATGCAGCAAACCGAAGAGCAATAACCGTTTCCACAAGCGACATCTCTGGAGCCGACGCATTGTATGAAAGCAATTTTCCTAGGGATATCTCCATCTGAGGGCCTCTGAACACGCCCCATGAAAGGTCCTGAAGCGCTCAAGATGCGCTCGAACTCGATACTCGTAACCACGTTCGGAAATCTTCCATAACCATACTCACTCTTCAGTTTAGCGTTAAACTCCGAAACACCAGGGGCTAGAATGACAGCTCCAACTTTCAGCTTGACTTCTTTCTCTTGATCTGAGTAGTCTACGGCGTCGGCTAGGCAAACGTTTTTGCAGAGCCCACAACCCACACATTTTTCTCTGTCAATCATGTACACCAAGGGAACTGCTTGAGGGTAGTTTATGTGAATCGCTGCTCTTTCACTCAAGCCTTTGTTGAAGGTGTCTATGGCATCCACCGGACAGAATTTGGCGCACAGCCCGCACCCCGTGCACTTCTCGATATCAACGTATCTTGGTCGCTGCCTCACTTTAACATCGAAGTTGCCTACGTCTCCAGAGATCCCTGTGACTTCGGAACATGTCAAAACTTCAACGTTCAAGTGTCTTCCGCACTCCACGAGCTTTGGAGACAGGATGCACATGGAGCAGTCGTTTGTTGGAAAGGTTTTGTCAAGCTGCGCCATGACCCCGCCTATAGCCGAGGAACTATCTACGACGTAAACTTTGAAACCTGACTCGGCTAGGTCGAGCGCGGCCTGTATCCCCCCAATTCCCCCACCCACAACCAACACTGAACCCACTTTGCCCGCTTCGGAGTCAAGGTTTTGCGAGTTCATCTTGTCATCCTCCGTGAGTTGATTCCGTCTTTCACCCTCCAGCTCTTCGATATTTGGGGCTGTTTCCCTCGATTCCCACAACTGAGACCAACCCGTCGCGCTCGAGAGAAACCATGTGCCTCAGCACATCCCTTGGTGAAGCTCCTACTCTCTGGGCTATCTCTTTGATAGAGAGAGCGGCTTCTCCAATGGAGAGGAGAATCCTTCTCTTTGCAAACTCCTTCTCTACGGTTTCGAGCGTCAGCTTGTCGAACTCCACTTGTGAAACCTTCTCTCCAAAGACATTCTTGTCCTCTACGAGCTCCCTTTCCCTGCCAACAAGCCATCTGATCCTCTCTTGAGCGAGTGTCTCCTTGGCCGCAACCAAACGCGCCCTCAACTCTTGTGGCTCCAGATTTGTTTCGCTGCCAAGCGGACCCAGTTTCCTTATCCTTTCTGTAAAAACTTTCACCAGAGTTGCAAAACGTTCACCCTCGGACGCGGACACCCAGTCGAGCAGCAACCTCTCAGGAGACAACCCTACGTTCTTCAGGACGTTTTTAGTCGTTTTTATTCTTCTTTCCGTGTAGTAGTTTCCGGTCATGTAGTGGCAGTCGCCTAGGTGGCAACCCAAAACCATAACGCCGTCTAACCCTCTGATGAATGGTTCAAGAACGATGGTCGGGTCAACCCTTGCTGAGCACATCACCCTGATAATCCTCACGTTTGGAGGATACTGGAAGCGGCTAACCCCAGCTAGGTCCGCGCCGGCGTAGGAACACCAGTTGCAGAGGAATCCGAGGATGTCTGGTTCGAACTTCTGAAGAGTCAAGATATCACCTCAGCTAGGGGAATCACTTGCGCGAGGAGTTGCTCATCTGTGAAGTGCTGCATGGTGATAGCCTTCTGGGGGCAGCCGGCCCCGCATGCCCCGCAACCCTTGCAGGAGGCGGCTATCACCTTGGCTTTCCTTCCCTTCTCCGTTTCTTCAATCCTTATCGCCTTGAAAGGGCAAGTTAGCTCACATAAGCTACAGCCTGAGCATTCATCCTCGTCAACCACAGCGATTGAGGGCTCGGTTTTCACGTGACCAACAGATAATGGTATGGATGCTCTAGAGGCTGCGCCATACGCTTGGGAAACGCTCTCGCCGACATTGGTTGGCCAGTGAGCGCAGCCACACACGTAGATTCCGTCTGTGGCGAAGTCGACAGGTCGAAGTTTCATGTGAGCCTCTAGGAAGAAACCGTTCTCATCCACTGGAACTTTCAGTTTCTGCGCGAGATCTGGAGAGTCGGGGTGGGCAACCATGGGGGTCGACAGTACAACCAAGTTGTAAGGTAGAATAAGTTCTTCACCCAAAAGCTCATCGTAAACTCTCACCGATCCATTCTCGACAATCGGCTGTCTTTCTGGCGTGTATTTTATGAACGTTATGCCATTCTCTCTTGCTCTTCGGTAGTAGTCCTCGTATTGGGTTCCTTGGGTAACCATATCTCTGTAGAGCACGAAGACTTGGGCGTCTGAGTTCGCTTCCTTGATCAATATGGCGTTTTTGAGGGCTGTTGGACAACAAACCTTGGAGCAGTACGTCCTTTTTTCGTTCCTCGACCCCACGCATTGGATCATCACAACAGCGTCGGCGCTAAGCCCACCTTCCTTAAATCTACGTTCAAGTTCCATCTGAGTGATAACATTTTCTTCATCATAGCCATACATGCCCACGGGCTTAAGCGTATCAGCACCCGTTGCTACTATGATCACGCCTGCCTTGAACAATCTCTCCTTTTCACCTTGCCTTACCGTCACATCGTAGTTACCAACGAAGCCCTTAACTTCCTTAACTTCGGATGATGTCAAAACCTCTACCTTCGGATTCTTCTCGATCTCCGCGGTCTTGGCCTGAACCAACTTTGACGCTTCTTCATGCGTTGGGTAAAGCTTGTATAGGCTGTTTAGAATTCCGCCTAACCGATCCTCCTTCTCCACCAGCTTCACATCAAAGCCTCGGTTAGCTAGGCTAAGTGCACATGTCATTCCCGATATTCCTCCACCAATCACCAGAGCGCAGGGGTTGACCTCAACCTCTGTCTCTTCTAAGGGCTCCAGTAGTACCGCTCTTGCGACTCCCATCCTTATGAGGGCTTTTGCCTTTTCGGTTGCCCTCTCCTTTTCTTGCATGTGAACCCAAGAGCATTGGTCCCTTATGTTGACGAACTGAAAGAGGTACGGGTTCAGTCCCCCCTCCTTGCAAGTTGACCTGAAGAGGGGCTCGTGGGTCCTAGGGGTACAGGAGGCTACGATCACGCGGTTCAGCTTTTTTTCAGCTATGGCGTTTTTTATCTCTGTCAATCCGGCCTCGGAGCACGTATACTTATTGTCCTTCGCGAAAACAACGTTGGGTAGGCCTAGGGCGTATTCAGCGAGTCCCGGAACGTCCAGAAATCCTCCTATGTTTGTGCCGCAGTGACAGACGAAAACGCCGACCCTAACTTCATTCAAGCTCCTTTCACCTCATCACCGTTTCTGCGGCTCTCTCGGCTGCTCCACTCGCTTGGGCTACGGACTCCGGTATGTCCGTTGGTTCCCGACAGCAGCCGCACACGAATATTCCCGGCCTCGTTGTGTCCAGCGGGTTGAGAGGATCTGTCTTGAAGAAGTTATATTCGTCAAGCTCGACGCCTAGGACTTTTGCTAACTTCTCTACGCCTCTCCTCGGCATCAGGCTTGTCGCCAAAACCGCCAAGTCTACAGGCATTTTCTTTGTTTTGGAGCTTTGGATTTCTTCGAACCAAATTATCGGGTTCTCGTCATGATCTTCGGTGATCCTAGCGACTCTTCCTCTGATGTATGATATGTTATACTCCTGCTCTCCCCGCGCCACGTACTCTTGAAAGCCCTTGCCTGCAGCCCTGAGGTCCATGTAGAATACATAGGACTCCACTTTAGGATTGTGTTCATAGGCGAGCATAGCTTCCTTAGTAGCGTGCATACAGCAGACGGATGAGCAGTAACGGTTGTTCTTGAAATCTCTAGACCCAACACACTGGACGAAAGCTATACTCTCTGCGGGTTTATTGTCTGAGGGCCTTAGGAGGTGTCCTCCAGTAGGTCCAGAGGCACATATCAGCCTCTCATATTCCAAAGAAATGATCACATTTCTGTATCTTTTGTAGCCGTACTGGGGGATTCCAGACGGATCGTAAGGGTCAAAACCAGTGGCGACGATGATGGCACCAACGTGTAACACTGCATCTGTGTCTTTCTGCTCAAAGTCTATTGCCTCTCGAGCACAAAATTTCTCGCAGATTCTGCACACTCCCCTCGTCAGGTAAAGGCAGTTTTCCCTGTCAATCGTCATCACCGCTGGAACCCCTTGCAAGTAGTATGGATATATGGCCTCCCTCTTCCTCAGTCCCATATCAAACTCATCAAGCACCTTTGCAGGGCACTTAGCAGCGCAATCCCCACAGTTGACACACTTCTCTTCATCAACAAACCGGGCATATTTGTGTAGCCTCACTGAGAAATCTCCCATCCGACCCGTTACCTCTTTGACCTCCGCTAACGTGTGGAGGGTGATGTTTGGGTGTCTGAAGCAATCAGCCAGCTTGGGGGCTAGTATGCAGATGGAGCAGTCATTTGTAGGAAAAGTCTTGTCGAGTTGAGCCATTCTCCCCCCTATGCTTGGCTTCCTCTCAACCAGATGTACCTTTATTCCCATATCTCCAAGGTCGAGGGCTGCCTGGATGCCAGCTATTCCTCCACCAATAACTAGAACTCTCTTAGGTTTTTCTTTCAAGAGTCTATCCTCTAGTTAGTTTTGAAAGCTTCTCTTCAGCCCTCATTCTCTTCCTTCTGGCGAAGGAGACAATCTTGGCCAACATCTTGGTCTTTTCCAGCTTGCTCTCCTCCGCGTCTTCGAAGGCTCTTTCTTGGATGTAACCCTTGCGAAGGGCTCCATCGTAGACTGTTGCGCCGACCTTTGTCCTTAGAAGGGTTGTAGTGTATCCATCGGGCGAACCTAGTCCCCCGACTGAAATGTCTGCGTACTCATTGCTGAAGTCGTGGCACGTAAGACATGCTGCGCGAGCAACTTCGTGTATCTCTTCTAATGGAACATGAATCGTCACACCCTTAGTGAGAGTAATTATGAAGTCGTCCTTGATATTCAGTTTAACAACATCCTCCATAGCGATGTCGAGTTTCTTCTCTAGCCTTTCCCTCGCTACGTCATCAAAGGAGAAGTTTTCTATACAAAATAGCCCTATTGTATATTTTATAAGATGGGCTGGAAGGACTCCGAGGCATTGCATCTTTCGGATGGCATTAACCTGGCAGGGAGTCCCAACCACAGCTATGTCCCGCAGATGCCTTTTCTCTAGGCTCTTTACCGTAGACAGGATTGGAGTGTACGTAGTGTATTTTCCGCCTAGTTCTTCCAGATGTAGAGATCCTGAGAACGTAGAGCCTGCTGCTCCTATCAGTTCCTCAGATGTTCTGGCAATTATCGCCTTCCTAGCGAAGCGTCCGGTTTTCTTTGAGACAACGGCGCCATTTATGAGGTTGCGATCCAGCAAGTATAGGAGGAGGGAGGTCACAACCCCTCCGTCCGTGCAAATTTTCTTCACATCCTCATTTGTTGTCTGAGCCGATGTTATCCTTCGATAATCCCCTATCGGCGGTTTCCAAGCAAACTTCTCGTGAAGCTCTACGTTTAGCGTATCTGTTTGGGGACATATTAGGTAGCAGATTCCACATTTTAGACAATTATCCTCGCTGATGTACCGTGGCAACTCGTTCTCACCCATCTCCAACGCGTTAAGTTCTCCTGCGGAGCAGAACGAGACGCAACCACCACATTTGCCACATATTCCCTTTTCAACGACTTCCCTAGTCAGGTCTTGGAATGTCTTAATCTCCTCCATAGCCACCAAACCTTAGAGCGTTAGTATAATTTTGCACCATTATTTAGGAATTTCTTATCTGGAGATCGAAGAACAACAGATATAAAGAGGAGATGTAACCCTATAGTTTCTTCGAAATGAATAAGGTCTAGGAGATTAAAGCTTGCCCAGAAAGATAGTGATTATTGGCGCCAACGCTGCTGGTGTTCATGCGGCAAACGCGGCCCGCAAAACTGATCCCCACGCTGAAATAACCTTAGTAGACAAGGAACCGTATCCAGCCTATTCGCGCTGTGGTATACCCTATGTACTGGCAGGTGAGATACCTGGTTTTGAAGACCTCATGGCTTTTCCCCCGTCCCACTATAGAATGATGAAATTTAATCTACGCCTTGAAACTAACGCTAGGTCTATCAATCCTGATGACAAGATTGTCCTGGTCGAAGACAAGGAAGGAAAGATTGAGACACTGAGATATGATTCATTGATTCTTGCCACGGGCGCTAGTCCATTCATTATACCAATAGAAGGCCACGACCTTCCAGGAGTGTTTGCGATGAGAACGGTGGATGACGGAAAAGCAATTCAAGAGGCAATTAAGACGGCGAAAAGCGCAGTTGTTATCGGTGCTGGATTCATCGGCTTAGAAACAGCGCACGCTCTTGCGACTAACAAAATTAAGACTACGATTATTGAGGTAGTGCCATATATTCTTCCTGCACTATTTGACGAGGATATGGCTGATTATACCCAGAAGAAAATAGAGGAACATGGCGTCCGCGTGGTTGTAGGTAGGCGGGTAGATGCAATTTTGGGCAAGGATAAGGTTGAAAGCGTAAGCGTAGGCGGGGAGGAAATAGAAGCAGATATTGTCGTCATGGCCGCAGGCATTAGGCCCAGAACAGACTTGATTAGAGGATTGGGGGTAGAACTGGGTGTAACCAGAGCTATTAGAGTGAACCCAAGAATGGAGACTACTGTTTCGGGGATATTCGCGGCTGGAGATTGCGTCGAATCCCAGAGCTCAATCACTGGCCTACCCTGTCTTTACCAACTCGGAACCAACGCGGTTAGGCAGGGCACGACCGCTGGAATTAACGCTGCAGGAGGATACGCTGCCAATCCACGTGTTGTTTGCAGTGCAGTTTCAAAAATCTTCGATTTTGAACTTGGTGCGGTAGGTCTCTCAGAGTATCAAGCTGCCAAGGTTGGCTTTCAAACAGTCAGTGCAAGCATTGCAGGAAGGACTCGGGCACCATATTTCCCCGGGGGAAAAGAAGTCAAAGTAAAGATCATTGCTGAGCCTGTTTTGGGAAGAATTATGGGAGCTCAAATAGTTGGTGGAGAAGACGTGGCGCAGAGAATCAACATGCTCTCTGTGGCGATACAAAAGGAAATGACTGCATTAGAGCTTTCGGCTG
>JBHIEV010000060.1:0-8338 GCA_046760805.1 Bathyarchaeia archaeon
GTACCGTGCGCTTGGGCAGCATCGTTTACTAGGTAAAGGTCATGGTCTTCAGCAATCTCTCCCAACGTTTTCATGTCTGCGGCGTGACCAAATAAGTGAACTGGCGCTATTGCCTTTGTTTTGGGTGATATCTTTTCGTTTGCGTCTTGGGGGTCCATTGTGAATGTCTCTTCACTTATATCCGCAAAGACCGGTTTCGCATTTGAATATACGACGGTACTGGCTGTAGCTATGAAAGTGAAGGCGGGGACTATTACTTCATCCTCAGATTTCAAGACGGATAGGTAAGAAACATGTAAAGCGGCTGTTCCCGAGTTAACTGCATAAGCATATTTGGACCCTACTCTCTTGCAAAACTCCTTTTCAAACTCTTCAGTTCTTGCGCCCTGCCTCAAATGCCCAGACTTCAACACGCCGGTGACGTCTCTTATTTCTTTGTCCGTGAACATAGGCTTCGCTATCGGTATCATCTCATTCAAGGTAGGAGGACCGCCATTTATGGCTAATTTCTTCGTCTAGACCGCCTCCTTACCTGCTCAACTATTTCCAAAATCTTTATCGACTCCTCAATGGAGTTCATAGGCTTTACCTCTTTGGACAAACTCTCAATAAAGAATTGGAGTTCTTTCTCCATCAAATTGACATATGGGAATTTGAAAACGCTTTTTCCTCTATCGAACATTCCGCGGGATTCCTTGCAATAGACAATGGTGGGGATGTTGTCGAGAATGCTTCCAAAGAATGACCCGTTGTCTCCGTGAACTTCCACAATGTTCATGTATGAGGGGGTTATGAGATCAGCTTCACAGAATATTTGAACGCCACTTCCAGCTCTTAGCCTTATTAAGACACAATCCTCGGCATCCGCTTCAACCTCCCTTCCCTCTATCAACCGTCTCTTCAAAATAGTCTCAGAGAAGAGATGTTCAACCTCAACGATCTCACCGAAGCAATGGTTGGCTAAGTCTAACATATGAACCAGCATCTCCAGCATTGCCCCGCCTCCTTTCTCCTTTTGGTGTTTCCACGCCCGCCAACCTCCCCTTCCTCCTATCCGAAATATAGCGAAATAAGTGTCACCAATAATGTTGTCTTCCAAAACCTTCTTGAGGCGCTGAAAAGACGGATGAAACCTATAGAGATAACCAACCATAACCAAGTTTCCAGTCTCCCTCTGTTTTTTCTCAATTTGTTTAGCGTATTCAAGTTTGTGAGACAAAGGCTTCTCACAGAAGACATCCTTTCCCTTATCTAACGCCTCCAGAATGACCTCGTGATGAATCGCTGTTGGAACGCACACATCTACCGCGTCTATGCCCTTATTGTCAAGAACTTCATTGTAATTGCCGTAGCTCACTGTGTTATAATTATTGGCTACTTCTTTGGCAAGTTCTCCATCTGAGTCGCATACCGCAGCTATGCTTACACCTCTAATGCCTCTATAAGCGTTAAGATGCCTTATCCCAATTCTACCGCACCCAATCACAGCCACATGTATCATACTGTCACCTTTCTAATTGTATAATGCAACTCTCTTTTAAATCGGCTCATGCAGTGAACCTTGGAGTGCTCTTATAGGTTAAGGCTGGTGCCATCTCACTCTCACTTTCAAAGACACGCGAAGAGAGTGACTAATCATGCCTTTCACGTAATAGCTCAATTATCATGTCTGCGAGGTTTTCAGCCCCGTCTGGCAAAGTTGGAACCCGCCTTTTTCTTGCTTCGCCTATGGCTTCTAAAAGGTTCTCCAAATTTATTTCAGAAACCAGTACCGCGTTTACTTTCTTGGCTAAGTATTTAGCGTCTTCAATCCCGACGGTTCTAGTCCACTCAGGATTCAGAACCAACACGACGGGTTTCTTATAGATCGTCGCATCCAAAACTGTTCCACCAAAATGTGCAACTACAAGCTCGGCGCCTGCAAGAAGTTCATGAAATCGCTCCGTAAATGCAATCACCTTCCACTCGGGATGACGCTTAAGGTAGGGCGTGGGGTCAACTCTACCGGTCTGCAAAACCACATTTCTTAGTTCGCTCTCCAATAAGGCGTCAAACAAAAGCTTGTGCCCGTAGGTACCGCCTGAAACCAGAATGTATCCACCGTTCCACGGCTTAATCTCCGGCTTACAGAGCGTGGGGCCGACAACTATACCCTTCAGAAGCCTCTTCTGCTCCTCCCAATGCAAAGCAGTCAACACTGAAATTGGCTGCAATGCAAGAGCCGTTTTAGAGGGCTTTGTGAAACGAATAAGGCTCTCAACGTTGACTACTGGAATTCCTCTCATCCAAGCCAGATATGCTGGTGGAACGCAGAAGTTGCTTCCAGTGCTCACGACAACGTCAAACTCGTGGAAGTCTAGTCTGACAGAATCCAGAAGGGCTTTTGCGAGCCGACCCGCAAAAATGGGGGCGGGGGTCTTTGGGCCCCGCGGCTTAGTCAGAAACCAGATTTTGCCAAATCTTCTCAATCTCGTCTTGCTTAGAGTGTCTCCTTCGGGCACGAGAAAGGATAGGGATACCTTTCTGTGAAGTGCCTGGGCAAGTGCGTATGCGATTCCTGTGTGTCCCCCGCCCCCAGCTAGAATCATTACGCGCCCTTGCACGTCACTTCTCCCCTGACATGTTCTGTTCTTAGGGTTATATAGTTACCCTTTCCATGCTTGCTGTGAAGGATCGTTTAGACTGGGAGAAAAGGTAGTGTAGAAAAACAGATCTGGATGATTATTAAGATTATTGTAATCTGTTTTTCTGTTAGGGGTTTTAGGTTCATTATGATATGAGTCCAGCTGTACACCCTTCTTCCATATGGTGGATCAAGTTTCCCATCTTTCCTCAGTTTTCCTAAACAACTAGCCTTGAATTTGGACCTCAACTTCAGAAAGAACTCGATAATGAACGGAAACATCACAATGATTCCGCTTCTTTCCATATTTCCGACGATCACCCCCGCCGCAACTATTGAGCCAAGCAGATAAGTTAGAGAATCTCCAGGCAGAATTCTAGCGGGATACCAGTTGTATCTGATGAAACCGACCAAGGCAGCGAATGCGATTAGGAAAATGACCGACCCTATACTTTTATGCAACGCAGCATAGATCCCCAGACCCAGAACATAGACTATACCCATTCCACCCTCTAATCCATTAAAACCACCAAGCAAATTGACAACATTAGATGCCGCAACGACACCTAAGGGGATTAGCAATAGCGGATAGATGGGTCCGAAAGGCACGGGTCCAACAAATGGAATCACCATCTCCCATTCACCAGCACTTACTGCCATCAGCGGTATCGCGGCAGGCAATGTAAGTAGAGGTTTTAACCATTGAGAGATTCCCACTCGAATGTCTCGCCCCTCTTTTGTTTCCACCTCTTTTGATTTTACATGCAAGTCATCGAGCAAACCCACAAACATGACTATGACAACAGACACAGTTACAGCCAAAACGTAAACCAGCCAATTTTCCAATTCATAGATGGGTCTGAACGAGTACCCCAAGTACGTCTGCAGCCCCATATAGGTCAACAGCCCAGCCAAAACTCCACAAGCGACACAAATCCCTCCAGAAGTAGGCAGCTTCGGTTTGTTCCGTTTGTGGAGGTCTAAGCCAACAATCCCAACGGTGCGCAAGAATTTTGTGAAAAAAGGCGTAAAGAGCAAAGTTGTTACGAATGACACGAACACGGAAATCAGCAAGACAATCATTCTTGTCCCTCAATGCTTTCAAATTTGCCAGTATGGTGACTTTAGCAGCTTTTCGGATACTTCGCTCGCTCCATATTTTATGTTTATGGATTGAACTTCTACTACAAAAGAGTATCTCACCAGATTTGACGGAAGTTTATTCAAGAGTCGTAGCACAGGGTCTGGGAACACAAAAAGTGCGGAGCAGCCTCAGCCAACTATCTGGTCCAAACACCTCTCCCAACGCCACGATAAACGAAACCTTCTTTTTCGGCCTTGTCAGGATCGATGACTCGTCCCATGTCAACTATTGCAGCTGGCTTTTTCATCAGGAATTTGATCCTCCGTAGGTTTAGTCGCCTAAACCGATCGTGCCCCACAGCAATGATTAAGCAATCGGATTTCTCAACAGTCTTCGTTAACGTCATCTCAGTTGGATATCCCATCTCTACAAGTTCTCCGTAAGGGAGCATAGAATCATATATCGACACGTGTCCACCCCTCCTTTTCAGTGCTTCCACGAGTTTTTTCACCAACGACCGTTCAGTCTCTCTCGTGTTGCGTCGACAAGAAACGCCGAATACAGATATCTTAGCTCTTCTCAGGTTTTTTCCACAGGCCCGCAACGCATCTTTTACAAGTCGAACTGCGTGGTTTACCATTCCTTCATTTATTCCTCCAGCCAAGGCCACCAAGCGAAGCTTTGTGTTGAGTGCTTCTGCCTCATCGTTTAGGAGATGAAGGCTCGCCATTGCATGCCCTCCGATGAGTTGAGGAAGTGAAAGATGTTGGTGGGGGTTTTTGTTGAGTGCCTTTTGGGCTTCTATGATATCTATTCCAGCTTTTTCACAGAAGCTTGCCAACTCATTTGTTAATGCGATGTTGACATCTTCGTATATCTTTTCAAAAAGCTTGGCGGTTTCGGCTGTCCTTATGTCCCTCACCGTGACAATTCTCCCCGTTGTCACCGTGTCCAAGACGAGGCATGCCGCTTGGAGGCTACGTTCATCGGTTGCTCCGACGACTATTTTGTCAGTTGGTGCATGTTTTAAGACTTGCTTTGAGATTGGACTGTAAGCTAAACCGAAGTCTTTGCCTGCCTTTAGACCAGAAGCGTTTTCAAGTGTCTCCTTGACCAAGCCTTCAGTTACTCCTGGGCCGGTTATACTTGTGGAGATAAAAAGATGCCCTGAGCTAAGACTCAGGCCTGCTTCCTTGCAAGCCGTGGCAATACGCGAATAGTCGGGTTTTTCCTTTTTGTTAATCGTGGCTGGAATTGAGGAGATTATGATGTCGCTTGCTGAGGTGGCTTTTCTAATGCTCCTTTCCGCTGCGAGCCGACCGCCTCTTATGTGGTTGTTGAGAAGCGCGTTGATCTGCTGCGTAGAAGAGGAAATCTTGCCTTTTTCTATCTGATTGGCGATGTTGTGATCTGCATCTGCGTATACGACTTTGAATCCAGCGTTTGCAAAGAGGCAAGCGTGTGTTAAGCTCTTTTGTCCATGACCTAGAATGCCGATGGTGTATTTCCTACGTTTTTCAGCTGTATCGATGTCTTTCCTCTTGAGCGTCATCGCTTTGGGCATTTTTGTAAGTCGTCCTCATTTTCAAGTCTTGTACCACATACTTTGAAGGAGCAGTATAATAGTTTGAGTAATAGTTCTTAAACATAGAAAGAATGTTTCAGAGCATGTATCTTCCACTAAACGTGGAATTTTCCTGCTCCTTTTTTATTCACTTGTTGTAAGTTTGTCAATTAGTCGGCGCAGTTTTGCTTTGTACTCGGTGAGCAGTTGAGTTGCCCCTTTTGCTGTTTTCGCTTCGGCATAAAATCTGTATATGGGTTCGGTTCCGCTGGGTCTTATGAGGATCGAGCTTTTGTCCGGAAAGCCTATCTTCACGCCGTCGGTTGTATTAATGTGTCCGTCTTTGACCTGTCGAACAAGCTCCCCTAATACGGGCTCTTTGAATTCTTGTGGACACTCGAGCTTGTCTTTTTTTATGTAGTAGCGAGGTAACTCGGCCAGCAGTTCTGAAAGCCTCTTCCCAGTTTTCGCCATAATGTCTAGAATCAATGCCGTTGTCATCGCGCCGTCTCGGACTGGTTGATGAGGAGCGTAGAAGACGCCGCCATTCTCTTCGCCACCGAGTTTGGCGTTTACTTTTCTCATAGTGTGAGAGACTATTATGCTTCCGACTTTGGTCCAAACAATCTCTCCCCCATACCTGTCCGCTATTTCCTCAACGAGGCGGGAGGAGCTTACTGGTGTGACGACCCTTTCTCCAGGATTCTCTTGTAGGAAGTGTTTTTCGATGAGCGCGAAGGTTCTGTCTCCCCAGTGGATTTCCCCAGTTTCGTCGATGAAGATTGAGCGGTCCGCGTCTCCATCATAAGCTACGCCTATGTCTGCACTCACTGCCCTCATCACAGATGAAAGTTCGCCAAGATTTTCTGGTCTTGGTTCAGGTGGTCGACCTGGGAATGCCCCGTCGATATTAGCATTCAAAGTTGTAACCTTACAGCCAATTTCACGAAACAAATAAGGTGCGACTAGGCCGCCGACGCCGCTCCCGGCGTCAACCACCACATGAAAACGTCTCTTTTGGATAGCTACAACATCGATATGCTTTTTTATGGCTTCTCTGTAAACATCTAAAACTCTAGGCAGCCGCCGTATTTCTCCGATCTCATTCCACCTCACCCTCTGAATCTTCTCATCGAACAAGATGCTCTCAATTTCAATTTCCTCTTCGCGAGGTAGTTCAATCCCATTATCTGCAATGGCTTTGACTCCGTTGTATTCTGGTGGATTGTGAGATGCGGTAACCATTACTGCACCGTCCTTTTTGTAATGCTTAACCGCGTACTGGATTGTCGGGGTGGGGCACATCCCAAGGTTATAGATTGTGCATCCAGTTGATGTTAATCCCGCAATGACAGCCTGAGCGAGCATGGGGCTGCTGATTCTGCCATCGTACCCAACTAGGATTTGACCTTTTTCGAAGAAGGTTCCGATGGCGGCTCCAATTTTTGTCGCGAATTCTGGTGTTAGATCAATGTTAGCCACGCCACGTATTCCGTTGGTTCCGAAAAGTCTTTTGGATTGTGCCAAGTTGATTCCTCTGAGTGCTGTTGTAGTTGTTGTCTTAGGGTTATATAATTAGGCGGGCTAAAAAGGGTCTCTGCCTTTCTTTACTATTGTCTTGATCGGGGTGTAGACCTGCTTTAGGGGCCACTCAACCTTGAAGTCTGCGTATTTTAGTCTGGCTAGTGTTGTTTTGTATGGGTCCACGACCTCTTCTTCGAGGCTCGACAGCAGATGTGGATCTATCTCTGCCAGTTTCTCCATCAGGCTATCCCTTTCTTTCGGTGTCATTATGCGAGGGTCTGCGCTCATGGCTGCGACGTGAAAACTCACATGGTGGTCTAGCAGGTTTCTGATTGCTTGGAAGGGAATCTCGAAAGCCTCAGGTTTTGCGCCTGTCTTCCTTGTGAAGGCTTCTGGTGTCCCAGCCTTAAAGGAGATTCGGACATGCAGCTTGGTGAACTTCGAGACTTGTTTAATATAGTCTCTGTCAACACCGAAAAGGATCCCGTTTGTTTCCAGAATGAAGAGGGGAAACTCGGAGTCCTCGACATGTTCAAGCAAGCTGATAAGATGGTCTTTGCCCAGAGTCGGCTCAGCTCCTGATATCCGTAGTTTCTCGACCTTGCGCTTGTGAGCTGCTTCTCTCAGTCGATTGAAAGCCTCTTCTGGCGAGTAAAACCTGCCAAATCTCTCTGGAAAGTCGCGTCCCCAGCTGACCCAGCAGAAGACGCATCTGAGACAGCACCCGACACAATATCCAGTTGCTATTCCACCGTAGACGCCTGCCGCGTAGAAATGCTCGTACCTCCGCTCTAATCCTCTGGGTCCACTCCTGGTGACTATCCTCTCAGTCTCTCTGGCCAATTCCAGTGAGTCAAAGGGCTCGAAGCCTGGCCTGACAAAGCGGGGATATTCTCTAGGTGTTTTCAAGCCTTGCACTGAAAGAAATTGGGTTGCGGTATATTTTATGGTTTTCAACAGCTATCCCCCCTGTCTTTAACATTTGTTTTCTGTTGGACTGCCGGCAATGTGGTTGGATTGTACAAGTGTGGATGAGTAGAGATTGGACTGTGATAGGGGGTTTAGGGGAGCAACACAAAGGACCATGCGCAAGACTTGTTTACACATCCCATGTCAATGACCAAAACAAATAAAACAAACCACATTCAATGATGACCAAACGGAGACAGACAATGCCACAAGAGATCAAAGATGTAGAAAAGTTCATCGAGATATCAGACCGCGCCCACTACTGCGACATAAAACGAGTGAGCAGGGTCGTGAAACTGAAACTCCGAACATCAGGAGGACTCTACACATTGAAAGTGGATCCAGACAAAGCAGAGGAGATTCTGAAGAAACTGCGTTGCGAAGTACGCGAAGTCTAATGCTTCCAAGAATCGACTTTTGATGTATGAAATAAAGTTTTAAGGAACCCACTCCATTTCGAGATATTTAGTTGCCCCGGTAGCTCAGCGGTTAGAACAAGATGACAAAAGCAACGGCCTTGTATATGGATAAGGAGAGCCGTAGGTCGCGGGTTCGAAACCCGCCCGGGGCTCCA
>JBHIEV010000061.1:0-8299 GCA_046760805.1 Bathyarchaeia archaeon
TCCATTCCTTGGGCAAAACTAGCTTTCACCAGAAGGGTTCATCTGTGCGAGATCTAGAATCCATTCCGTTAGTTTTTCGCACTTGTTAGGCGATATGGCGCTCCAAGCTCCACATCGAAAGGCATCCGAGCACATGAGGCAGGGGCAGTTGATTATGGAGCTGATGGACGCGGGTTGTCTGGTGGGGAAGAGGCGATATGTCCATCGTTCATCGTGGAGTTCACGTTCTCGCTGAATAAAGCCCTTCCTTTTGAGTTTTATTGCTATTCGAGATCCTTCTCTACTGGTGGCGCCAAGTTTACGCCATAAATCGCATTGGAGTACTCCTTGACCTCCTTGGCTTACAATCAGCTGTAGAGCTTTATGCTCTAGGTCGTTGCGTCTCGGCATTTCTCCTTGTTCCTTGAAGCCTCAATAATAATATAGATACTTCAGAGCATAAAAACTTATGTTAACTTTTTATGCTGATAAAAATGCCTCGAACTATTGGCTGTTGTAGGATATTTTTAACATAAAGAAAGATGGTAAGCAATTAGAGTAACGCTTTATTAAGGAAGAGAACATGTAGATGCATCGTCCAGTCATGTCCTACTGTTTAGGCATAGAGTCTACAGCCGACGACTTCAGCGTCGGAATCCTATCCCCAGACGGAAAAGTCCTTGCCAATGTTATCAGTGCCTACATCCCTGAGAAGGGAGGTATCCATCCAAGAGAAGCAGCCAGACACCATTCGGAAGTTGCTGGAAAAGTCTTGGCAGAAGCCTTTCGGAAAGCCAAGATAAAGCCTGAAGATGTTGACGTTGTTGCTTTCTCTCAAGGACCTGGACTGGGGCCATGTCTTCGCACAGGTGCGACAGCAGCCCGTGCCTTAGCTTCCTATTTGGAGGTTCCGCTGGTTGGCGTCAATCATTGTGTTGCCCATATTGAGATAGGCAAGCTTGTGACTGGAGCGAAGGATCCTGTTACGCTCTATGTTTCTGGAGGGAATACTCTAGTTTCTGCCTTTGAGGCTGGGAGGTATCGTGTCTTTGGTGAGACTTTGGATATAGCTGTTGGAAACTGTCTTGATGTTTTTGCTCGGGAGGCTGGTTTAAGTCAGAAGGCTGGGCTGCCTTTCGGTGCGATGGTTGAGAAGTTGGCGAGTAGCGGAGAAGTGTTGGTCTCTCTCCCGTATACGGTGAAGGGGATGGATTTGTCGTTTAGTGGGCTTCTAACAGCGGCTGTCCAGTCGCTTCGGGAAGGAAAAAATCGTGTAGAAGATTTATGTTTCAGTCTCCAAGAAACAGCCTTTTCCATGCTTACTGAGGTAACTGAGAGGGCGCTGGCTCATACGGAGAAGCCTGAGGTTCTCTTGACTGGTGGAGTGGCGGCCAACAAGAGATTGCAGGTTATGCTGAGCAAGATTTCAGAAGAACATGAAGCTAGATTCTGTGTTGTTCCCAATGAATATGCGTTGGACAATGGTGCTATGATTGCTTGGACTGGAATTCTTGCCTATCGCCACGACATGACTGTTCCGCTAGAAAAAAGTTTCGTGAGGTTGAGGTGGCGACTGGACGAGGTTCATATACCGTGGGTTGAGGGCTGAAGTGATGCTCGTCAAGAAGGGTGCAGAAGCGAGCCTATATCTAGAGGAGTGGCACAACCTTAAGGTGATAATGAAGAGGCGATTGCCAAAGGAATATCGCCTTCCGGCAATAGATATGCAAATTCGTTCTCAAAGAACGGTTCAGGAGCCAGAGAATATTCATAGGGCGAAGGAGGCTGGTGTGCCGACACCGACTATCTATATGGTTGATGTGGCAGAGGCAAACATAATCATGGAGTTTGTTGAGGGGAAGCAGGTTAAGCAAGTCCTTGACAGCTTTGGCTCAGAAGAGAGACGCAGGCTGTGTCGTTATATCGGACGGCTCATCGGAAGGCTACATGATCATGGGATAATTCATGGAGACCTTACCACCTCAAACATGATTTTGACACCTGAAGGTAGAGTGGTTTTCGTGGACTTCGGTTTGAGTGAGCTTTCTGCAGAATTGGAGGCTAGAGGTGTCGACCTGCACCTCATGAAGAGAGCCTTCCAAAGCACCCATTACAGGTATGCCAAAGAATGCTTTGAAGCGGTTGTGGAGGGATATACTGAGGTTGTGGGAAAGGAGCTGGCTGGAGAAGTTTTGGAGAAGATAAAGGAGATAGAGGGCAGGGGGCGTTACATCTCCCGAGATGAGAGGTGAAGACTTGAATTCTTTTCCGTTGGGCAGAGTGGCATTTTTCGTAACAAGTAACATTCACAAATTCAATGAGGTACGTAAGGTGCTTGCGGAATATGAGATTGCGACAGCTATGTTGAGAGTGGAGGCTGTTGAGATTCAAGACGACAGCATAGAAGAGATTGCGAAGGCTAGTGCAGTGAATGCCATGAAGAGGTGTGGCCTGCCTATTATTGTTGAGGATGCTGGGCTTTTCATAGAGGCGTTGAAGGGGTTCCCAGGACCTTACTCCTCCTACGTCTATCGAACCATAGGCACAGGGGGCATTCTGAGATTGATGAAAAATGTTGAGAAGAGAGAAGCCTATTTCCATTCGGTGGTCGCCTTCTCCAGCCCTGATGAGCCGCCAAGATGCTTCCACGGCAAGGCAGAGGGAAAAATAGTCAAGGAAGAAAGGGGACGCCAAGGCTTCGGGTTCGACCCCATATTCAGCCTTTTAGGGAGAAATAGAACCTTTGCGGAAATGCCTACGGAAGAGAAAAATAGATATTCACACCGTGGCCAAGCCTTGCGAAAATTCGCCAAGTGGTACACATCGTTCTTCAAGACGGAGTAGTTTGAAGCTTGCTTGTACACACTTAAAGGACTAATCTTAGCGGAGGATTTAAATATGGGCGGGTTGCTCGCTCTTAGAGACTTTGGAGGATGAGAATTGAAGAAGAAGGCGAGGGGCAAGTCCCATTCTATCCGTCCAGTTAGCAAGAGACCTCCTGTTTGGTGTAAGTATATGCCAGAGGAGGTTGAGGCTCTGGTCATAAAACTCGCCAAGGAAGGTCATCCACCAAGCAAGATCGGAATAATCTTACGCGACCAGCACGGTATTCCTCTCACCAAGCCCATCACTGGCAAATCCATCACTGAGATTTTGAGGGATGCTGAGTTGGCGCCTTCTCTTCCTGAGGATTTTGAGAACTTGTTGAGAAAGGCTTCGCGCCTCCGTGCTCATCTTGAGAAGAACAAAGAAGACCTGCACAACAAGAGGGCTCTTCAGCTTGTTGAATCTAAGATTTACAGGCTTATGAAATACTATAAGCGTGAAGGGCTTCTGCCCCCCGACTGGAAGTACGAGGCTAAGGCTGTCTCCTTCGTCTGATTTTCGGGATTCGCATGTCGACGAAGAAGGATCAGATGGATGCGTTCTTTGGAAGCATCTCGGAAGCAGCAAAGGTCATCTTGGAATGTGTTAAAGGGGACGGGTTTATTCATGTTACCTCTCACTTGGATGCTGATGGATTGGCAGCTGCGGGGATCATTGGACAAGCCCTGGCTAGGTTGGGGGGAACCTTTCGTCTCAGGGTTGAGAGGTGGATGGATGATGATGTTGTTGATGAGATTGTTGCAGAAAAGCCTGCCTTAACGGTATTCACAGATTTGGGAGGCGGCTACCTTGATCTGTTGAGCAAGAAGCTCAGTGAGCAAAGTGTTGTTATTCTGGATCATCACCAGCCTGTTGGTGAGACTTCATCCAACCTCATTCACGTAAACCCTCATCTTTATGGAATTGATGGTTCTCGTGACCTTAGTGGAGCAGGGATAGCGTACTTCATTGCCAAGGCGTTGGATGAGAAGAACCTTGATTTGGCGGGTATAGCGGTGGTAGGCGCTCTTGGAGATATACAGGATAAGTATGATCAGCGGAGTCTGGGAGGTGTGAACGGGAAGATTGTGGCGGACGCCGTGGATTCAGGTTATCTCAGTGTTGAGAAGGATCTTCTATTCTTTGGTAGGGAGACCCGTGCCATCCATAAGGCATTGGCGTATACCACGAATCCGTACATTCCAGGCGTGAGTGGGGAAGAAGACAAGAGTCTAGCTTTCCTAGCGAGTGTGGGAATCACGCCGAAGCATGGAGACAAGTGGCGTGCATTGAGGGATCTTTCCCAAGAGGAGAAGAAGAAGCTCTGCTCTGCTCTCAGCGACTATTTAATCTCGAAGGGGTTTCCAAGCGATGCGGCTTTGAGTCTGATTGGGACTGTTTACACTCTAACTCGTGAAGAGCCTTGGACCCCGCTCAGGGATGCCAGAGAGTTTGCGGTTTTACTTAACGCCACAGGGAGGATGGATAGGGCTGGTCTTGGCGTGGCTATATGTATGGGGGACAGGGGGAAAGCTGTTGATGAGGCTGGTGAGATGTTGGAGGAGTATCGGCGCAGCATTGCGAAGTATCTGAGTTGGCTTAACGAGAAGCCGAATCGGATTGAGGAACTGGATAGCATTTATGTGGTGAGGGGTGAGGGGTTCATTGATGACAAGATGATCAGTGCCTTGTCTACTATCCTCTCGTCTAGTCTCCCGAAGCCTGAGAAGCCTCTCATTGCTTATTCGAGGGTTTCGGGTGAGGATGTTGTTAAGGTTTCGGCGAGGACGTTGGCTTCTCTGACGGATAAAGGGCTTAACTTGGGAGAGATTTTGCGGGTTGCAGCTGAGGAGTGTTCTGGGAGGGGTGGTGGGCATGATGTTGCTGCTGGGGCTCAGGTGCCGATCAAGAGTTTGGAGTCTCTCATTAAGCGTGTGAATGGGCTTGTGAAGAAGCAGTTGGAGGCGGTTCAGGCTGGAGGCTAGGATCACGCTTTCTTACGGTGATGAGAGGGAGGCGGAGGCTGTTGTTAAGGCTGTGTCGCCTGACAATGTAAAAGTTCCGTCGGGCTTGTTCATCAAGACAGTTAGGAGAGGAACGAGGGTGTTGAGTTTGGTGAGGTGCAAGATGAGGCTGGAGACTTTTATAGCGACAATAGATGATCTCTTGTGCTGTGTCTCGGTCGCTGAGAGAGCCTTCTCAGCGGCGAAGGAGGCGTAGCTTCGCTTCATTTCCACGAGTTCGTCTTCTGATGGCTTGTGGATTGAAGATGGTACCTTTTGAGTATTTTTGTTGTTTTTGTTTCCTTGTGGCAGTTGTGGAGGAGGTTATGATCTGGAGTCTTGATTGGGTCAGCCTTTGAGGTTATGCTTGTGTGAGTTTTAGGCCCAGCTTTTCTAGTCTTTTGAAGTGGTCATCCCTGGTTTTGAGTGGTATGTTATGGGATATGGCAGTTGCTGCTATGAGTAATTCTGCATCGGGTATTGAGACTCCCTCATCTTTGAGGCTTTGGTATAGGTTGCAGTAGGTTTTGATAACTTTGTTGTCTATGGTTAGTACATTGAAGCTTTCTTCGAGTAATCCCTTGACTTCACTGCTCTTCTCCGCTTTGAGTCCTCTTAACACCTCGATGAGTGTAATGATGGATATGACTCCGACTTCGTATCTCCTCTCTCGGAGCAACTCTACAAGTATTTCCGTGTCAAGTAGATTCATCCGAATGCAAACCTTTCCCTGAATTCCTTGCTAGATTCTAGTATGGCTTTCATCTCTTCCTCGGTAAGTGCATTTGTGAGCTGCTCGAATGCTTTCTTGCTTTTTAGTCTCTTAGTCTCTGCGTATAAGTTGAGAAGAAACTTGCCCCATTCATCCTTGCCCTTGGCTTTCTCTAGAGCTTTCTTAACCTCGATAGGAACAGAAATCGTTGCATACCTACCCATCTTTTCATCACATAATTATACAACAACATAGCTATACAATCTTTCTTGCAGTATCTACTTTTTGATCGCCTACAGCATGAAACATCAGATGGGAACATTAGCGCTCGCATTTTTTCCTAGTTCTCGTGCTCTATTTTGCGCACTCGGGTTTTGATCCATTCTGTCACTTTGTCTTGGGTCATTTTTTCGGCTGCTTGTTGTTCTTCCAGTTTTTCTTCTATTAGAGCTAGCAGTTTCTCGGGTTTGACGGGTTTTATGATGTAGGCGTCTGCTCCTAGGTTTAGGGCTTCTACGGCGTTTTCTATGCTGGGGTAGCCTGTGATTATTATTTTTATCATTTTTGGCAGGTTCTCATGCATTCTTGTGAGGAGTTTTGTGCCTTCCATGTCTGGTAGTTTAATGTCTAAAAAGGCTAGATTGAAGAATTTGGCTTTTGATTTTTGTATGGCTTCTTTTCCGTTTTTTGCAGTGTCTGTTTTGTATCCGTTCTGCTGAAGTATGGTGCTTAGGGTTTCACGTATGTTTGTGTCGTCCTCCACTATGAGGATGCTGGCTTTATTCTTCGTCAAGCTTTTTTCACCTCCATTTATTGTTTGGTAGGCAGTCTAACCGTGAAAGTTGATCCTTTTCCTTCTTTGCTTTCTACTGTGATGCTACCGCGATGGGCGTCGACGAATTTCTTGCAGATTGGTAGACCCATGCCCATGCCTTTAGCCTTCGTGGTGAAGAAAGGAGTGAAGAGCTTCTCCATCTTCTCCTTTGGTATGCCAATTCCTGTGTCCTTGAAGCTAACTTCGATAAAGCCATTTGTTCTTTTACTTGAGACTTTCAGGGTTCCTCCATTCTCCATTGCATGTAATGCGTTTGTGGCAAGGTTCAGAAAAACCCGAGTTATCATTTCTTTATCAGCCTCAATTTCTGGAAGGCGATTCAGTTTTATGATGAGCTTCACGTTTTCCGGTACCTTGGTTTGCGAAAGAATCTTCTTAACTATGGCGTTGATGTTGGTCTTCGTGAGTGTGGGTTTTTTCTTTGTTGAGAAGTCTTGTAGATCTCTTATTATCCTGTCGGCGTAATTGACTGAGTCGTTGAGGACCTGGAGCATTTCCTTTGTTTTTTGAGGAACTAGAAGGTGTTCTAGCTCGTTGTTGAGGTAGTATGTTGCGTTTTCTATGGATTGCAAGGGGTTTCTCAGGTCGTGTCCCACCATGGTGGCTACTTGTCCGATGGCAGCCAATCTCTCCGCCTTGAGAAGTTGTTCCTGTGTCTCCTTCAACTGTCTAGTTCTCTTCTCAACCAGTTCTTCAAGTTGATGAGAATATTCCTCTAGCTTCTTTTCCATCTCTTTGCGTTCGGTGATGTCCCTTGTAACGCTGACGACTCCAACTGGATTTCCGGAGCTATCATGCAGCAGAGCAGCAGTTAACTCGGCATAAAATTCTCTCCCGTCCTTGTCACGCAACGTATACTCTGTTGGGGCACTGTGTTCCTCTTCAAACATCTTCATCATACCCTCCATGGCGATAGCCCGATCTTTCTCAGCAATACTATCAAAGGCGTTTTGCCCAACAAGTTCCTCCTTACGATTGTACCCGAACATGCGAAGGTGTGCCTTGTTCGCATCTACAACATTGCCTTCTAAATCAATGATGGCAACCCCATCGTTAATGGATTCAAACATAACACGGAGTTTTTCCTCTGCTATTCTTTTTTCTGTAACATCCCTAGCAAGGTGAACTATTTGGACTATCTTTCCTTTCTCGTTTCTCAGAGGGGCTGCAGAAATTTCCACAACAATTTTATTGTTGTCTTTGTCAAAATGTGTGTGTTCAACTTTGACGGCTTTACCAGTTTTTAATACTTCTCGAATTGGGCATATATGATGAGGAGATTTACAAGGTGTTGACCTATGATGGGTTTTTTCATAGCAGGTCTTTCCAACCAAATCCTCTTTTCTTAACTTCAACTGCTTCAACGCAGCTTCATTGACTCTTAATATCGTATATTCGTAGGGATCAATTATTAGAATGGCGTCGCCAAGAGAATCAATTATTCTTTCGTTAAATTCTTTCAAAAACTTTAGTCTTTCTTCTGCTTTCTTTTTTTCTGTAACGTCCCTCGCAATAACCATGACACCAGTTTTCATAAGAGAAGCTGAACACTCTAAAGGTATCTCTTTGCCTTTTTTGTTCTTGATAGTTAGGTCGATAGAGACTTCTTTATTCGTAAGAATGTTTGCGAAATTCTTCATAAGTTGCGGTACGTCTCTCACAGAAAATATACCCACTCTCGTGAAATGCTTTCCCAAGAGTTCTTTTTTTGACCCACCAAACACTTCCACCGCTTTTGGATTAGCATCAAGAATTCTTCCAGACTTGTCCAGATATATCATAGCGTCACTGGCGCTCTCAAAGATGTTCTTGAATTTCACTTCTGATTCTCTTAACGCCTTTTCCACCCGTTTGCGTTCGGTGATGTCTCTTAGAATCGTCTGAGAGCCAATGACTTTATTTCCT
>JBHIEV010000062.1:0-8086 GCA_046760805.1 Bathyarchaeia archaeon
TCTATCCCTCGTGCCTTAGCCATCTCTCTTATCTTCCACTCTAACGTCACCTTCAAAGACTGCTGATCCATCTGCCCGTGAGCCTCCGCCACGAGTCCGTATCTCCCGTTCTTCTCCCAAGCCCAAGCGATCCCAGCGCTGATAGTCATCCCCTCGGTTCCATCCATCCTAGCCGCCACCGCATGGATTATCGACCCCGCTGGAATCTCTTTCAACTTCCCCTCTTTGCATTCTGGTGGGAGTATGGAGCTCACCTGAACTAGGTTGCATTGGGCTATTCCAGCGTTTTGGAGAGCGTGGTCGAAGGCGTTGAGTTGGGAGACTGGGCTGATGGCTTTGCCGCTTGTTACGAAGAATTCTTTTGGGATCATGTTACGATATTTACCCCGTCTTGGTGCAATGCAGAAAGACAGATTATTAAGCTTGCGGTTTCAAGGAAGCAATCTATCAAATGTCATCTGTCTTAATTCTGGGGCGAAGCTTTTGCTTTAGGTAATAGCTTTCATTTTCTCTTCCTGAAGATCTTGCCTCGTTTGTTGTATCCGGCAGTGACGTTTTCGAATCCTGCTTACACTAGTTTGCAGGTCTCCTCTGTGTTTTCTGGTGACTTTGACATAGAATTGACCATTTTTGCTCGTGAACATTGCTTGTTCTAAGTTCGCGTAGACGATGGTGTTCTGTGCATTTTTGTAGTCCAACACCTGTTCCTTGTGTGGAAGCCTTCTGTCTTGTGAGTGTCAGCAGTTGCTAGGCCGTATTGAGTAGTGCAACTTTCTTAAGTAAATCTTGTATTTGTTCGTTGGCTTTTGTGATGACTTCCATCTCTCGTCTTCCCTTTTCGGTTAATTCGTAGACTCTTGTTCGCTGGTTCATAATTCCCTTTTTCACACCTTTCTTTCTAGAGAGTACAGCAAGGAGTAGACTGTGCCTGGACTCACTAAAACATTGAATCTTCCATGAAGAAGGCCATAACCTCATACCCGCTTAACGGTTGCTTCTTCAGCTCCGTCAAGACTGGGATATCCATGAAGTTCTTTATCACTCTACCACACAATTTTTCGGTTCTGCTTACAACCAAACGGATCTAACTCCAAATCTGATTCCATGACGGGATATTTCTTTTGGGGGTGAAACTTTGCTCCATAAGAGTTCTCTGGATTGCTCCGAGTCTGATTCGGAACAATACACAAACGATATTAAAACCGATTCCGATTCTGAGGTCAGAAACGGTTGTCAAGCCTTGCTGTGAAGGTGGTGAGACTGGAAATGAAGAAATTCGGCGAACTATCGTCTGAGGCATTAGAAGACACGATAAGAAGGTTGTTGGGAGAAGCAGTTTCTGATCTGGTTTACAGAGCCATGGGAAAAAGCGTGTTGTTGAAACGAGAAAAGGTTGACGAGAAGATTGATGCTTTTCATGCTTGTCTGGAGAAGATGTTCGGGTGTCAAGCAGCGCAGATCCTGCAAGCCACCAGCCTCAAAGACTTGCGCCTAAAACTGCAACGAGAATACGAAGACGTCGAGAAGTATTTTTCCATACTCGATGCACTTTATGAAATCAAGTTTAGACTCTTGGCCCCTTCTTCTTTCAAAGAGCACGAGCGCTCAACATGCGACTGATGCGTCTTGGTCTGCGGTGATTGCTGTAACTTGAGGTTTCCTTCTCTTCTGCTAATTCGAAGTATATCCTGTAAAGACGCAAAGACATTTATGCTGAAAGGTTGACTTTGAAACGGTTTGCGTTATGGGTGAGTCACGAGTTCCCACAGGAATTATGGGCTTCGACTCGTTGGTTAACGGCGGTTTCCTTAAAGGCAGTTTGAATATGCTGGCGGGCAGGCCAGGCACGGGCAAAACAATTTTCGCAAGCCAGTTTATCTACCATGGCGCAAAGCAAGGAGAGCCCGGAGTATACGTCTCTTTTGCGGAGAGTGCTGAAACATTCAGACAGGTGATGCTTGGTTTAGGATTGGACTTTAAGCCGTTAGAAGGAGAAGGACTTTTCAAGTTCCTCGATTTGGTGACGGTGAAGGAGGCGGGCATCTCAGTGATCTTCCAAAGGGTTTTGAAGGATATCGACTCCATGGAAGCTAAAAGGTTGGTGATAGACTCCTACACAGCTCTGGCTCAAGCCTTCAAAGAGAAGAGTGAAGGCAGGGTGATGATCCACAACATTCTTGGTAAACTAGTGAGGCAGATGGGATGTACGATTTTGATTATAGTGGAAGTGCCAGTTGGACGGGGAGAGATTGGGTTAGGCATTGAGGAGTTTGTTGCTGACAGCATCGTCGAACTCTTCCATGATGTAAGTGGAGTCTACCCTCGAAGAAAAATCAGGATACGCAAAATGAGGGGGACTGAACACAGCCCCTACACACACGACTTCGCCATCAAAGATAGAGGAATTGAGATTCTTCCCATTCACCGTCCCCCGTTAGAAAAAGTTGAGGAAGCAGTCTCAACCGGAATTCCTCAGATCGATGAATTGTTGGGCGGAGGCATTCCACACGGCTCCCTCTACCTATTTGAGATCGATTCAGGCATCGACCAGTTGATTTATGAGACAAACTTCCTGAGAAGCGTCATATTGGAAGAGGACGCATACGTTCAGATTATCAACAGCGTCCTAAGCCCGCGGGAGATTCTGGCCGGCGTCGATAGGGCAAGTATCAGGACGCAGTTCGACAGAGCCGTCAAAGAAGGAAAGATATTGCTTTTCGACCCCTTTGATAGGGAGCTGACAGAAGAGATGAGTAGGTATGTTACTCCAATAGTCGGGTTCAACGCTGAAAAAATCGTTTACACCCTCGAAGCCATGTTTAAGCGTTTTTCAAATGAAAGGAAACGAGTGAGGTTGGAGGCAGATATATCTGACTTACTGGCAGTTGTAGGCGTTGATGTCTTCCTACATGTCTTCCCTCGCCTCATCGCCTTCGTAAAAGAATATGAAGGTGTGTGGCTTGGCACTTTCAAACCGGAAACAGTCAGCTATGAGATTGCTGAAAAGGTTAGAAGCGCCGCAGACGGGATCGTAAAGGTCTGGAGTGAGGGCAGCTACAACTTCATCCAAGTGATAAAAAGCAAGAACAAGATATATAGCCGTCCACTGAGATACATCGAGACAAACAGAAGCCCCTTCATCAAGATCTTGGAGTAGTAAGCAAGGGGCAGTCTGCACTTGACAAAAGCGAAAAGCGACAGAAGACAACTAAACAAGCCAAAACTAACGCCCTTCAACAAAGTTTTGATTGAAGCTGTGAATGACAGGTTAAAGGCTATTCTGGGGAAGCCCACAGCCACGATCGTCCTCCATTATCTGAAGAATATCCACTCCCTCAAGATGGAGGAAATCCCCGAGAACCCCGCTAGCTTTGCAGCTGGACTGGAAAATCTTATCGGAAAAAATGCCGCCTCAATAATTGAGACAAGTATCGTTGAAGAGTTATACAAGAAACTTGGATTGACTTGCCCAAAGACCAAAGGCTACAGTTTCGCAGAGTACATGAAACACGCGAAGAAGGAACATGGATAAGTTCCCAAACATCAAGAGAGATGCTCATTCTGTCAACCGTCACACCTGCAAGAATTATCATCAAAATTCTTCAACACCCACTGATTACGAGCCCCAGTCACTAGCCGACCAGCCCAACCGCCACACTTCTATCCATACCAACAGACCCCTAGCAGTAACTACGCCACCCATTCGCATCTCAACACCTTGGACCTTTCTCATTTCTATAGTCCTCCTTCCGCTTTCAGCGAAGATGAGCAACATACTCCCGATAACGGCAATGCGTCAAATTCAACAACTGACACAGCAGCTTCGTCGTTGACAATGGGTTCCTATCAAGAAAATCAAGCACTGCTTTCCTTATACTTCGGTGCTGACTACTCTGAGGCGCATATCTCCTCTGTTTCCGACTAGATTTCTAGGTTATGAGTTGGACGCAGTCTGCTATGTAATGAGCGATTATGGCTCCTAGGATGGCGAGTATGGCGTATTTTAGCCCTGTTTTGTAAGTGTTTTCATGACTTATTTTGCCCACATAGCCTCCTAGAACAAAAGCCATCAAAGTTCCGATTGTGAACGTGGTGATTGTGGCATGGTTCATGTAGAGGCAAGTGAACGGAGACAAAAGGATCAGTGTGGCTACGATTGTTGAAGTGAATGCCAAGAGGGTGTTTGTGAATATCTCCCTTCCTGAGTGGATTCTGGTCGTTACGCCGTGGTCTGTTGTCTCATGAATCTGGAGTGCCCTTTCCGCGGATTGAGACATGAAGAATCCGATAGAGTTCCCGAATGCATTGGCGAAGCCTCCAATTGTTCCTGTGATGATCACGAGTCGGGTGTCGGAAGTGGCCTCAGCAACACCTATTATCAAACCCAAACACATAATCAAACCATCTGCTACTCCAAAAGCAATTCCTTCCAAACGATAACTTTCCTTAGATGGGTTTTCAGTCATGCTGAAACACTACGTTTGACATGCTTTTGATGACTGAATGATATATGGATTGTGCAGAAAAGGCTCTGAGAAGGCTTCAGCCTCTTTTACTCAGCATCTCTATAAACGCTTCGATCTCAGCCTTGACTTGGGCCTCGTTGTAGCTTCTCGAGTCGGAGGAGTCAACATTCAATATCAAGCTTGGCACCCCCAGCCTCTCATAAACCACATCTTTCACAACGGTCATTCCAACAGACATCATCCTGCAACCTCTGTTAGTTGGCAGAATAACACCGTCAACACTCCAATCCCTAACAAGCCTAAGAATTAGATCAATCCGCCTCTCCACAAAAGCATTCGCAAAGTTTGGAAGATACTTCCTTGCCAGACTCTCCAGAGGCTTCGAAACATCCAAATCTCCAGCCCAGACATGAGAAAAGGTCTCAGCCACAACCACCGCTCCCAGACTGTTCAGCTGATTAAAGAATCTCAGGTTAAACCACATCGGCAAGTTATCCCAGAGCAACCTATACTTTTCATTCTCGATCATGCCAATCTCATTTTCAACTCTCTCTCTAAGCTCGTCCCGTAGCCTCTCGTAGAATTCGACAGCCATCTCCGTGCCGGGAATACAGAGCATAAAAAAGACCGCTGAGAAGGCGTCTCTGGCGCCCATCGGCGTTGGAATCACCTTGCGGTAATCCTGAATCTCCATCCAGAGCTTGCTGGTGCGGTCTGAAAGCCGCTCAAGCTCCCTCAGCCTTTCAATATCGAACTCTCTCCCAGTCTGCTCTTCCAAGAAAGAGATCAACTCCTTAAGCTGAGCCACATAGTGCTCTACCTGATAACCCTCAATCTCCTCGGCGCCTGCAGTGTCGTATGGAATGTCCAAGAGAAAGAGGGGCCGCTTAAGCCTCCTACTTGCAACCTGAAACCACTTGAAATGCGTGTCACAAGCCCCTGTAGATGCAACAAGAAAATCAGGCTTCGGCATTCCCCCCTCTGGAAGATCCTTGTCTTCGAGAATCGATCCAAGAACGCATCGGGCGTAGGAGCAGAGGTCTCTGGAGAAACCCTCCCTCTCAGCCGCCTCACAGAGCCTCACCGAAACCTGCCTAGCCGCGCAGACAGAGGCGTAATTCTCAGGCCAGACAGGAATCACGTCCATAGCCTGCAGCATCTCAACAGGAAAGGTGGAAGCAATCCAAGCTACAGGTCTCTTCTCGTTTTTGGCTTTATGGGCATCTTCATAGAACTTTTGGATGTAGTCTTTGTAGAAGCCTCTGGTTGTTTGCAGTCTTCTTACGATCTCTGCCGCAGACATAACTTACCTAACTCCTCTGATCATCTCAATGAAAGCCTCCATCCTAGTTCTCAGCTGGGCTATTCCAGTCATGGCATGCTCCCACTCAAGATAGAGAACTGGCAGACCCGACGACTCCAGCTCCTGTTTCAAAAGCGGAACATCAAAGAGATGAGGGTCACAGAATTTGAGTACAAAGATTATAGCCCCCTCAACTTTGTACCTCTTCGCCACCTCTCTAACATGCTTGAATCGGTCTTCCGACTGATACATGAAGGGACATGGAACCTTGTTCAGATATCGTTTGGCTATGGCGTGGAGAGGCGGCTCAACCTTGGGATCTACTAAGTCCCAGAAATATCTTGACCCTGTAGACAGGTCATCAGCGACAACACTTCCTCCAGAAGCCTCCACAATCTTCAGCAACTCTGTGTTGTCCATCACACTTCCAGAAACCAGCAGCCTTGCTTTGCTCTTTGGTGAATTGCTTCTACGGGAAATCTCAAAAAATAACTGATTCAGCAGTTTGCTATGCTCGTCTTTGGGCGTAATCATGCTTGACAAGACTATTTCTAATGCTTCAGCTCCTGAGATGAGTGGCGGATCTTTTCTTCTTAGATCATAGACTTTCTTCAGAAGAGCTCTATTCTCGTTATAGACATTGATCGCTTCTCTCAGGGATTCATCGGAGATTGTGCTTCCAAAAGCCCTTTCCAGTGATTTTTCAAATCTTACGAGTTCGTCGTAAAAGAAGTCGTGGGCCTTCTCTGTGTTTGTGTGGGGAGTGTTTATGAAGTAGAAATAGGGGATTTTGACACTATGTCTCCATAGGTCAAACATTTTCTCACGGTTATCACAAGAGTTTGAAGCAACGTAGCCATCTAAGTATTCATAATCACCTCTCAAGGCCAAGTCAAAGCAGCTACGACAGAAAGAGCACATGTTGTCTGGACAGTACGCATCCGCCAATCTCGTACTCTGTGGGCTGCCGAGAATCCTGACTGGCAGCATATCAGCTGCGTAGATTATTTCCTCTGGTATGTAGGTGGAAGTCCATCCGATTACTCTCTTATTCTGGCTTTTCCAGTTTCTTGCAATCTTGTGTCTCGTCGAAAGTAAACTTCTGAACTGTTCTAGAACTTCCATGTTGGCATCCACTGCGTTTGGGTTTATGAATGACTCTCTTCTTATTAATATGCTCAAAATTGCAAGACGTATGAACTGGCGTTCAAACAGACTCAGGGATTTAGGTATCGGTTCTCTATCGTCTTTAGCAAGCTCGTAAAAGTGGAGTTGACAGGTGTTGGGATTCCATACGTCTCTCCGTAGCGGACTATCGCCCCACTCATAAAGTCAACTTCTGTCGGCCTCTTGTTTTCGACATCAATGAGCATGGATGGCTTGTGGGCGCCGCCCTTTTCGAGATAAGAAGTAAAGTGAGCAAGAGCTTCAGTGCCAAAGTCGTATCCATCCGCCCTTGCCACCTCCAATCCTTCCTCGAGCATCTTAATCGTAAGAACTCGACTAGATTCAAACTCCATCGCTTCATTCATCGTCTGCCCGGTCATGGCACAGATGGAACAGAGGGCAGAGTTCAAGATAGTCTTCTTCCATACGTGTCTCTTTATGTCGGGTGTCTCCTCGGTCTTCAACCCAGAGGCTGTCATTGTTCGAGCAATGTACTTCGTAGTTTCATCTGTAGCGTATCTCCCCTTATGTAGGGCGCCGACAAAGTTTGGCGGCTGGAACCAGTTCATAGAGATGTTACCAGGGCTTACAAGATTCCCTGCGTAGTTTATGGTCACACGGTAGGCAGTGTCGATCCCCAGCGTCTCAGCGATAATTCGCTCGTTGTCCAGTCCGTTTTGATAGCTGACAATCTTCACCTCAGGCGTGGTTACGCGTTTGAGTTCCGGTAGAACGTACTTCAGGATGCTAGCTTTCGTCGCTATGAATATTATGTCTGGGTCATACTCTGCGAGTTCAGAGATGGACTTCGCAGTTTTGCTAATCCTAGCAGTTAGTTTCTTGATCCCAGATATGTTCAGACCATCTTTCCTTACCTTGGACAAAATCTTTTCCACAACGTCCTCTGCCACCACATCTTCTCCGCTAACAGCCAGATGAGCAGCCAGGATAGAGCCCACGGGACCCATACCTATGACTCCGATGGTAGACTTCTTCATATCCTAATGCATCCTTCAATCTACATCTCTGACTACTGATGATTTATTTCTTTTCTGAGCCTCAACATTTTTACTCTAAGGCATCCATACAAATGGTAAAACCGACCGACCTAAGATGGAGGTTAATTGATGGGAAAGTTGCTTTGGCAACC
>JBHIEV010000063.1:0-7729 GCA_046760805.1 Bathyarchaeia archaeon
TTTCTTTCCCTGTCTGTTTACACTTCAGTGCCTCATCTATCATGGCTCTTATGGCATAGGAAGATTCAGGGGCAGGCAGGAAACCTTCTGTTTGAAGGAAAATCCTAGCAGCCTCAAACACCACTTTCTCATTGACAGGGTAAGTCTTTGTTCTAATGTACCCCAAGTTTCTTAAGAGGCTCAGAATGGGTGCTGCGCCCGAGTATCGGAGGCCGTCGCCGAAGATCGGCGGCATCTCCACAGTGTGGCCTAGGGTGTACATTTTGAGAAGGGGTGTTTTGCCGGCGTGATCCGCGAAATCGTAACGATATTCGCCTCGGCTTATGTTTGGGGCCGACGAAGATTGGGCCGCAAGAAATTCACACTTGCGCTTGCCTTTCAACACCTCGCCCATAAAGGGGAGTGCGAATCCGCCGAAGTTTGACCCTCCCCCGAAGCAGCCTATCATCAGATCAGGCTGTTCTCCTGAAATTTTGAACTGTTTGATTGTTTCGAGGCCGATGATTGTCTGATGCATCAGCACATGATTCAGGACGCTTCCCAGACAATAGACGAATCCTTCATGTTCCCCTGCGTACTCTAATCCTTCAGATATTGCTATACCCAGTGAGCCAGGATGATCAGGCGTTTCTTTGAGGATGGTTTTGCCGACTTCAGTTATGTTACTGGGTGAGGCATGAACCTCGGCACCGTACATCTTCATTAAAGTTCTTCGGTCAATCTTCCAATCATGGACGTTGCGGACCCAGAAAACAACGCATTTTAATCCCATCAAACAGGAGGCGTATGATAGCGCCGTGCCCCATTGTCCGGCCCCTGTCTCTGTGCAAACGCCTTCTTTGCCTTCCTCCAATGCATAGAATAGTTGAGCTAATGCCGTATTGACCTTGTGGCTTCCTGTTGGAGATAGGTCCTCTCTCTTCCAGTAGAGATGTGCGGGGGTCTTCAGGAACTTCTCAAGTCTTCTCGCTCGTCTGAGCGGTCTCGGTCTACCTGCTTGTACATACAGCTCTCTTAATTCTTCTGGTATGTCAACCCAGCGTTGGTCTGAACTCTCTTGTTCCAAACACTTCTTGATCATGACTTTGGATAGAAACTCAAGCCGAGATGGTCCTGTTTCGGGGTCTTTCGGTGGTGGGAGGGGTTCAGGAAGGTCTGGGATGATGTTGTACCATCTTGTTGGCATTTCATCTACTGGGAGTAGGATCCTTGTCTTATCCAATTTTTCACCAGCGTGTGGAGAGCCCTCTATTAGTGGGGTCTTCAAGATAAGAGTTTTCGCCATCTACTGTTTCTTCATAAGACCTCTATGGATGTTAACGAGTGTGACGTCAGTTCTAACCTATCGGAAAAATCTTTATTTTTTAGGCTGTCTCCAACTTTCAAGTCTTTCACAATGTCGACAAGCTCTCTGCACACAGAAGCCTCTTTTATAGTAGGGTTTGTCTCGATGGCCCCTTCAACATTCGTGGGCTCTGCGCTCTCTTCTATCTCAGCTGTTTTCATCAGTTGGAGAGAGTGGGGAGGCATCTAAGGTGTGGTGGTTTCTCGGTTAGAAGTTTGATCTGAGTCTTGTTCTCTACATGCAATTCCACTTGCTCACCAGCTACTTCTTTTACCTTGGCGCCCATGATCTGGAGGCAATTTTCACTCTTCACGTCTCCCAGCTCATCCACTTTTTGATTCCAGAACACTGCGGTTATTCTGCCTGTTTCGTCTCTTAATTGCAGCCTTCTCACCTTACCCTCTGTTCCATCTGACCTTTTGAAGGTGGATATGGCACTGATGCGTTGGACGATGCCTACTGTGTTTGTCTTCCTATCCTTCTTCGTTATCTCCCCGATGTTTTTGAGAAACTGGCTGAGAGGGGGATATGTGCTTTCGTCTAGGTCCATAGGGGAAATCTGAACCTCTCCATGTACTCCTATGTTTAGCTCAAGTTTTCCGTCAAAGCCTTTACGTATGTATCCGTGTGAAAACTTAGCTATCTGCTCTTGCTTGATCTCTCCGTTCTCCACGATGCTTGTCTTCTCGTCCCATAGAACAACTCTCAATGTTCCTGTTCTGTCGGCGACGAGTAGGCGGGCGACCCTTCCTTCTGTCATGTCTTGGCGGGTGAAGGTTCGAATGGGATCAATTATGAGGACGCGTCCGGTGACCGTAACATCATTTAAACCGGAGATCAAGTTCTTAATCTCCATTCTGGGTTTGAGGGGTTTTGTTGGAACCTCTACTCCCAGGTCCGAGGCGACCGCGCGGGCTGCGGCTTCATCTGTGAAGAGCCCTTCGGCGAAGGCTTTCTTCTCTTCTATCCTCTTTAGAACCTCTTCCCGTGTGAGATCTCTCTTAGACGATAGAATATGCTCTATAACATCCTTGAGATCCATCTTCTCGCTCGTAATTGTCAGGATGAGACAAAAATATATCGCTACTGCGTGTGAAACGGGTTTGACATACGAAGCCGTGCAAATCCATTTTGAAGCCAAGTAAAATTATAATACGTAGCGGTGCCATTTGCTTCTGTTTGCCGTCGGGTGCAGCAGTGAATGATTCCGGAAAGGCGGAAGCTGATAAAGAGGGTCCTTCCATTCTTGTTCGTCGGACTTTTCGTTATCGTTTGCTATCTATACTTCTTCGTCGACATACGGGAAATGATAGCGCTTCTCAAAGGCGTCAATCCGGTCTATTACTCGTTAGCCATCGTAGCACTCTTACTAGACACGCTCTTTTTCTCTTTGACTTGGCACTATTTTCTGGGTCCTCTGTCAATAAGAGTTGCCTTTAGAAAGACTTTTCTTTTTGTGTGGGTTGCTACCTTTGTAGACCTTCTCGTTCCAGCCGAATCGGTTAGTGGAGATATTTCAAGGGCGTATTTAATGTCTAAGGAGACTGGAGAGAGTGGAGAAACTGAGCGGAACACAGGAAAAATCGCAGCCTCACTCGTGAGCCACAGAATACTTAACACGGTGGTGGTGCTAAGCAGTCTGGTCACCAGCTGCCTCTTCTTCTTCGTCGTTCTAAGGTATAAGCTCCCTCAAGAACCAGTCTTGGGCATGAGCATTTCCGGCTGGTTAATGCTCGTGACGCTCGGCACAAGCATTGCATTCTTCTTCCTGTTTGCTCTGGCTGTGAAGGAAGAAATTACGCAGAAGATAACGGATTCGCTCTTTAGGCTGGTTGCCTTCCTCTCCAGAGGTCGCTGGCGATTAACCGAATTGAAGTCTAAAGTGCAGACAGCTCTGAATGCTTTTCATCATGCAATCAAGATCTTCGGCAGACGTCCATCAATACTGGCTAAGCCGACGGTTTTTACCTTGATGTCTTGGTTCTCCAGTTTGCTGATATCGTCGTTTGTCTTTGCTTCCCTCGGGTATCCGATTCAATTCGGCATAGTGGTGATTGTGTACTCTCTCAGTTGTGCTATTCAGTCGATCCCCTTGGGAGTCCCTGCTGAAGTTGGGCTTACTGAGGTTATTATGATAAGTCTCTACACGGCTTTTTTGAGGGGAACACCTGGTGTGACAGATGTGGCTGCTCTCAGCGCTGCCGCAACCTTTCTCATAAGGATTTTGACTGTGGGACTTAGGCTTCTCATAGGTTTTGTGGCGGTTCAGTTTGTTGGAGTCAAGGCTTTGATGGGCGGTTCAAGTAATAGGTTATCCAACAGGTGAAGAGGGTGAAGAGGATGGTTCGGAGAACCAAGTATGATATCTACGCCGACCTTCTGAAGACCGTTATGAAGAGGGGTTCCTGTGGTGTGACACGAGCCTCATATGGAGCTAACCTACCTATCGACAGAGCTAAGGAGTTTCTAAAGTTTCTTGCCTTCCGCGGGTTTGTTAGAGAAGTTGTAGACGACTCGTCCAAGTATAGGATAACTAAGCGTGGCATAGAATATCTCGAAGTGTCCAGGAAGATGAGGAAGATGTTTGCAGCGTTATCTGAGGAGCTGTAACAGTCTGAAATGGAAGCATTAATCTCCTAGAAATAAGGGAAATGTTGAATGCCTCAATCAAAGGTTGACTTACTTTCTTTATGGTTCTAGCGTTCACATCGAATTTAGTAATTTGTTATTTTGACCCTTTTCAAATATCGGGTTCTAAGGAAATTGGCATAGCTCTTTTCGTTAGTGGCGCTCTGTTTTTCGTCTATGTGCTTTTCTATTTGAGAAGTGGATTTTTCGGGGAAACTGAGCCTAAGCTGGATTTTCTGATTACGACAGGTCCTTACAGATTTTGCAGACATCCACAATACTTGAGTTTCGTGATAATGATTTTGGGATTTGACCTAATGTTCAGAAGTGGCTTAGGCATTGTGTTCGCTTTTACGCTGTCAATTCCTAGTGCAATCTTTAGGGCAAGAGTCGAAGATAGTTGTTAATGAAGAAGTTTGGAAGAGAATGGGAGAACTACGCTGGCAAAGTCGGATTCTTCTTTCCAAAGTTGAGAAAAGCTAACGTGAAGGAATCGCGCTAGAGCATCGGTAGCAATATTATGCCAATTATGTCAGCCGACAGATGTGCAGTTCAAGAAGCAAGAACTTTCTTTGACCTTAGATGTATTAGACCATAAAGTGAGCTATTAAGGAGGACAAAAACAATCCGTCATCACTACGGGTAACTCTCAGATGGATGGGGGAAAACAGTCAATAACACGGATCTCGGTGATAATGAAAAGTCTGAAACTCGGTTAAAACGTTCGGAATTTGAACCCTAAACGAGTGGCGAATTCTCCCCCGCAAATTCTTAAAGGCGGCTCGCGACAAGTAGAAGAGGTGTCCAACCTGAAGCTTAGCAAAATCTATAACCCCACTAATGAAGGCGATACTGCGTTCACCGCTTCACGGCATGATCAGCAAGAACACCATGCTAATCACCTTTACTGGAAAAAAGAGCGGTAAAGTGTACACGACCCCAGTAAACTACATCAATGACGGCGGTAATATCAGTGTTTTCAGTCTTCGTAATCGCGTTTGGTGGAGAAATTTGCGAGGTGGTGCTCCTGTGACTGTGCGAATAGAGGGGCAAGACTTGGAGGCTTTCGCAGAATCCATTGAAGACAAGGAGGTCGTTGCCGCAGGTCTACTGGCTTACCTACAACGGTCATCCAAATATGCAAAATACTTTCAAGCGACTCTGGATTCTAACGGTCAGCCCAACCCTGAAGAAGTCGCTAGGGCTGCCCAAAACTGGGTCATGATTCGGGTCGAATTGGCTAGGGCTTGAGTTCAGAAGTACAGGTAGTCATGAACGCTACTTTGCTGAAGACTGCGATTCGCGTTTGGTTGATGGAGATTTTAGTCTCAGGTTTCAACTTTTTTGTCCTAATGAGCCTGGTTTATGAGCCGAGGTGGGGTGCACTAGTGGCGCATCAGATCGGCATGTCCACGCGAATCGTGTACATCTTTGTTTTCGCCTATCTTTTGCTGCGGTTTGTTAAGGAGTATGACCTTACGGATTTGGTTCATGTGGGGATTTTGTGGTTAGTCTTGACATTGTTATTCGAGTGGGGAGGCAGTTTTGCTATAGGGCGTCCAGTGGGAGAAATTCTGATTGGGTGGAACATATCCGCGGGGGACATGTGGCCTTACGTGTTGCTGACCTATCTGTTATCAAACCTAATTGTTGGTTCACTCTTACATCCAGGTAAGGAAGAGCGCCCGTCCGCTGCCTAACGCATCCTTAAAGTGAGATAACCACTGGCGTGAATGTCCATTTTCGCCACAAGCCTAAACTAGTGTCAAAGAGACGACTAAACCGAAACTTTTGGTCGCAATGCTTGGGGTAGGTTCACGCGCGTGTTCATAGTCCACGTTTTTTTCACTGCTGGCGGATCCACACGCATACGTAGCATTGGGAGAAGAAAATGTGTAAATTCGCGTTTTTCCCAAAGTTACTCGCTGCGTGCAAACATATGTGCAGTTACGTGCTTATGAAGTTGCTGGAGTCTTCTGAAAGACGCTATGATACGGGAATTAACCTGCTTACCTTCGGAAACGCACGGCGCGTTAAGGATGAGATAGCGTCGCGCTTTATCTCCAAAAATGATCGGGTGCTCGAAATAGGTGTTGGAACAGGAACCCTGGCAATTCTTTGTGCTAAACGGGGAGCATACGTAACAGGAATCGATGTGTCTAGAAAGATGTTAGAAATTGCTAAAAGGAAAGTTGTAGAGGCGCGACTGACAGGGAATATCGAGTTGAAGAATATGAGCGTTGTTGAGATAGATGAGCATGTTCCTGACTGCTACTTCGATAAAGTGCTAGGTACCCTTGTTCTTAGTGAGATGTCTGAGGATGAACAACGCTTTGCGCTTAAAGAGTTCTTTCGCGTATTGAAGCCTGATGGCAAAATCATCATTGCAGACGAGGTTAAACCTCGATCACTTGGAAAAAGAATTTTGTATTACCTTATTCGAATCCCGTTAGTAGCTATAACCTACCTCTTCGCCCAGACAACCACGAGGCCCCTAAAGAATATAGAACAGAAAATCTTTGACGCGCGCTTCAGAGTTGAGTACACTTCACGGTACTTCTTAGACTCTTTAGAACTGATTGTTGCCTCCAAGGAGGAAAGATGATGAAATGGAAGGGCACCCTTCGGCAGTCTGCGGAAACTCTATTTAGATGGGTTCCTTTTTCAGTTGAGCCGGGTCTAAGGGTTTTTGGAAATCCTGATGAAAACAGCCCCGTCTTTTTGACTTGCAACTACGACTTGACTGTTAAGAGGGTTTCAAAATATCTTCGAGGCTTAGACTGCTACCTACTAGTCGCCAGATCCAAGGGAATAAACGTTTGGTGCGCATCGTGCGGAGGAGACTTCAACGAGTTTTCAGTCATTTCGGCAATAAAGACCAGCGGTATCACTGATAAAGTGAGGCATAGAACTTTGATAGCACCTCAGCTAAGTGCTCCAGGTATAGACATCGAGAAGGTGAAAGAGGAAACCGGGTGGAATGTGCGGTTTGGTCCAGTCTATGCCAAGGACATTCCTAGATATATCAACAAAAACTTTCGGAAAACGGAAAGAATGCGCTTGGTAGAGTTTAACTTGAAAGACAGGCTTGAAATGGCCACAATCTATTTTGTGACGATTGCACTGGCTCTTTCCATACCGTCGCTGATCTTCTTCGCAAATCTCTACCCGTCTATCATCGTGTTAACGGGGCTTATGATTTATTCTATCTATATTTCCTTCCCTTATATACCGGTGAACTCTGGATTTGTTAAAGTTATTCTAGGCGAGTTAGTTTTCCTTCTATGCATCATCGCTCTTTCAACTCTCTTGACGGGAGAACCGTTTGGTCTGCAGCATCTAGTGGTAGCCTCAGTGCTGGTTGCGGCAATGATAGGCATTGATTTCAATGGCACTTCGCCCACCTATAAAAGCGATCTAGGCGAACTTTTTTATCGTCGTGGTTATAGGCGAATGCCTTTCCTTACAGGAGTTTATCGCCTCAGCCCGTACGGCAGTATTCAGATTGACCAAGAAAGATGCTCTGGTTGCACCTTGTGCTACGAAGTTTGTCCTAGAGGCGTTTACAAGATAGACTTCATTGGTCACAAAGCAAAAATCGTTCGGGCTGAGGATTGTGTGAACTGTAATGCCTGCGTCCGCCAGTGTCCACAGAGGTGCTTGACGCTTGCCTAGTCCTTGACCAACAGGCGTAGCTTTGCATGGCGGAGAGTCAAATCTTGTGCAAATATGGTGCGGGGGGTTAGGTTCAAACCT
>JBHIEV010000064.1:0-7708 GCA_046760805.1 Bathyarchaeia archaeon
TCGGGAAATTCTGGATGAACTGGTGCTATTGGGGCGTATCCACAAGCGTATGTTATCAGTTTGGGATCAAAGCCAAGTCTCTCCAACTTGTGTATTCCAGTCTCCACGACCCTTCCTGAGATCTGTGTGGATCCCGTTAGGGTGGTGGTTGGCACAAGGATTAGAAATAGATTCTTCGGCGAGACTTTGCACTGATCAGAGACGTACGTAATTACGTCGTTTGGTGGATGCGTGTTCGTTTCAAGCACAAGAACGGCGAGATCAGCCTCTTCTTTATACTCTATCTTCTCATAGAGTTCTTGGGGTTTTCGAGCTAACGCTCGAGCAGGACCCGAACCCATCGCAAAGTATTTCCCCACTCTGATCTGCCAGCCAGCGAATTGAGATCCTAAAGTTGCTATTGCAGGATGATCCGTGTATACGGAGATAGATGGCAGTTCCAGGCCGTTGTATCGCTTGTAGAAGATTTCAGCCCTACCATATCCACCGAGACATATTTCAGTAATGATTCTGCCAGCGAGAAAACCTCCTCTCGCTTCGATTCCCGCATCGATTAGCGTAGCGCCTAGCTCGTTTCTTTTGACAGCAACCCCGGTTTCTTCAGCCTCAGCACATAGTTTCTCTACAAGTCGCTGAGAAGCACGGTTTACACTTAACGATGAGAGAGGCAATTTTTCTTCGCCACTAGAGAAGTCTTTCGTAGGGTTTCAGGTGTGTGTTTTGCCTTTGGGAGATGAATAGTTTTCCGTTGCCGTCTTCAGCTAGGTCGCCGAGGAATCTGTAGAATGGCCCTTCAATCTTTTCTCCATTTATCTTAACGCTGGATTTAATATCGTCTATGGTAAAGGTTGGAAGGATGGATGGAACATGTCCGCACACAATAATTTTTCCTCCCAACATTCCAGCGCCCACTCGTCCTTGCGAATTTCCTTTGACAAAGATTGTTCCATTTTTCATGTGGATGCCAGCGAACTGTCCGATATTTCCATAGATTTTAATCAGCCCTTTCCGCATGAAGCATCCAACCTCGTTGCCAGCGTCTCCATGGATGATTATCGTTCCACCTCCCATTCCTCGAGTGCTTCCTCGGTAGGCTGCTCCTATGTAGTCGCCTGCGTTTCCTTTGATTTCTATTGTTCCTTTGCTCATCATACATCCTGCCCATGATCCAGCGTTACCTGCCACGCTGATTGCTCCGCCATTCATCTCTTCACCGAGATGCAAGCCAGCGTTTCCTTCAACAACTATTCTGCCCGACGACATCTTAGCTCCAATCTTTCTAACCTTCCCGACATCTCCTGAAATCCGTATGGTGGGGTTCTCCGAGGGTTCTTGCTCAATTTTGAAGAGTTCACCGAGAGTCCGTTTTCGGTTTCCTTCCCAAACTGGTAGAGCAGATATTTCTGCTGGAGATTTCTCGGCGAGAGTGTTTGGGCTGATGCATTCGGCTTCTACAGGAACTCTAAACGACTTCTTAGGAGTTAAGGTGATCATTGTATATCTAAATCCTTGCCTTAATTGGTATGGGAGCCGAAGCCTTAAGATAGTCTTCAGGGAGCGGATAGTTTTCGTATTCTACTGTCCAGTATTCCCGAAACTTGTGTTTCAAATCTTCTGTAGGTTTCATCGGAGATGAGAGTTTGATGTCAACCCAGAAGGTTCTTCCCTGAATCGGTCTCACAATGTCTCCATCCTTCACAACGATTTCACCGTCCTTGATGGTGTAGGCAGCTCTACTGAAGGCTTTTCTAAAAGCTTTGTACTCTTTGGAAGGATCGACCAATTTCGGGTTTACGTTGTAAATTGCAGCATCAGCGTCTGCTCCTAACCCAAGATGGCCCTTCTGTTTCAGGCCTAGAGCCTTTGCTTGACCAGCGCGTGTGGCTATGGTTATCTCATATAGACTGTATTCTCGGTCGATGGTGGAAAGTAGGCTGTTTCGCCTTGCTCGCCTACTTATCCTCTTCATTGTCCTCTTTCTTGCAGCTCGGCTCATCAGCCATGAGATAACTTGGGGATACGTGGTAAACGGTGCACCATTGGGGTGATCCGTTGTTAAGTAGACTTTCCAAGAGTCTTCTATTAGAAGGGCGAGTTCAAGCCCAATCGACCATTGGGTGGCGTGCACAGAACTCTTGCGGCTGTATTTGAAGGGTACGATTCCAGCGCAGGTCTCTGTCTCCACATCATGATTGACCCATTTATTGCCTGTGAGTCCGTAGAGGCGATACTGGAATGGGCCGTCTGCAGTCATGGTTGTAGTGTCGGTGAAGACCACCTGTCCCATGTCCAGTGTCACGTGGTCATGCTTGTTGACATATCTTGCTATCTCCTCGGCTCCAGACTTCATCGTTCGCCAATCCGAGCCTTTGAAGGCGCAAAATTGGCAGTGGGTGATATGTATGGCTGGTCTGCCTTCTGTGGCCAGATCTTCGACACTCTTCATCGTCTCTAGGGCAGTGACGTAATTTCCGGGTTTTCCCAAGTTGTTTGTGTGCACGTGAATTGTATGGGGGAGGTTGAGGAGTTTATTCACCTTACATAGGCCACGAATGATGTCTCGGGGAGTGATGTTGAAGTATGTGATAGAGTCATCGAGGCTTTCGACGTTTCCTCCGAAGCCCCAAGACTCTGGACCGCCGGGATTGACGATCTTTATGGCGTATCCTTTCGTGGCTCTCATCATCCAGGCAACGTGAGCCGCACACTCCTCTATTAACCCCTCTCGCAGGTATTCAAGGACGAACCACCAGTCGCCTAGTAGAGGGTAACTAGCCTTGTCAATCATGGGTGTGTCGTTAAGTTCTTCGTGGGTGTGGCGAGCTTCGAGAGGTGGCATTGAGGGATTCATGACTGTGGTGTACCCCATTCTCGAGTAGCGATAGCCAGTTGTGAAGGTTGAGGGGACAGAGTAACCTACGCCAGATCGTGTCAGAGCCGTTTTCACCTCTACGTCCTTTCTATGATCCTCAGGTCTAAGAAGGCGACCGGCATTCACCTCAGAACCGGCGATGTGACTGTGAATGTCAACTCCGCCGGGCATCACAACCATTCCAGAAGCATCGATTACTTTTGCCTTCCTCTCGTCAACTTTCTCGACGATTCTTCCGTTGCTGATGGTGATGTCCATCGATTCTCCGTTTATGTTGTTGAGAGGGTCGTAGACAAAGCCGTTCTTGATAACGAGTTCGGTCAATTCATCTTCCCTCCCTCATTTTTCGAACTTCGATCAGGATTCGTTGCAGTATTTCCACATCAGAGAGACAGGTCTTTGGTGGCTCTACAATTTTCTTCAGAGGAAGTGGAACGTGGTCCATACGGTAGGCGGTTCCCTCGGTTTCGATTCCTACGAAGGCTGACGGAATCACCACATCTGCCATCAGCGAGGTAGGAGTTGGTTCCGGGTCGATAGCAATAAGGGGATTCTTCACTAAGTTTTGAGCTGCCTTCTTTGGGAAGTGCGCGACTGGATCGGATGCAACTACAAGGGCGGCATCAGACTCTGCTCGGCACAGCATATCAACTGCCGACGTCTCCCCAGGATTATATCGTGGAAAGCCTTGAGAGAAGTCAACAGCAAAAGGATATCCTGTCTGCCACGTGAACACGACATTTGCACCAGTCACGTTGAAGTGCCCCCGCATAGGCATAATCAGGAATTTCGTGTATCGATTCAGGTCTCGAACGAGAGAGAGTGCCGCGTCGATGTTTCGATGTTTTCCTGCGCTCATGGTCAAGCCTAGTCCGAAGAAGAGAACACCCAACTCGCACCCTATCATAATATCTGCAATTTCTTCGAGGAGTTCTACTGGGACGCCTGCAACGTCGTCCACATCGAGTTCTTCGTCTCTGATTAGCATGCGAAGAGCCTGTAGAACCTCGTAGTCTCGGCTTGGTTTCACTTGAAGGAAGTAGTCTGCCGCCTCGACGGTGCGTGTCTTCCGAACATCTACCACCACCATCTTTCTTTTCTTCTGGAACAGGGTATAGGGCAAGCCTTGACAAGTTTCGGGTGATGGGGGAAGACGCCGACCAAGAAGCAGGTTGGCCGTCCTCTGAAACCGCTTCTTCGTTAGGATTCCCCCTAAGCGTGAGATGTACCTCTCCCACACGCTTTCTCGGAATCTCCCCTCCGGGAACATCGTGTATCTCTCTATGTGTCGTGGATGGGAGCTCCATGGGTTGCTTCCCCAGTAGAAGACTAGGTCTGCTCGGTGGCGCAGTTGTCCGAGCGTGCAGGACGATATTCCGATGTCTTGAATGCTCAGGATTGAGGGTCCGTGACAGATGGTTGATGTGTTGTCAATGACTCCTCCAACCTCCTCTGCCAGTTCCAGCCCGACACGAGTTGCTTCACAACTAGTGGAACTCCAGCCAAAAAGTATCGGATATGCCGCTTCTGCGAGAATCTGCGCGCTTCGTTTAATAGCTTCCTGCAGGGAGACCTCAACCAAGTCACCATCCTTCCTTATCAGCGGCTTCATCTGTCGGTGACTGGCATAGTTTAGAAATCTGGCCGCGCCGACTGCACAAGCTTTCCTTACGTCAGTTATGACATTATTTTCTACAGTAACTTCGATGTCGTCGCAAAAGTCACCGCAGACTGGACAGGTGACGTGGGAAATCGTTGGCATACTATACCTCCTCGAAGTGTTCTTTAAGAAGTTCTGACAGATTGAGCACCCTTTCCTTGGGTGCTGGCTCGACTTCTGCTGGTAAACCTTTCAGGGAGGGCATACCTGTTCCGTGGGTCTCAGGGTCCATTATTAAACTCGCCCATGGGCCGTAGGGGATGAAGATCACGCCGGGATGCGGGGCCCTGGCGGATTTCACAGTTCGCACAACAAGAGACCCGAAGTCTGTGATGACCTTCACGTTGTCGTTTTCTCTTATTCCGAGACGTTTTATGTCGTCAGCATCCATTTCGCAGATCGCTACGCTTCTCTGATATTTTTCGGAGAGCTTGCCGTGCTCCCTTCTTGTGCCTTGGTCGATGGTTCGTCCGGTCAGCAACGTTACTTTCAACTTGGGCATCAGCTCACTCTAACTGCAGGAACGCACTAATTCGTTAAATTTTCTAGATTTTCTTCCGTCTATTTTGAAGAGTCTACTAAAACGTGTTCTGATATATAAAGTGAATTTTAAGATGTCACTCCCTCTCCCCCTTTATGGATTCAACATACGTCGCCTAATAGGAGCCTAATAACACAACTATGTTGAAAACCGTGCTTTTTCCAAAATTGCCTCCCCTGCGCCATAAAAGAAATTACCAGCTATCCCATAATTAAGAGCAGAAAATGTCGAAAAAGGAAGAGGAACTCAAAAAGAACGGATAGATAAGACAGAATGCGATTGGAGAGCCGAGACTGAGCGAGTGCGTAGAGCTGTACAGGTCCCTAGGCTATGAGGTTCACCTTGAACCCGTAAGCCTTAACGAGATGACTGAAGAGTGCAGAAGATGCTACGAAGAGGACGAAACGGTCAGAACAATTTACATAAGAAAGAAGTAGGTTTTCGACTTTTCAGGCTTTCCTAAGCTCATACGTTATTCTTTCATTACTCAGCTTTACGGGAACCAGCCTCACATTCATACCTATCTTGATCTCGTCCTCTTTGATCTCTCTGCTTACTCGAGTGAAGACTCGTACCCCTTCTTCAAGCTCTGCTAGGGCTAGGGTGTAGGGAGCCTCGAAGCCAGCTGGAGCGAAATGGGCTGTGGTGTAAGTGATCAGTTTCCCTCTTCCACTTAACGGAATCCACTCTATATCGCTTGATAGGCAATCGGCGCAGTCAGCCCTCGGCGGAAAATAGAGCCTTCCGCATTTCTTACATCTGATTCCCATTATTCTGCCCTTTTCCAGATGATTAACGAAATCCGAAACCTTCGTCTCAGATATGTAGCTGATTTCTCCGAATTTTTCGAAGCTCATGTGAGCACTATCTCCTGAATATAATCACAGACCCGTAAAGTCCTATACCACCAATGTTGTGCACCAATCCAGTCTCAGCCCCATTAACCTGCGTCTTCCCAGCCTCGCCCCTAAGCTGCAAGACTATGGTTCTGATCTGTGAACCACCAGTGGCGCCTATGGGGTGTCCCTTAGACAACAATCCACCGTCCACGTTCACTGGAATTCTTCCACCTACATAGGTCTCCTCATCGTCTATCAAGTTGCCGCCTTCACCTCTTCTACAGAACCCAAGGTCCTCGTAGGCCATGATCTCGGCTATCGTGAAGCAATCATGAACCTCAGCAACATCTACGCCATTCGGCTTCAGCCCAGCCATCTCATACGCCTGTTTCCCCGCCTCAACAGCGCAAGAGAGCGTAGAGACCGTCTTTCTGGCGGTGAGAGACATGGGTGCCGACGCCAATCCCAGTCCAGCTACCCATATAGGTGTGTCCGTCACTTTCTTAGCAATGTCCTCGCTCGCCAGAATCATACACGAAGCCCCGTCGGCGTTGGCACAGCAGTCAAAAACCTTCAGAGGGGACGCGACCACCCTTGAACCCAGCACGTTCTCAACTGTAACCTCTTTCTGGTACATAGCCTTTGGATTCATCACGCTGTACTTACCGCTCTTCACCTTGACCTTTGCGAGTTGTTCTTCAGTGGTCCCATACTTATTCATATGAGCACGTGCAAACATGGCGTAATACGCAGGCATCATAGACCCGAACGGGGACTCCCACATAATATCTCCACCCCTAAGCATCCTCTCCTGAGACTCGGCAGAGGTCAACTCGGACATCTTCTGGAAGCCGACAACAGCGACTATCTGATGAACTCCCGAGCTTATGAAAGACCACGCGATTCTGGCGCCTACGCTGCTTGAGGCGCATATTGCCTCGGCTAGAAAAGTGGGCTTCGGATTCAGGCCTAGATATTCAGCTATCAGTCCTGCTGGGCTTCTCTGCTTGTCGTATTCTGGGGCTGAGCAGATGATGGATGCGTCTATGTCCTTTGTAGAAAGGCTTCCAGCATCTTGCATGGCTTCTCTGAAAGCCTCAAAGCATAACTCTCGAATTGAGACTCCACATGAGCGGGTGAAGGTTGTCTGGCCGACACCTACTACGGCCACTCTTCTGTTCATATCCATCCTTACTCTAGCGTGCTAGTTTGGCGCCGCACTTCAGGCAGTACTCGGAGTTTGCTGGGAGGTATTCTGCGCCGCACTTGTCGCATTTATGCAGGTACGGTCCGTAGGGAACTCTTGGGTCTCCTCCTTTGGCGATGAATGAGCGGATCTTCTCCATTTCGGCCTTTCTCTTCTCTTTGAAAGCCCACAAGCCTTCGCTTGGTTCCATTGATCCAATGTTGAGGGCAAACCAGGCTTTTCCGTGTTCCCATGTGGGGCGCCAGATGAGTTCTCTCCACCAGTTGTGATGAACTTTGTAATACCAGAGGCTGGATGGAGATAGCGTCTTCATCCTATCGATGTACTCTTTCACTTTGGTGTCTAGTTTGTCCAGAGGCACCACCTCATTCACTACACCATACTTGAGGGCCTCTTCTGCGTTTATCTGTGAACTTAGGAGAACCATCTCTGCGGACTTCTTTATGCTCATGTGTAGAGGAAGCCATTGGGACAGTCCTCCGATGGAGGTCATACCAACTCTGGGGCCAGGGGAGATGAATCTTGCGTGGTCTGCTGCGATTGCGAGGTCACAGCAGGCGACGAACTCCCAGCCGCCTCCTGCTACTGC